>DATKKX010000035.1:0-41421 GCA_035542775.1 Phycisphaerae bacterium | reverse complement strand
CTTTGCGGGTCGCCGTGAAGACCTCCGCCACGTTGTCAGTCTGGCCGGTCATGAGTTTTTGCACGCCGGCATCGGCCTCGGTCTGCAACTGGTTCACTTTCTCCAGGCTCTGCAGGAGGTAATCCTTGAAGTCCTTGCCGGGCGCCGCCGTCGTCTTGCTCGCCGGCGAGGAAGTCGTGAGCGGCGAAATCCCCTGCAGGGAAGTCAGGGCGCTGTTAATCGTTGGATCAGCCATCAGCAACTCGCTCCGTCTTTACAGTTCCCACCAGGCCGGCTTCCTGCCTCGTATCCCGTCACGCCAGAATCCGCAGCGTGCTCGCCAATACCGTCTTGGTCGCATCCACCGCCGTGATGTTGGCCTCGTAAGCCCGGGTGGCCACGATCGCGTCAATCATCTCCGTGGACATGTCCACGTTGGGATAGGCGACCATTCCCTTGGCATCCGCGTCCGGGTTGCCCGGGTCTTTGACCAGACGCGGCTTGCTCTGCGTGTCCTCGACGACGCTCTGCACATGAACGCCCGGACCGCCTTTCCCGTCGCCGCTGGCCAGCAAGGCCACGCGCCGCAGATACGGCCCGGGCTTGCCGTCGGTGCGCCGCGTGGTCAGCGCGTTCGCGATGTTCCCCGCGATGTTGTCGAGATTGACACGCTGGGCGACGAGTCCCGAAGTGCTGATGTCCAACGCGCCGAACATGATATTTCACCTCTATCCGGCCAGACCGACGGCTTACTGGGCCCGTCCGCGAATGGCTTCACTGACAGTCCTGTAATACTGCTGCAGGAGGCTGGTGGTGGCCTGATTCATCATGGTGTTCTCCGCCAGCATGGCCATCTGCCGCTCAATCCTCGCGTTGGTGCCGTCCTGAAAGAGCAGGTTCTCCGGCGGCTCTTCGCTCGGAGTCACCTCCAGCATGCCGCCTGCATCCACGTGAGCTTCCTTGGTCGGCTCCAATTCAAACGCCCCGCCCTGCTTGGCCCGCTTGTCCGAAGCATTCTGAAGGGCCTTTTGGAAGGCGGAGACGTCCAGTTGCTTGGTTCGATAGCCCGGCGTAAGGATATTGGCCACGTTTTCCGCCAGCATGCGGTTGCGGGCCTCGGTGAAGGCCAGCGTCTTCTCCAGCATCGAAACCGGCGTACTGTTGGGCACGTCGAACAACGACACGGCAGCACCACTCCTGCGGCCCGGGCGCAGCGTCGCCCGAGCAAGCATCTGAAGGCAAGGTCCATGCCACCGGGGGCACGGCTCCCCAGCGGTCCAAACTCCCTCTTTATCCGAACCTGCTGCGAGGCGGCGGCAATTCCTGCCGCCTCGCGCAACTAGTGCGCCTGCCCGGCCGTCATCCCGCGCGGCGCTGGTTCTGCTGCAGGGCCTCCTGCTGCGCCGCGGCGGCGGCTTCCTCGCGCCAGGCCTTGAGCTTCATGCCCAAAGTCCGCACGCCGATTCCGAGCGCCTTGGCGGTCTTCTCGCGATGGCCGTTGAAACGCACCAGGGTCTGCTCGATCAACGCCCGCTCCATGTCCTCCATCATGTGCCCCGGCCGCATCGGACGATTGGCGCCTTCCAGCTTGGTCTCCGTTCCCAGCCACGGTTCGATCAGCGGCGCATCCATCTCCTCGTCCTGGCACAGCACCACCGCCCGCTCGCAGACGTTCTGCAATTCGCGGACGTTGCCCGGCCAGTGATACGTCTCCATCACCTGCAAGGCCCGGGCGGTCATCTTCTTCGGGGCCGTGCCCTCGCGCCGCACGATCCGCCCGACGAAGTGCTCCACCAGCTCGGGAATGTCCTCGCGGCGGTCGCGCAGCGGGGGCAGTGTCACGGGCAGGACACTCACGCGGAAGAAAAGGTCCTCGCGGAACCGCCTCCGCGAGACCCAGTCGGCCAGATCGCGGTTGGTCGTGACGATCACGCGAACGTCGGCCCGCAGCGTCACGCTGCTCCCCACGCGCTCGAACTCCCGCTCCTGAAGGACGCGAAGCAGCTTGGCCTGCACCGGCAGCGGCACCTCGCTGATTTCGTCCAGAAGCAGCGTCCCGCCCGCGGCCAGCTCGAAGCGCCCCTTCCGCAGCTTGTCCGCGCCGGTGAAGGCCCCGCGCTCATGTCCGAACAGCTCGCTTTCCAGCAGCGTGGCGGAAAGGGCGGCGCAGTTCAGGCACATCATCGCTCCGGCAGCCCGGGGCGAAGCTGCATGGATGGCACGCGCCACCAGCTCCTTGCCGGTCCCGCTCTCGCCCTGGATCAGGACGGTCGCCTGACTCTTGGCCACCCGCTCGATCTGGGCCCGCACGTGCTTCATCGTGCGGCTCGACCCGATGAGCTGGGTCTCGCCCTGCAGGTCGCTCAACGACACCCGCAAGGCCTCGTTCTCGCCGCGCAGCCGGGCCATGGCGGCGGCCCGCTCAACGACCATGGCGATCGCATCCGCCTCGAAGGGTTTCTGGATGTAGTCGAAGGCCCCCAGCTTCATCGCCTCCACCGCCGTCGGCACGCTGGCATAGGCGGTCATCAGGACAAAGGGCGTCTCCACCCCACGGCCCCGCAGGTGGCGAAGCAGCTCAATGCCGTCCATGCTCGGCATCTTCAGATCACTGACGATGACCTCGAATCGCGAGGGGAAAATGTCCTGCAAGGCATGCTGGGGATCCGCGTAAGCGGTCACCTCATGCCCCTGCACACCCAGAATGTGCGTCAGTGAATCTCGCATCACGTCCTTGTCGTCGATAATGCATACCCGCGCCATGTGCGTTGACTCCACTTGGGCGATATTCGCCCGATCTGCCCCGCGAACCGTAATCCCTTCGACTCCCGCAGCCAGTCGCGTGACACTCTGATGTTGTTTCACCGTCGGCCGACTCTCAGCGGGCCGACGCCGTATTCCCGCTCTACTCCGGGCCGCCCTCGCGGTCACCATCCGGCGCCGAGGGCAGCCGAATCACGAACCTCGCGCCGCCTTCAGGCCGGTTGCTCGCTCGAATGACGCCGCCATGGGCTTCCACGATGCGGTGCACGATGGCCAGCCCCAATCCCGTGCCCGTGGCCCGAGTCGTGAAAAACGGATTGAAAATGCGGTCCAGGTTCTCCGGCGGAATGCCGGGCCCATCGTCGCACACCTCGATCTCGACGCCGCGGCCGTCTGGTCGCGCTGCCGCCGAGAGCCACACGTGGCCGCCCTCACCGACCGCCTGAATGCCGTTCATCACCAGGTTCAGCAGCACCCGCTGGAGCCGCAGAGGATCGCAATAAGCCTCCACCTCCAGCGCCGCCGGCTCGATCGCCACATCGACCACGTGCTCGGCGGCCCACGGTCGGATGCTGTGTCCGACCTCCGCCAGCACCTCCGCCAGCCTGCACGTTCGCAGATCGACCCGATGTTCCTGCGCAAAATCGAGTATCTCGCCGACCAGCCGGTCCAATGCCCGGACGCCCTGCGATATCCTCGTCGCCGCCGTCCGCGACGCGGGACGATCGGCAAGCTGGCCTTCGAGCATCGAGGCATACAGAGCGATGCCGCCCAGCGGGTTGCGCACCTCGTGCGCCAGGCCCGCGGCCATCTCTCCGAGAGCGGCCAGCCGCTCTCGCCGCCGCAGCTCCGCGTTCTTCTGTCGCAGCTCTTCCCGCAAACGGGCCACCTCTTCGCCCAACCGCTCATGGGCGGTCTTCAGCCGGTCGGTGACGTCGTTGTACGCCGTGATGATGGCGCCCAATTCCCGCTCTCGCTCGGTGAACAGGACCTGTCGTTCCGCAAGCCGCGAAACCGCGGCCTCGTTGACGGACACGCACGAAGCCACCGATCCCCCGGCCAGCCGAAGCGTCTCCGGGGAAAGCTCGGGAATGAAGTCGGATGGCTGGGCCGTCTGCATCCTCATGCCCTCGCGTCCGTGATCCCGGCGGGCACGTATGAGCCCGCCGCCGCGTAGGCGGCGCCTGCGCGGCTGCCTGAGTCCGCCGCGGTCATCCGGTCGGCGATTTCCTGCCGCCGGGCCGAAAGCGTCGCCGAGTCGCGGCTGTCGCTTTGCAGGATCACGCCCAACGAGGCGTTGGCCTCCTCGAGCAGCTCCGCTATTCGCTTGCGCAGCGGCTCCTCGAGCGCCCCGTACACGTTCGTCCAGTTCTGGCGATACGTGGTCAACTCAGCGTTCAGCTTCATCAGTTCATCCACAAGTTTCTGGCGATCGGCCAGCAGCGTGAGCAGGGCCTGGGCATCGTCCTGGATCACCAGAGCCCGCTGCCGCTCAGTCAGAAGCCGCAGGCGACGATACAAGAGCCGCTGCCGCTCCAGCAGCTCCAACAGCCGCGATACGTCGTTCGCCTCGCTTGTCTGCTCGACCATCACGCACCTCGAAGCCGATTTCGACGACTGTCGCTCTCGAGCCGGGCTTGCCCTCAGTACAAGCCGGCACTGGCCATGCGATCCACCATGCCCTCCCAGAAGTCCTTGGAGGACATGCCTCTTTCCGCTTCAAAGGCGGACGCCGGTATCTTCTTGAGCAGCCACTTCAGCCGGGCCAATGCGGCACTCGCCTCCGCCGTCTGCCCCTGCCGCAAGTAGCAGTGGATAATCTGCGTCGACGCTGAGACTGCCGCGGGCAGATTCTCGTACCGCCACGTCGCCTCCCGGTAGGCCTCCACCGCTTGGTCATACAGAGCCAGGTCGAACAGGCAGTCGCCGCGATAGAGATAGCTCATCCGCAGATAGGTCCGCTCCATCTCGGTCAGCTCGGCATCGTCCTGCGCGGCCAACGCCGCAATGGTCTTTCCGTATGCTTCCAGGGCCCGCTGCATGCGCCGGTCCGCCTCCTTCTGTGCGGCATCTCGCGCCGACTCGCTGGTCAGAGCATCCGCCTCCTGTCGCAGCAACTGCCCGCTGCGACGATACGAGTCAGCCAGAAGGAAATTCAGCCTGGGCATCTGCGGGTCGTCGGGATAGTGCGCGATCGCTTCCTCCAGCCGGGCCACCGCCTTTTCGAAATGATCGGGGACCTCCTCGTTGCTCGCCCGAGTGAAATACTCGGCGAGACACATCAAGGCGTTGCGATACTCTCGTGCTTGCGGAGCAAACATCGCGTCCGGGCCCCGGTCATCCACGATGTCGGTCAGCAGGCTGACGCCGCGCTGGGCGTTCTCCCCGCCCATCGCGATCAGGCATTCCGCCATCGGCACCATGGAATTCAACGCGTCGGGCAGTCGCGGATACGAAGTGATGGCCTCATCGTAAGCGGCAACTGCCTCGCGATAGCGCTGCTGCGACTGATAGGCGCAGCCCAGGCGGTATAATGCGGTGACCCGGCGATTGTGACCCAGATGCTCCCGCGCAAATCGGGACAGCACCTCGATCTGCCGGTCGGTCAAGCCCGCGGCATCGAAAGCCTGCGCCGCCGATTCCAGGGCTCGCGCCGACGCCTCCTCATTCGCGGTCTGCAGGTCGGCCAGCGAAACGTACATCTCGCCCGCTTTGGCGAACAACTCTTCGGCGCGGTCTTGGGCCGGTCCGCCGGGCTCCGCCTTGGCCGCCCGCCCCATCCGAGTGAGGGAATCGGCAATCCGCGATAGGTAGCGAGCCCGAAGCTCCGTGGCCGACGAATCGGTCATCGCCGCCGCCAACTCCATGTACTGCACGCTCAGCGCCAGGCGCCCCTGCTGCAGGAGAGATTCGCCGAGCGTCGTGATCGTGGTTCGCACGGCGTCCCGGTCCAGGTAACGATGATGTCCCTTCGCGGGGATCAGGTCCTTCAGCGCCGTGAACGCGGCCAGCGATTCCTCATATTCCCGAAGCGCCGCCAGACACTCTGCCCGACCCAGGACGCAGGCGTCGTGGATCTCTCCCGTGACGAAGGATCGCATGACTTCATCGTAAAACGACAGCGCCGCCTGCGGTCGGTCGTCGGCCTGCTGCAAGCGACCCAGCAGCAGATTGGCTTTGGCCCACAACGTGTCGTGGGCGGTCCACTCGTTCAACAGAGATCGAAGAACGGTCTCAGCCTCCATCGGCCGGCCTTCGCGATGGAGGCATACGGCATCAAGGTATGAAAGGGCCAGCAACTCGCCCGTGCCGCTCAGCCGCTCTTTTGCCGCCTCGACCAGATCCCTGGCCGGCGCCGTATTGCCCTGATCGAGCAGCCACTCGACCTTGTATTCCAGGGCCCAGAGGTAGTTGCCCGGCGACGCGGGCGAAGGTTTCGGCTGCGGCTGATCCTGCCCGCCCGCCGACTCGGACTCGCCGTTGAGAATCGAATCGAGATCGGCCAGAGACTCAGGTGAGAGATCCGCGACCGACCGCGACTGAAGCTCCACAAGCTTCCGACGGATCCGATCGGGCCGGTCGGGATGCTCTCGCAGCGCTTCTCGAAAAGCGGCCACCGCCTCGGTTTCATTGTCGGACCAGGTATATGCTTCGCCGAGAGCGGTCCAGTCATCGGCGCCCAGCTCGGCGCCGCCGCGGCGGGCCATCTGAAAATTATGCAGTATGGACTTGGTGTTCTGCCGGGGATGCTCCTCCCGGGCGGACTCGGCCCGGTACACCGTTCGCGCCAGGAGCCGGTGCAACTCCGCCCGCTGCTCCGGCGGTCGTTTCTCCTCTTTCAATAAATCCACGAGGTACGCGTTCGCCCGAAGCAGCATGCCGGCTTCGTGCAGACGCGCGACTCGCGAAACCTCCTCCTCGAATGTGACCGGGCGGTATCCCGCCACAATCCGATGAAGGCCACCCCCCAGCAGGACCAACCCCAGGAACAACAGCGGAATCTGCCACCGCCCGCCCCCTGTCGGCTCCGTCGCCGGCAGAAACTCGTCGACCTCGCCGACCGCCGCGACCTCAGCCTGCTTCTCGGCCGGTACCGGTGTCGCTTGGGCGGGCGGCTGGTCTGCGGGGGTTGGGGTAGTGCCAGGGGCTTCGCTCATCCTGAGCCTCACCAGGAGCCGGAGTTGCGTGATTCTCCTCGCTCCGTAGTCCGGGCATCCTGCCCGATTTAATCAACGAGACCTGCATTTCTTCGCCCCTGTTATCGGCGAGAAGTGCGCCTTCCGCTCAGCCGATTTTTCGTGTGATGAACGTGCCAAGCAGGCACGAAGCGCGACTCTCAACCCTGGCAATCGCGCCGCTCGCCGGCCGGCAAAAAATCTTTTCAGAAATTGTGTTCGCGGCGAGCATTTTCCGCCGCGCCGGCGCCTTTACCGCGCCTCTTCAATCATCGGGAGGGCGCGTCAACATGGCGTTCCGGAGGGCCGTACAAGACTTGCCGGGCTCGCATCAAACTGCACAGCGCCTCCGCGCAATAGTCCGCGCGAATACGGTTGTCCCAGAGGGAAGCACGCACGCCGCCCAGTGCATCGCGCGGGCTGCGGATGTAATAGCACCCCTCTTCACGCACCTCCAACTGCATGATGAATCGGACCGCCGCCTGAACCACTTCGCGATATCGCCGGGCCCGTTCCTTGTCGCCGATTCTCTCCGCCAGCGCCACACCATCCGCCAACGCCGCCAGGTAGTCGGCCGTATCGATGCCGATGGAGCCGGCTTCCCGCGCATTAATTGCACCAGACAGTTCGGGCCAGGGGCAGTTCTTCGCATTGACCTGGAGCTTCGCGAGTTCGTCGATGATCTGGAACGCCGTGTCGCTGGCTCGCGCATCCTTCGTGCGCACATAAGCCGCCGCCAGTCCTCGCGCCAGCACGGCTGCCGCCTGCGGCTCCATCGGTTCCCTGCAGATGCTCTGGTAGTGTGGCAACGCCCGCTCCATGGCCTGCTCGATCGGCACAAGGGTCCCCGCGGCGGCGCCGCCAGCGCTGCCGTGCCAGTCCCCTGCTGTTGCCAGGGCCAACAAGGCCCATCCTCCGGCCGCCACATCCTCCTGGTCTTTCTCCTTTCGCGGTTGGAAGGCCATCTCCAGCCCCCCACCTTCGCCCTGGCACGCCAACAGCGCCCGGACCACGCCATCCATGCATACCTCCGCCGACAGATCGGCGGGCCGTGTGGTCGTCGGAGCACTGGCGGGAGCACTTGTCGTCTCGGGCTGAGTCGTAGCCCATTCTCGCACCGGGCGGGCCATGCCCCAGTACGGGCGGACTTCGAGTGCGGCGAGCAGCAGCTTCGATGTGATTTCGAGGTAGTTCTCGTGCCCTGGAAAGGCCAGCACAAGGCCGGCCAGAACCAGCTGCGCTTGGCCTTTGTCGGTGATGCCCGCCACCACCGATAGTGGTTGGAGGTAAGCCGAGCACTTCCCGATGACCTTCTTCACGTCGGCAATGACCTCAGGCCGTCCGGACCAGGCTGCATACACGGACAGGCCATACAACGCCTCCATCTGCACCGGGGCGGAGTTGCCTTCTCCGTACCGGTCGCCGGAGGGCAAATACTCGTGCGAGAAGAAGCCGTCTCGGTTCTGGCGGTAATGCAGATAGTTGCCCATACGGTTGATGGCCGCATCGAGCGACTGGGCCGACACAGCCTCCGCCGCTACCACTGCGGCTCCTCGCGTCAACACTGTTGGAAGTGCTGCTTGGGACAATTGCCACAGGTGGTAGGACCGGAATCTGAAATATCGTATCTCTTTGGCGAAACGAAGTTTATCGGCGTGCATCAAACCGATGGCCGACTCAGCCGCCTGCAACGCCAAGTCCGGCGTATAGTCCGACGAAATCACCTGACCGGGGCGTGTCCAGCCGCGCTTACCGTGGAATTCGACTCCGATCCCCTCCACCGCCGGTTCGAACGAGTGCAACAGATCGTCCGACCATCGCCCCTCCTCGACAAACCCGGCGTTAACCATCTCACGGGGTCCCAACCACTCGAACTCCAGGCCAAACTCACCACCGCCATCACGAATCCTGACCTTTTTGTCCAAGGCCGCCTGCCCCAGCAGCGTCCCTCCCGCCACGGCTGCGTCCACGATGTCCATTTCGCGGCTCTCGGCTTCCACCAGGGCTGCGCCGTGCAGACGCAGCGTCAGGTGGATGACCCCTTTGATGCCTGCCAGGGCTGGAGGGCGATACCTGGCCTCATGCTCAGGCAACGCGGCTACTTTGTCTTCAAACGCCCGCCGGGCGGTTTTGACCAGCAAGACCAGATCCTCGAACGAAACCTCAGGCAATTCGTCGGCTGACCGTGTCGTCGCAACTGCCAAGGGCTTCTCGACCCCCGGTTGCGACGCAGGCGGAAAGGCGGGCTGCCTTGTCGATTGCCCAAATGCTGCGGCGATCGAGAACCCAGCAAACAACGACAACGCCGCCGCGATGCCCGGCGTTCTGGAATATCCGGCTTGGCTCATCGCTTGGCCCTCAAATCGTCCCCCTCCGTGACGCCTGTCTCCATCCGAAAACCCTCCGGCACCAGAAACCTCACCTGCCTCCCAGTCACCGCAAACTCCGCGGGCAGCCATCCGGCGGCATCGCCGTCCACTTGAACGGGCACAGACCCTGTCTCAGCAAAAACCCTGATGTGGCGGCCCTGAGAATAGTGCACACCGGTGGTCTTCATATGCCGCCGCAGCAGCAGATTCGCGAGGTGCCGCAGCACCGAAACCCGCCGGCGAAGCTCGAAAATGCACACGTCCAGCAAGCCGTCATCGGGCCTGGCGCGGTAGGCCGGCCGCAGACCCATCGCGTATCGTGGTACATTGCCCACCAACACCTGCGCGGGGCCCCTGTAAAACCGCCGGCCGTCCACCTCCACCGATAGAAGCGGGGGATGATACTGCCACAGCGCACGCAAGCCCGGTCCAAAATAAGTCCAATAGGAGATGTGTCCGCCATTCAGGTGCATGAGCTCCTGCCGCCGACGACCCACGTCGTGTGCGATCCTGGCATCGAAGCCGACCCCGCCCACGAGGAGGAACGGCCGGCGAGAGGGGCTGGATGCCTCGTCAGCCCCGGCGCCGGCGGAGCTCACCAGCTCGGCGATATCCAGCCCGACAGTACGGCCGCTCACCATGATCCGCCAGAGCAAGTCACCATCGAGCCGGATGCCCAGGTACTTCGCCAGGATGTTCTCGGTGCCGCTGGGAACCACCAGAATCGGCACTCGGCCAGTGGTCAAGCCGCTGACAACCTCGTTGACGGTCCCGTCCCCTCCGACCACGACCAGCGAATGAGCACCCTGCTCGCAGCACTTGGCCGCGACAGCCAGTGCATCCCCACGGCGGCGCGTTTCCGTCAGGCTGACCTTGAGTCCGGCCTGCTGAATGCGGCGGCACAGGACCGCGACCGCCCGACCGCCCGGACTGCCGGGACCGCCGACGATTCTCCCCGCCACGGGATTGACGACGATATGGACTGTAGAGCGATCACCCATCAGTTTGGGTTTTTCCGCCTGCGACCGGCGGCCTGCACCGGAACGCAGCGTTCATCTTACCCGCGCCCCGGCGAATGCGATCCCTCCAGGGGGCTCAGGAAATCCGATGATCGATAGCCATAATTTGACCGAACCTCTTTCCACTTGTATCGTCCTACATCTTGGTGATTCAGCGACCTTAGAGTTATTCTCCTGATGCCAACACAACTCAAGCCCTCGACCCCGCCCCCTCAGCAACCCGGACAGGCTTTCGGCGGGAGCTCCGCGACCGTCGATCCTGCGCCTCAATCCGAGGGCATTCGCGACACAATCGAGGCCATAATCATCGCCTTCATCCTCGCCTTTGTCTTCAGGGCCTTCGTCGTCGAGGCATTCGTCATACCGACGGGCTCCATGGCGCCGGGCCTGTACGGCCAGCACGTGCAGTCTCGGTGCGAGGCATGCGGTTATCCGTTCGCTTGGGGGCTCATCGAAGGCATCCCGCTCAATCATGGCCGGGTACGCTGCCCCAACTGTGGCTGGCGTGATGACGCCAGGAGCCCGATGGCCCGGCACAGCGAGCCGGCCAATATTCCAGAGTCGGGCGACCGCATCCTGGTCCTGAAATGGCCCTATGACATCGGAGGCAAGACCCTCGGTCCCCACCGATGGGACGTAGTGGTTTTCAAAGACCCGGAAGACGGCGACCAGAACTTCATAAAGCGGTTGCTGGGCCTGCCCGGCGAAGTGCTGGAGATCATCGACGGAGATATATATACGGCTCCGATCTCGGAGGTCCGCCAGGATATCCGTGAGGCCCTGTCCGAGCCGCCACCCCTGAACAACCCCCATGGCAAACGGTTGACCGACGAGCAGGAACAGGCGTTGGCGAAGGTTCTGACCATTCAGCGGAAGACGCCGGTGGCCCAGAGCTCGCTGTGGCTGATTCACTACGATCACGACTATCAGCCGGACCCCACTGTGATGCACGATGTGGAGGCCTGTGATCCGCCCGTCTGGCGACCGCGCGAGGACGGCGCCGATTCCGCCTGGAATGCCTCGACCCCGCTGGTCCGGTTCGATCCCCGGGATGATCAGGAGCGATGGCTCGATCTCAAGGGCAAACCCATCCAAGATAACTACGGCTATAACAAAGAGTTGGACATCCGGGAGCTGTCTCCTCCCCGTAACGTGGGCGACGTTCGCCTCCAATTCGTTCTGTTTCCGCGTGGCAACGAGGGCGAGCTCATCCTGTCGCTTCAGAAGGGTGCGGACACGTTCCGCGCCCGGATCAATGCCGACGGCGAGGCCCGCCTGGAACGTTCCGGCACGATGGATCGAACCGGCGAGAAGAGCATCGGCTTCCGCGAATTGAGGACAGCCAAGGTTGATCCTCTGCGGTTCGACCGACCGGTGACGATCGAGTTCGAGAACGTGGACTACCGCGTCGCCCTCATGATCGACGGTGAGGAGGTTGTCGCCACCACCGACGCGGAATACACCCCGGACATCGGGAAGCTCCTGCGGACCTCCCAGAATCCGGACGAGTCCCGCAGTGGGGCGCACGTGGCGATCGGAGCCCGCAAACTGCCCCTGGAAATCCGCCACTTGGCCGTACATCGCGACGTGTACTACCGCTCAGAGCTGTTTCCAAAGGAAGCCAGCAAACGCACGAAGGAGATCAGCCCATTCGCCGGATACCCGGCATGGGGCACCGAGCACAACCCTATCCTCCTGCGCGACGATCCACCCGACTACTTCTGCTGCGGCGACAACAGCCCCCAAAGCAAGGACGGGCGGCTGTGGTGGGAAGTGTGCCCGGCGCTCAAGGCGCGTCAGGGCCATGACCGGTATCAGTATGGAACCGTGCCCGGAGACCAGATGATCGGGCGGGCGTTCTTCGTCTATTGGCCGAGTGGAATCAAGTTCTCGGCAGGCACGCCGGCGGCGATTCCGAACGTCGGCAGGATGCGTATCATCCGCTGAAGTCGAACCTTCCGGCGACCCAACCCACGCCTAAACCGGACCTCAGACAGCACATTAATCTTGCTTTTATCCACAGCCCCTGGGATCATCCCTATGGATCGGAGGGGCAACCCAAAGAAGTGCCTGGGACCTGAAAGATCAACGGCCCCCCTATGGCCTCACCTAAATGTACCAATTGTGGAGTGAATTCCATAACTTATTTGTTTAATTGATGTTACATAGCGCCGCAGCGACGGGACACCGGGCTCAGAACGGGGAAAACCGTAGCTTGGGCGGCTCGGCGAGCGATGACAGGCAATGCGACGTTCTGTAGAATGCCGCACTGCTCGTAAACAGGTTGTCAACAAGCCCATAATACACCAGATGGCGTAGTCCTATGATCCAATCAAGACCGTTGCTGGACGCCAGGGAGCTTATCAAGGCCTACAGCGGCCGCGTCGTGGTCGACCGGGTGAACTTCCACGTCGAACGCGGCGAGATCGTGGGCCTGCTGGGCCGCAACGGCGCCGGCAAGACCACCAGTTTCCGAATCACCATCGGCATGATCCGGCCCGAGGGGGGCGCGGTACTGCTGAACGGCGAGGATGTCACCACCTTGCCTATGTATCGCCGCGCACAGAAGGGCATCGGCTACCTCTCGCAAGAGAACAGCGTCTTCGTACGACTGACCGTGGAGCGGAATCTCCTGGCCATACTGGAGCTCATCCGCGGCCTGACCTCCGCCGAGCGGAAGCGCCGAGCACAAGAGCTCATGGAGCAGTTCGGCCTGCTGCGCAACGCCAAGCAGGAAGCCAGGACGCTTTCCGGCGGAGAACGGCGAAAGCTGGAGATCGCCCGAGCCCTGATCACCCAGCCCGCCATCATCCTCTTGGACGAGCCGTTCAGCGGCGTGGACCCGATCGCCGTGCAGGACCTCCAGCGTGAGATCACCCATCTGCAGCGTGAGCTCGGCCTGTCGTTCCTGCTGACGGACCACAACGTCCGCCAGACGCTGGAAGTGACCGACCGCAGTTACATCATTCACGAGGGCCGGGTGATCGCGGAGGGCAGCCCCCATGAGCTGGTCAACAACCCGACGGTCCGCGAGGCCTACCTCGGCACGACCTTCCGCGGCGACGAGTTCGTGGGGAAAGCCGGGCACAGGTAAGCACGGTAGAGCTGCCAGCGACCAGCAGTAAGCAGTCAGTGGCGCTTGTGAACCACGAAGAACTCGAATAGCACGAAGCCGAGCAGGCGGGCCGCGCGCTACTGGTACCACAGGCTGAGAAGTTGCGCAATTCGAAAAGGAACGGCTGGGGTCAGATGCCTGGCCAACCCCGTTATCACCGTGAGCTGGACTCTGCTGTCCGGCGAAATTGGGGTGTTTACCCCATAGCCCGGACGGCCTGGAAACGCTATTCTGGATGCCGTGGGTTCATGGAGGCCGATGGGTTTCCGATGGGTTTCCCGAGTGGCGCCTTGTGGCGGCCATCATCGTGCACCAAGGTCGACTGCAGAAATCTGCAAAAGGGCAGCTTGTAGGAAGGAGAGCCTGCACGTCTTGGACGCGAATAGAGGCCCTTTGCGAATATTACAGCGCGAGCACGCGGCGCCTCGAGCAACTGTCGCCTGAGCCCGGAACGCCCCGCTGAGAGGGTTGACCTTTAACGCTGCAACAGCGGTCGTGATTTCGCGCGACAGACCAGCTACGGTCGTTAATGTCGAAGAAGGAGGAAACGCTTCCGCAACGTTCAAGGCTGCTTCGCCTGATTTCGGTAGGTCTACGTTCGACTTTCGCAGTTCACGCAGCCTGTCGCACGGTCAGTTTGAGGGTATCGACGACTTTTCCGCACTCCTGGCCGGACAGGCTCAGTGACAAAACCATCTCGCGGACACTTTCGCTGCGAAGAGTGGCGAGCGTTTCCGCGAAGGATGCTCGGCTCTTGCTGTGATACCAGGGGCGAACCCCGGTCCGCCCGTTCGCAACCAGGCGGGCCAGATCATCGGCTCGCAGGATCAGGAGGGCGGCGAGCTTGAGGTCACACGCGTGGACCGGCTCATGTCAGTCGGCAAGGTGACGCGCCGCGTGGCCGATCCCGTAGTCGGAGCCAGGACCGAGCCCTTGAAGTAAGCAGGCGCCGCGAGGACTCGCGTCCTCGGCCGCTGATTGCTCGCTATCCGGATGTCGGGGAGGTTCGGATCGGTGGGGGGCGCGCACGGCGATGAAACAGGGTGCATAAGAATGCCCGCCGCGGCCTCCTGTTCCGCGGCGGGCAATTGCGTCCGCCGTAATCAAGTGCAGTAGGCTACTCCTCCTCCTCCCCTTCGAGAACCGCCGCCGACCGCGAGACAGCCTCAGCTTGCAGCTCGCTGCCGTCGGTCATGTACAGCGCACCCGTCGCCACGATCTGCACATCGTCGATGTTCCAGCCGCAGTACTGCCATGAGCTGTCGGTAGTGCCCATGGTCCAGCGGATGTAGACGGTGGGCTTGTTGTCGGCCACCGATGAGATGTTGTACTCAACCTGCACCCAGCCGCTGTCCGCCACCTCGGCGGTGTTCTGCCAGACCGTCGTCCAGGTGCTGCCGTTGTTGCTCACCCGCACGTAAGCGTGGTCGTAGGCCGGCTGCTCCACGCCCAGCCATCGCCAGAAGCGCAGCTTGCAATTAGTCAGGCCGGTGCAGTTGATGGCTCCGGTCGTGATGTGGTGCTGGGCGAGATTGTTGGCGTAGTCGCCGCTCAGGTTGTATCCCATCACCCGCGTGCCCGTGTGGCCGGAGGTCGGGTCATGATAGCCGTGCTGGCCGCCGCCGCCCGTCGGAATGCCCCAGGCCCACTTGTTGGCAGTGGTATTGGGGCTCTTGGTCCAGCCCGGATTGGTATCCATGAGCCACTCGTACCTGACGCTTTCACCCGAGGTGGTGAACACGGCCGTCACCGACTTGTTACTGTTCATGGTGATGGTCGTGGGGTTGGTCGAGCCGGTTAGATCGCCGGTCCACTGGCTGAACGCGTAGCCGCTGCCGGCGTTGGCCGTCACCGTCACCACCGTGCCCGCGGCATATGTCCCGCCCGGCGGGTTGAGCGTAATGGTGCCCGAGCCGGCCGGACTGACCGCCGTGGTCAGCGTGTAGGTGGGGGCGGCCGTGAACACGGCCGTCACCGATTTGTTGCCGTTCATGGTGATGGTGGTCGGGTTGGTCGAGCCGCTCAAGTCACCGGTCCAGTTGGAGAAAACGTAGCCGCTGCCGGCATTGGCCGTCACCGTCACCACCGTGCCCGAGGGATACGTCCCGCCCGACGGATTGAGCGTGATGCTGCCCGCGCCGGCCGGGCTGACCGCCGTGGTCAGCGTGTACGTCGTTCCGCCGCCGCAGGCCGGTCCCGTGATCGAGAGCGAGTACGCGCCGGTCCTGCTGCTCCATCCCGATATCCGGATGTAGTAAGTGGTCCCGGCCGTTACGCTCGCCGTGACCGACGACGGTCCGCCGGAGGTGCCGCAGCCGTCATCGTCGCAGCCGATCTGGTTGGACGAGGTGCCTGGGCAACCGGTGTGGACGGAGAGCACGGAGTCGTAAGTCGTGCCGGTGCCGCACAGGCTGAAGGTGGCGCTGCCGCTGGTACCGGGCGTGTACTTGTACCAGACATCCGGCGTGCTGCTGGAGCTGCCGCAACTGGCGGAGCCGTCCACGCTGGCGCTGCTGGTGCTGCCGGTGTAGACCGTGCCGGGGCAGGCGGCGATGGCGTTGGCGCAGGCGTCGTTGGCCGGCGGAGCGGCGGGCATCATGTTGTGAGCCCCGAATCCGGTCTGGATGTGATCGACGTGGGCCCCGCCGTAATAGGTGTTGTCCAGCGAGACGAAGGTCGTGCCAATGGCCGGGGTGATCGAGCCGCTGGATCCGTGCAACGGCACGCTGTTGACCATCAACTTCGCAAGGACCGTCAGATAGTCGGAGTGACCGCCCGAAACCAAGGCGTTCCGCGTGCTCCAGATGCACCCGGAGAGCAACTGGGCGCAAGTGTGAATGTCGCTGGTGCATGGATACTGCATGGTGTTGTTGGCGTTGCGGATGCCGTTGGTGCAATCGCTGGTGTAAAACCCGATGCCGAGCTGAGGATCATCCGACAGCAGCACGGCAAGGCAATCGCCGACACCCTCACCGTATTGATCCTGCCCGCTGCCTCCGCACGCCACGACGTGGTGGCCGTACTCGTGATGCACGACGTTCGAGAATGCCGTGTCGCCGTAGCCCGAGGCGGCTAGGCAGAAGTTGAGCGAGCTGCCGTCATACCAGGCGTTGCCGGGGCAGTAGCCGCCGGTGAGCATGACGTTCAGGCCGAAGCCGGTCTGCGTGTAGATCGTCGGGTAGGACGGGTTCTGCACCAGTACCCAGTCACGGACAATGTTGGCCTGGACGTAGGCGTTCACCTGGGCCCGGATGTTCTCGCTGTTGTTGGCGGCGTTATGCGTGAAATTGGCCGGCCCGGGCGGCGTCACGGACATCGACAGGGTTTCCAGGCTGCCGGAAGCCGTGCTCATGGTGAAGTAACGCCCGCCCATCGGCGACTGCACGGTGACGGCGGAAGTGCCGCTGTTGGGGATCGTGAAGTTGCCGTTGGCGTCCGCATAGACGGAGGAGCCGCCCGAGATGCTGACCGTGGCATACCGCATGGGCGTCGACACCTCGGGATTGCACTGCTCGGCCTTCGGAATGGTCGTGGCCAGGCCGCTGACGTTGCCACTCACGTCGGTGAAGAGAATCATGTTTTCGGTGTGCAGGATTTCGCCGGTCGCGGCGGAGCACACGAAACGCCACATCTTCGGCTCGTCGTTGGAGGAGACGCCCGAGGCCACGAAAGTGATGGCCAACTGCGGGGCGTGCGGCTTGTTGTCCAGGTCGGGCCAGACCACCACCTCGGACGGGCCGAAGTTGTTCAGGCCGGGCTCGAAGGCCAGCGCCGCGGCGTACGCGGCTCCCACATCGACATTCGCAGCCTGGGGAACGGTGAAGTCGCTCAGATCGCAGAGCGTCGAATTAGCCAGGACCAGCGGAAAGGGCGGCTCGTTCACGACCAGCATCCGCACATCGGCGCCGTACACCGGGATGCCATCCTTGTACTGCCTGTAGCTGACCATCGTGGCCTTGTAGACGCCGGTGGTCTCGTCGTAGAGCAGCGGCTGCACGTGCTGGGCGTCGAACGCATTGCCCGGCTGCAACTCCGCGGCGGGCACACCGAACATGTCACTGGAGGCGTGGACGAAGTTTTCGGCGCTCTGCTCGGCCGAAAGGCCGTTGCTGAGGCTCGTTCCGCATACCTGAGCATGCCCTGCGTCGGCGAAGAACTGCACATCCGGGCAGGCGTCGCGAAGGACCTGGCTCGCATCCTGCGCAGGTTGACCGGATGCGAGCGACCCGCACACCAAGAGCAGACCGGCACACATCAATCGTTTCATTGTCCTTCTCCTTATTTGCTGCTAGACATGACTGAGGAAGCCCACTTCCCCGATTCGGCCCGGCAGCATACTCAAATCGTCCCGGGATTGCAACGGATCGGCCCGCTCCTTGGCGCGGACGGCCTTTTCCGGCAGAATATGCGGCTCGTTTGTGCGACTGCCGCGATGCGGACCAGAGGAGCGTTGACGTACGTTATCAGGAAACCGATAGCAGCATGAAGCAAGCACCGATTCGGGTTTTACTCGCCAAGATCGGCCTCGACGGCCACGATCGAGGCGTCAAAGTCCTGGCGAAGACCTTTCGCGACGCGGGAATGGAAGTCATCTATACCGGCCTGTGGCAGACACCCTCGGGCACGGCCAAGGCCGCGGTCGAGGAAGACGTGGATGTCTGCGGGGCCAGCTTTCACAGCGCCGCCCATCTGACCCTCGTGCCGATCCTGATGGACGAATTGCGCAAGCGCGGTCGCGCCGATATGCCCGTCGTCATCGGCGGCATCATTCCCCACGAGGATGTCCCGGTCATGAAAGAAGCCGGGGTGGCGGGAGTCTTCGAACCGGAGGATTCGCTGGAACACATCATCGACTCCGTGAAGAAGATCGGCGAACAGGTCCGCCAGGCCCGGCAGGCTGCCTGGAAAAAGGGAGCGTTGGAGGGTTGGGCGACCGCAGCGGGCCGCGGCGACCGCACGGCCCTGGGGCAGATGCTGACCTGGGTCGAGAGCGAGCCGCCTGCCGCCGAGGTCAGCAGACATCTGGCCCCGGTGGGCGGCGAGACGCTCATCATCGGTGTCACCGGCGCCCCAGGCGTCGGCAAGAGCACGCTGATCGGCCGGTTGGCGAAAGAGCTGAGTGGCCGCGGCAAGGAAGTGGCGGTCATCGCCGTCGACCCCGCCAGCCCCATCACGGGCGGGGCCCTGCTCGGCGATCGCGCCCGCATGACCCTGGCCGCGGAAGAGGGGCGTATTTTCCTGCGATCGTCGGCCAGCCGCGGACAACTCGGCGGCCTCGCTCCGTCCACCGGCACGATGATCCAGGCTTTGACGAATGCGAAAATCGACGTGCTCATTGTCGAAACGGTCGGGGCCGGGCAAAGCGACATCGCCGTGCGGCAGTGGGCCCGGCCGCTGATTTTGGTCATGATGCCCGGCGCCGGCGATGACCTGCAATTGGCCAAGGCCGGCATCACCGAGGTGGCCGATCTCTTCGTGATCAACAAGGCGGACCTGCCGGGCGCCGACCGCCTGCAATCGCAGATCCGCGATACGCTCGGCACGAAGCGACCGGTGGTCAAGACAGTGGCGTCGCATGGCAAAGGGATTGCCGAGTTGGCGGATGCGTTGTTCGCACGATGATGGTGAAGAATGAAAGCAGCACTACAACGCTGCGATGCCAAACAGGCCGCTTGTAACGGCCTTTCCCGAAGGGCCTCAGGCCAGCCGTTTTACGGCTGGTCGGGCGCCCCCGTTCGCACCCCCCTGTTGCGCTTTGCGCGGGAACCCGTTTCAACGGGTTTCTCCACTGCCTTCAGGCGTCCGGCCATCATCGCGGACCGTCCTCGTAGCGTTGTAGTAGTAGGGTGCGTCCTCGACGCACAAACTCAACCTGTGGGATTCTGCATAGGTGATCCATGAAAGTCCTGGTTCTGGTCAAGCACGTCCCTGATTCCACGGCCAACATCAAGGTCAAGCCCGACGGCAGCGGCATCGACCCCGCCGGGGTGAAGTTCGTGATGAACCCCTTCTGCGAGTTCGCCGTCGAGGCGGCGCTGCAGTTCAAGGAGAAGAACCCCGCGGCCAAGGCGGAGATCACGGCTTTGACCCTCGGCCCGGCCGCCGCCGTGGAGGTTCTGCGAACTGCCTACGCCATGGGCGTGGACAACGCCACTCATCTGTGCGACGACCTGTTCGTCGGGCTGGACGAGCTGACCACCGCCCGCGTGATCGCCAAGGCGATCAAGGACCTGGGCTTCGAGCTCATCCTGGGCGGCAAGCAGGCCATCGACTATGACAGCGGGCAGGCCGGACCGGCCCTGGCGGAGTGCCTGGGCTGGCCGCACGTCGGCACGGTCGTGGCGATCAACTGGGCCCCGGATTTCAAGTCAGCGGCCGTGCGCCGCCGGATCGAAGGCGCCGAGGAGGTAGTCGAGGTAAAGCTGCCGGCCATATTGCTGTGCGACAAGGGCCTGTGCGAGGCCCGCTATCCGTCGCTGCCGGGCCTGATGAAGGCCAAGAAGAAGCCGGTGGATGTGAAGAACGCCGCCGCGCTGGGCTTCAGCGCCGCCGACCTCGGACGCCAGGCCGCCCCCACCTGGATGGGCGAATTCGCACCGCCGCCGCCGCGACCGCCGGGCCGCCTAGTCAAAGGCGAACCGCCGGAGGCCGCCAAAGAACTCGTCCGCCTGCTGCACGAGGAAGAGAAGATCTTCTAGAGCGGTCCACAGTTGGTTGCGATGTCTCCTTGGTAGCGGCCAAGCTCCTGCTCGGCCGAGGCGGCGAGAACGGCCCACCGGGCGGTCGGGGATGCGGCCGCCGCGTGCAATCGTGAACCGCTATGCTCTCACCAGGAGCAGCCTTACCATCGGGCATTGCGATACGCTAATCCGCCAGCACGGCGTTGACAAACAGTTGGATGTCCTGTCCGTCGATGGTGCCGGACACGTCCATGTCCGCCAGATAGATGTCGCAGCCCGTGTACCTGCCGATCAGGGCCTCGACGAAGTAGGGAACGTCATCCACGTCCACCGCGTGATCGCAGTTCACATCGCCCTTGATGAGAGGGCATGGATTCGGGTCGCATACCGTCCAGTTGCCGAGATAAGTGCCGCCGGCCGCTTCACACTGCGCCGGTACCAGAACATGGCAACTCCCGTCGCCGTAACAGCATGCGCCGTTCACCATCTTCCAGCCGGCGACGCTGTTGCACACCACACCGCCGGCATGCCAGAAGTAGCCGCCCGCCATCAGTTCGCCGTTGTAAGGGGTCATAGCGTAGACCGGACCATCCGTTCCAGTGCTCAGCGGCGACCAGCTCATACCGGTCCACTTCGCGATGTAGTTGCAGGCCACACCGCCGGCTGTCGTGAAATAGCCCCCTGCGACCAGGCTGCTGCCGTAGACCGCCAAGGATAAGACGCTTTCGCCGCCCATCCCTGACCCCAGGCTCTGCCATGCGCCGCCGTTCCAGCGGGCGATCTGGTTGCACGTCACGCCTCCAGCGGTCGTGAATCCCCCGCCGGCAATCAGCGTGTTGTTGTACGTCTTTACCGATTGCACATAGTCGTCCATGCCCGACCCCAACGGCCGCCAAGCGCTGCCGTTCCAGCAAGCGATGTAATTGCAGGTCACATCGCCGGCGGTGGTGAAATCGCCCCCCGCGACCAGTTCGCCGTTGTAGACCGCCAAGCTCCGCACAGTGCCGTACATCCCCGATCCCAACGGTCGCCAGACACTGCCGTTCCAGCGAGCGATGTGGCGGCACTGAACGCCGCCCGCGTTGGTGAAACAGCCCCCCACGATCAGTTCGCCGTTGTAGACAGTTAGTGCGTCAACGTACCAGTCTGTACCACTGCCCAGCGGTGCCCAACTCGAGCCGTTCCATTTCGCAATGTAATTGCATGGAACGCCGCCCGCAGCCACGAAGGTGCCCCCTGCGACCAGCCCACCGGAATAGGGCGCAAGGGCGTACACATAGCACTCCATCCCCGACCCCAGCGGCTGCCATGCGCTTCCGTTCCAGCGGGCAATGTGGTGGCAGGATATGCCATCGACGCTCCAGAATTGGCCCCCTACGATCAGCTCGTTGTCGTAAACCGTCAGGGCCCACACATAGCCAAAGTCGTCTATGCCGTCCCCCAGCGATCGCCAGGCCCATTCCTGCCCCGCCGCCGGCCGGGCCGCAGCCCCGACGAGCGCGAACACCACCAACCCGCACATCATCCATCGAGACGATGCTTTCATGATATGACTCCTTCCCGTGGCGGTCTGACTGACGCGGAATGCTTCGACTGCTCCTCCGCGCCGCCGGCGCACGTCATGCTCCGGCGGGCGCCGCGATCACCGCCGTCAGATTTGAGCGGCCTCGCCTCAGTATCCCGGGCGGTCATCGCGACCTGGAATTGCAAGCCTCCAGAAGTGACATTGTACCATATCTTCAGCGCCGATCCTACGCTTGCTGTACGCAATCCCGGGGGCCGGTGGACGCGCGCCGCTGGAAGGTCGACTGCTGGGCGTGCGGCATGGCCAGGATTAAACGGAAGTACCTGAATCGGGCTAAACGCCACGCCCACCACAGCGCCGCAAACCGGACCAGGTCGCTCCCATCAGAACCCCTCACGCGAGTGAAGGCCGCCTTCCCGGTCGGTCGTTACGGCATCCCCCCGTCTGGCACGCCGGTCTCTTTCCATCCTCCATCTCCTCCCCTTCGCTCTTCCCCCTTGATGGCCTCCGCGTCTCTGCGCGAGCCCCGCCCTGAAGCCGCCCATGCGATCCGCCCGCCGCGCCACTCGCCGGCCCTGAACAGCCCCAACTCCGCAAATGCTCCCGAACGCCCCTGAGTCCGATTTTTACGTCAAAACCTCGATCTTGATCGCCGGCTTCCGGTTTTCGGATTTTCCACTTGCCTTCCATTGTAAGTTAGGGTATGGTTAGGACAGAGTGATTGGGCCGCCGCGACCACGCCGTGTCAACGCGGAACGAGCGCTGCGCGCGCCCAGCGTCCCCTTTCGCCTGAACATGGAGATGCCGATGCCGACAGCCGTCTTCCAAGTGGAGCACCTCCCCCCGCGCTGCCTCCTCCATCGGCCCAAAACGATAATAAGTTGCGCGTGGTTGCGTCTGGTTGCACTTTTTTTTCTTGCGCGGCCTGCACGCCGTGCCGGGCGGTCCGACCCCTCCAAGTTCGGCGTCTCCACCTCGCCGCCGAACCAGCCTCCCCCGAAACTGCTTCCCTGGCTAATAGCAGACAGCTAAAGGCTGACAGCTCGCTGGAGTTGCCACGGATTGCCGCGATTTGCGCGCGTTTCTACCGCCCGCCCGACAACCCGCCCAGCCGCCCCGCAGCACGTCAGGCCGTACGCCCGCCACAGCGGCCCATGGCCCATCGTCCGGAGGGCGCACGACGGTTGCCAGGGGCGTACGAGCGGAGCAAGACGCCCCTGGTTGGCGGCCGCCCCCCTTTTCTTCCGCTCGGAGAGCGGACGAGGCGACCTCGCGCCGTCAGTGGTGGACCACCCCCGCTCCCCCCGCCCAAGCCGCCCGCGCCGGCGAGGCTCACTTGTACGACCCGAATTCCCGCACCGCCTCCCACATCGCCACGATGTTCTCCGGCGGTACGTCCGCCTGGATGTTGTGCACGGTGTTGAATATGAAGCCGCCGCCGGGGGCCAGGTCCTCGATCCGCCGGCGGACCTCGTCGCGGACCTCGGCCGGCGTGCCGCGTGGCAGCACCCGCTGGGTGTCCACCCCGCCGCCGTAAAACGTCAGGTCCCGGCCGAACCGCCGCTTCAGCTCGCGGGTGTCCATCCCCGCCGCGCTCACCTGCACCGGGTTGAGGACATCCACGCCCGACTCGATCAGGTCCGGGATCAGCGACGCAACGGCGCCGCAGCAGTGAAAAAAGATCCCTACCGGCACGGCCGCCTGCTTGCGGATGAAGGAGAACAGCTTGGTATGCCTCGGCTTCAGCATCTCGCGGTACAGCCGCGTCGAGATCAGCGGTCCGTCCTGCCCGCACAGGTCGTCCGCCTCGGAGATCATCATCACGTTCCGGCCGACCGTCTCCAGCGCCCGCGCCCAATACTTCATCTTGATCTCCAGCACCCGGTCGAGGATGGCCTCCGCCAGCGGGCGGTTCTTCAGCATGTCGCGGTAGTACTGCTCGCTCCCTCGCGTCCACAGCGCGATCTCGAAGATGCCGGGTGCGTTGCGGCCGAGGATATAACCCACTTGCCGCTGATTCATCAGCTCGTCGGCCCGCGCCGCCAGCCCGTCAAACCGGCCGGCGTCGAGCGGATCAGGCCAGGACACGCCCGACAGGTCCGCCGGGCTCTGCGCCGCAGCGAGGGGGTGCCGGCGCATGTCAAAGTAAAAGCCCCCCTGCTGCGGTTTCCACCACTCGATCCCCCATTCGTCCCGCACCTTGTCGTAGCCGCCCTCGCTCCAGCGCGGCATGCTCCACCCGCGCGGCGGGCCCGGGTTCAGGCCATAGACGTCCACGCCCAACCGCTGCTTCACGTCCTCATGCACACAGGCGAGCTGCTGCATCGTGTCCTCGATCTCGATTGGCACTTCCGGCAGACCCAGATACCGGCGCAGCCGGCGGTAAGCCTGCTCGTGAATGCCGGTCAGGATGGAACCGCCCAGGTCGAACGGCACCCGGTCGGGCTCCTGATGGTTAAGCGCTGTTTCCACCCGGCGACGACTGGTGAACTCGACGGGCTCCATGCCTGACACCCCTTGCTCTCGGCGAACCGCGGCCGACGCGGCGCGGGCAAGTGGCCCCGACGGTAGCGGCCGACCTCCTGGTCGGCCGTCTGTGCGAGCTTGGGCAACTTGCCGCAGACATGATAACCCACCCGCCGAAAGCCGCACGTCGGCCCCTGAAGACGGTCAACAGAGTCCGATCCCCTGTACCAAGGATGCTGCTAGTACGACAATACCGGAATCAGGGGATGGGCTCTCCCCCAGATTCGTGCCGAAGCTCGACTCTGATGCAGGAGTGAGTACTGTGTCGGCGATGCCCCGCCACAGAGTCCCATGCAGCAGAATCATCACTATTTCTGTGGCAATGTCCTTGCCGGGCGGTTGTGCGCGCTTCTGGGCCACGCAATATGCTCAGGCTGTGCCCGATGCTCGGGGCATTATCGCTGCCCGGGAAAAGAACGAGCCCGCTCCGGTTGATCCCGTGCAACGAGAGTTCTACACCAACCTGACCCTCTCCGACCGTTCGTTGCTCGAGCTCGCTGGGTGCTCTCCTGCCGACGTTCCCGTCTTCTGGCTGCATGATGCGCGTCGTGGCTTTCTGGATTATGAATGCGAAATCATCGGGGACGTGACCGGAGAAGTCTGGACGCCGCTCATGCTTTTCGATCGACCGATTGCTGAGAGTTACTTCCGACAAGCCGCACGCGCGGCAGGGGCGGATGCGGTCTTACGCGCCGGCGGCGGGGCCATGTATCCGTCTCTCGTCGGTCCCTCGGTTTTGTACAAGCCTGGCTTGCCAGACGATGCACCGGTTTACAGCCAGCCCCCAATCTCGATCGGCCTCCCATCCGTTGTGAGGAATCTGCCAACGAACGGGAAACCGATGACTGATGCCGCTCGCGGGGCCAGGAGCACCGACCCGCCAGGCTGTTTTCGCCTGGATCAGGTAGATCGCCAGAGTTCGCTTGCAGGTTGAGGTCTGATAAATCGGAAGCCCGGTTCAAACCGCCGATCGCAGACAAGCCGCCCTTGCTGCCCCAGGCAGTGCGTTGTGTGGCGAAAGGAGTTTCGCCGCCGGTGCCCCGCGGACGATCGAAAGATGGAGTGAATCCCCTTTCTTTCAATTCCCTCGACAGCGTACAATAACGCTGGACCTCGCGCATCATCAACAACGCCCATGGAGGGCAGTCGGCCTCATAGCCTTTCCCAAACGGCTGCTCCTGTGCAAGCCGTCCCGGCATTGCGGAGACCGCCGCTTCGGCGGGAGAAAGGAGAACCGTCATGTCCGACGCCAGATCGTCAGCAGATGGGCCCGCCCAAGCGCCGAAAGCCACCACGCTGGCAGCCCTTGGCGTCTTGCTCCTCTTCCTGCCGACGATGGCGCCGGTCTGCGAGGAGACTGAACCGAACAACACCGTCGGGCAAGCGAACCAGATTCGATTGTACGAATCCGGCCAGGGCGATATTTCTCCGCTCGCGGACACGGACTTCTGGGTGTTGGAAAACGTCGCGCCCGGCAATCTCGTCTACGCTTATGTTGATACCCAGGCTTCTTCAGCCAGCAGGGATTCCACCCTGCAGGTATTTGCCCATGACGGGACCCTCATCCAGACTGACTATGATGATGGCCCCGACCTCAGTTCAGCCGTAGCCGGCGCGGTAGTTCCGCAGGCCGGCAATGTCTTCTACCGCATCAGGGGAGCGATGGATGCCGTCCAGATCACACCATACAGCCTCTACCAGGCGGTACTTAGCCCAGCGGCCATCGGCCACGAGTCGGAGGACAACGACTCATTCCTCGCGGCGAATGTGATCACTCGGCCTATCATGTCCGGGAATACGGTGAACGGGGACTTTGACTTGGACTACTTCAAGTTCACGGCCCCGGCCGGAGCGACCATCGCGGCCATCGTGGATGAGGACCCGGACAGGGATGGCATTCTCACGGATACTACCCTGTTCATTGTGGATACCGACGGCGGTGCCCTCGCGCACGGCGATGACTCCGGCCTCGGAAACGCCAACGCCGCAGGCGCGGTGACCGTGGGCGCCACCGGCACGTATTTCGTCGCCATAATGCATGGCGGAGAACCACCGGCTCTTGACAGTGACTACAACATCGTCGTGCTGGTCAACGGCGTGGCCTATTCCGACACGGATTCCGACGGAGTGCCCGACACTGACGACAACTGCCCGATGATGTCCAACCCCGGCCAGACCGACAGCGACGGCGACGGCTTCGGGGACGCCTGCGACGGTTGTCCGGCGAGCATCATCAAACAGGCTCTGGGCGTCTGTGGGTGCAGCCAGCCGGATGTCGACATCAACGGAGACGGTACGATCGATTGCAGCCTGGCTGATCCCGCGCGCAGCCTGCTCTCCGGCGTTGGTCTACTGCTGGTCCCCGACGCCTCCAACCATCGGGTCATGGCCTTCGATCCGCGAAGCGGCAACCTGGTTGACCCTGCCTTCGTGCCCGCCGACCCGGTCAACCTGCCTGCTCCCTTTGCTGCCATTCTGGGGCCGGACCAAAACAGCATTCTCGTCTCGGACAGCACGGCGAATGTCGTGCAACGCTATGATCTGGACGGCCATTTCCTGGGGGCCTTCGCCCCGGCGGGCGGGGCCAACCCGGCCATCATGACTCAGCCGGCCGGTCTGGCGATGCGCCCGAACGGCCACTTGGTCGTTTGTGTTCGCGGCGGAGCGAACGCGGAGGCGGTCGCCAAATTCGACACGGCGGGCCACTTCGTAGGCAACTTCATCGCCAACGGTCGCGGAGGGCTGGAGGATCCACTTGATGTACACCTCCGAGCTGACGGCCGTGTGCTGGTGAGCGGGCAGGCCAGCGGCGTGGTGCACCAGTATGATTCCGTCGGCGCGCACCTCGGCTACCTCGATCCGACCACGGCCGGCATCGACGCTCCTGCACAGATCGTTGAGACGGCCGACAGCCATCTCCTCATCGCCGACGGGTTGAGCTCTGTTACCCATGCAGAGCGGGGTATCCTGGAGTACCTGTCCGGGGGCACACGCGTCGCCCGACTTTCACCCGCATCGGTAGCCGGATTCCGAGGGATCTGCGAACTGGGCAACGGCAACTTGCTGATCACGACCACGTGTCGGGTCGGTACCGGGACCATGATGAGCGGCGGGGTATACGAGATGGATCGCGCCGGCCGCATCGTTGACACCAAGCTCAGCGGGGTCGCTGATCTGGGGCTGATCGAGCATGCCGTGCAGGACGCTGACGGCGACGGCGTGAGCGACAGTTTCGACGGTTGCCCCAACGACGCGAACAAGACCGCTCCCGGGCTGTGCGGTTGCGGCGTGGCGGATACGGACACGGATGGTGACGGCGTACCCGATTGCACGGACAACTGTCCGGGCTCCCCTAACGCCGACCAGGCCGATTCAAACAGCGACGGCATCGGCGATGCCTGTCCGCCCCCGCCGGCGGGCTCGTCGGGTTCCTGCGGCTGTTCCCCGGGTATGCCTTTCGCCGTACCGTTGACGCTGCTTGGTTTTGGCTGGATGAAACGCCGGCGATGAGACCGGATGATTGAGGCTACGCGACCTTGCGCCGGCTGAAGCCCGCTGCCGATGGCGACGCATGCTTCGGCGCGGCGCCGGACAGTGAAGAAAAGGAGAACCGGTATGCCCGGTCAGAAGAATGTCATGGGCGGAATACTGCGTGTGCGCTCACGTAATGTGGCGGTGGTTGGAGCCCTGAGCTGTCTGTTGCTCCTCCTGCCGACGATAGGGCCGACCTGCCCGGAGACGGAGCCGAACGACACCGTGGGACAGGCCAACCAGATCCGACTGCATGAAGCGGGGACAGGCGACATCTCAGCGATGACGGATGCGGACTTCTGGGTCTTCGAGAATGCCAAGGTCGGCAATCAGGTCTTCGCGTACGTGGACACCAGCGGCTCCTCGACCGGCAAGGACTCCATATTACATGTCTTCGCCAACGACGGGGCGACCGTCATCGCGTTCAACGACAACGACGGCCCGGGGCAAAGCTCGGCTGTGGCCGGCGCTGTCGTCCCCCAGGCGGGGAATGTCTACTTCCGAGTCATTCGAGGGGGCCTCACCCTCCAGATTACGCCGTACAGTTTATACCAAGCGGTGGTCGACCAGGCTGACGTCGGGACCGAAGCGGAGGGCAATAACACTGCCGCCACGGCCAACGTCATTAACCGGCCGATCATGGAGGGCTCGGTCATACCTGGCAGCGGTGACGTCGATTTCTTCAAGTTTACCGCGCCAGTCGACGCCACGGTCGTGGTGATCATGGATAAGGATCCGGGCGGCGATGGATTCATCACGGATGCGGATTTGTACATCGGGGACACCGACGGCCTCACCGTGCTCGCCACCGGTGACAATAACGCCTCTGCCAAGGCCAACGCTGCCGGAGCGATCACCACCCAGGGCGCCGGAACCTACTATATCGGTGTGATAGATGGGGGGTGGACCCCGGTGGCGGACGACGACTACCGCTTCGTACTGCTGGTCAACGGCGTGGTCTATTCCGACCAGGACTTCGATGGCATTCCTGACACCGATGACAACTGCCCGACCATTTTTAACCCCGGGCAGATCGACACCGACGGCGATGGGTTCGGGGACGGCTGCGACGGCTGCCCGACGAGCTTCATCAAACACGACCCGGGAGTTTGTGGCTGCGGTCAGCCGGATGCCGACGTCAACGGGGACGGCGTGATCGAGTGCGGCCTGGCGGACCCCGCTCGAAGCATGCTGGCAAGCGTGGGCCTGCTGCTAGTGCCGGATTCGGCGAAC
This sequence comes from Phycisphaerae bacterium, assembly GCA_035542775.1. GTDB lineage: Bacteria > Planctomycetota > Phycisphaerae > UBA1845 > UTPLA1 > DATKKX01. Next base: position 12,506 of record DATKKX010000035.1, on the reverse strand, counting down.
CACCGGATCATGGCGTTCGATCCTCAGCGCGGCAACCTGATCGATCCCGACTTCATTCCGTCCGATCCCGTCAATCTGCCGGCTCCCGGCGCTGCCATCCTCAACTGGGACCAGCAGAGCATCCTGGTGTCGGACGACAGCGTGGATGTGGTGCAGCGCTACGATCTGGATGGCCACTTCCTGGGGACATTTGCGCCCGCCGGCGGTGCTAACCCAAACATCATGGCTGATCCCAGGGGGATGGTTTTCAAGCCGAACGGCCATCTGCTCGTCTGTGTTGCAGGTGGGGCGAACGCAAACGCCGTCGCCGAATTCGATGCTGCCGGCAACTTCGCGGGTGATTTCGTCGCCAACGGCCTGGGCGGTCTTGATACGCCTATGGACCTGCACCTTCGTGCCGATGGCGTGCTCATGGTGAGCGGATCAATGAGCTTCGCGGTCCACTTGTACGACCAGATAGGGGGATACCTCGGTAACTTCTGTGCGGCACCGACGGGCAGGTACGAACTCCCGGTGCAGATCATCGAAACGAAGGACGGCCATGTGCTCGTTGGCCATGAAGTATTCCCGGCGGGCGTCTCCCTTGAGCGAGGTATCCTGGAATACAAGCCCGACGGCACGCGCATCGCACGCCTTGCTCCACCGTCTATCGCCGGGATCTACGGGCTTTGCGAACTCGGCAACGGGAATCTGCTCGTCACTGCGGAGGCTCAAGTACGCACCACATACAAGCAGGACGACGGCGGGGTGTTCGAGATGGACCGAGCCGGTCACATCGTCGATACCAAGCTGGCCGCTCTCCCGGTACTCGGGCTTATCAAGTACGCCGTGCAGGACGCCGACGGCGACGGCGTGAGCGACAGTTTCGACGGTTGCCCCAACGACCCGAACAAGACCGCTCCCGGGATCTGTGGCTGCGGCGTGGCGGATACGGACAGCGACGGTGACGGGCTTGCGGATTGCGTTGACAACTGCCCGGCCACGCCCAATCCCGATCAGGCGGATTCGGATGGCGACGGCCAGGGCGACGCCTGCACCCCGGCACCCGAGCGGCAAGCCGGGCCATGCGGCGCCTGCGGCCTGGGTGCGAGCACGATGCTGCCGGTCACGTTGCTTGGTCTGGGCTGGATGAAGCGGCGTCGGCGGTAGGACTGAGAGTGGCGACGATGGGGACGAGAGAAAGCCACACCCCAGGTTTACAGGATCTGGTCTCCCCATTCACAGAACCTGGCCAAACATCCAACGGCGCAAAAAAAGCGAGCGAGCCCCACATCCAGGATGCAGAGCCCGCTCGTTTTGTCTCGCGATTGAGTCTGTCCGCCGTTCCGCGATCACGCCCGCGGGTGGCTTTCGTCGTAGTCCTTCTTCAGCCGCGCCGTGGTTACGTGGGTGTAGACCTGCGTGGTGCTGATGGACTGGTGGCCCAGCAGCTCCTGCACGCTGCGGAGGTCGGCGCCGTTGTTGAGCATGTGCGTGGCGAAGGTGTGCCGCAGGGTGTGCGGACTGATCGACGGATCCAGGCCGCACATGATCAGATACTTGTCGAGCTTGCGGCGGACGCTTCGCGTGCTCAGCCGCTGGCCGTGCTTGTTGACGAAGAGCGGCTCGGGGTTGAAGGTCGTGTTGCGCGGATCGCTGGCCCGCATCTCCATGTACTTGCGGATGGCGGCCAGGGCCGTCGGCCCGATCGGCGTCACGCGCTCCTTGCGGCCCTTGCCGCGGATGCGGAGGCTCTCGCCGACCATGTCCACGTCGGTGAGGTTCAGGGCGACCAACTCGCTGACGCGCACGCCGGTCGAATACAGCGTCTCCAGCATGGCACGGTCGCGGGCACCCAGCAGGGTGGAATCATCCGGCGTGTTGAGCAGCTTCTGGATCTGCTCGACCTCCAGGAACTTCGGCAGTCGCTTCTCCTGCTTGGGCGTGCGGATCGTGGCCACGGGATTCGTGCTGATGTACCCGCGCCGCAGGCAGAACTTGTAGAAGCTGCGCAGCGTGGCCAGCTTCCGCGCCGCCGTGGCCTTGGAGTACTCCCGCTCGTGCAGGAAGGTCAGGAAGGCGCGAATCTGATTGGCATCGGCGGCGAGGAGCTTCTGCCGCATGACCTCGGTCTCCGCCGTCACCTGCGTGGCGGTCGCGGTCGGAGCCATGGCCGTTCCCGCGCCGGTCGTCGTCGGTCGCGCCGTATAACCGCCCGTGGGGGTCGCCCGCGAGGGTATGGACGCGGTGGCCGCTGCATCCGGCCCGCCCAGGAGGAAGAGCGTAAACTGGTGCAGATCGGCGGCGTAGCACTTGCCGGTATGGGGAGAAAAATGCCGCTCAAATCGCAGGTAGTTCAAAAAGTCGGTGACAAGTGGATTTTCTTGACTCATGATCGCGGGACTCTTCTCGGCGAAGTTTTCCAGTTCCATGCTGCAACCTGACTCCGGCACCCTCCACGGCCTACCCACCAAGACAACCGTCTTCGATCACTCGCGCTTCAGGGTATCGCGCACATCCGCGGACGCTCCCTCCGCGGGCAAGTACAGTATCGGGCTTTTCACGCCCGGAGTTCATCTAACTCCATCTCCAAACGCCGCCCCATTTGATAGCTGAGCACCGCCGCGTCGAACCAGTCGAAATCCGTTGAGCCGTCACTCGCCAGGCTGGCGAACGCCCCGATAACGTCGGCCTCATTTCCCGGACGATAGCGGAACAGATATCGGTGCTTGCCCTTGACCAGGGATAGCTGCCTGATAGTCTCCTTCATGGCGTCACCTCCATGCTCCGGCCATCCGCCATGACCGCCTGTCCGGCCCGCTCAGCCTCCATCAGGCGTTCAACGGCGTCATGCCAGCAGAATCGGAGATACAGCGACTGGACTTTCAAGTATTGCTTCCAACCCAGCGGATTGGGATCCTCGTCGCGGCTTTTCGCGTAGTAGCGCACGGATTTGGCCACCTGCTCGTGAGTGCCGTTGTAGACCACTTGAGTCTGAGAAGTGGGCCGCAATGGATCGGTCATTTCCGCGATAGCCACCGGCGCCAACTGCCGTGAGAGCACCCTTGCATCCAGCGGGGCCAGCGGGCGACGCGGCACCGTGTACATCTGCAGCACAAGGCCGACCACCGGAACATAAGGATCGTATTCGGTGATGCCCGGCACCAGGATCGCGTCCGCTCCCACGGCTTCCGCGACCGCCAGGGCGTGCGCCGGCGACTCGATCTGGACCTTGTTCTGCATGGCCAGCACGGCCATCACGCGATTCACCGGCAGAACCACGATCCCCTGGACATCCGACAACTCTGAAGCAAGCAGGTCCGCCGCCTTCACCGGATCCAGGGTGAAGTCGCCGCTGAAGTTCAGCACCGGCGCTACCGCGATGGTCAGGCTCTCCGTGTACGGGCTGGTCACCTGCGGTTCGGCCTTGTCCGGTTTGCAGCCGGCAACCAGACCGGCCAGTCCGGCGGCGGCGAGCAGGGCGGCTCTGAATGTCGTTCCGAACCTCACCATTGTCTTGCGACCAGACCGCAATCGCGGTTGCCGTTATTCTGCATCCGTCTCGAACACTCCGGCGGCCCGGCGGTTGCCCGTCGTGACCGAAGGCTCGCTCGGCCGTGTCGGCCGAAAAGGCTTGACGCTCCAGATCGTCTCACCGTCGTTGTGTTTGGCGGTGAAGAAAATCCGACCGTCAACCGCCCAGGCGGGCGAATAGTTCTCCCCGTGCCCGTCAGTCAGCCGTTGCAGGCCTCGCCCGTCGGCGTCGACGATGAGGATGTCCGATCGCCCCCGGAGAGAGGCGGGACGAACATCTCCGTTGCCGGATACGGACGGCCTGGCCCCGACGACGGCGGCGAAAGCGAGCTGCTCGCCGTCCGCCGACCAGGTCGGGCAGATGTAAGCCGCGACCGGGCTGCTGGCGATCTCGCTGGGGTAGAGGACGTCGCCGTTTCGAAAATCGAGCGTCCAGATGCTGAACCAGCCGCTGCCCCGCTCGCGAGCCCTCTGATAGGCGATTTTGTCACCCTTCGGCGACCAATCCGGAAACAACCCCTCTCCGATGAACCGCTTCATGCCGGGGTTCTCCAGATCCACAACCCACAACTCGCCGCGGTTCTCGCTGGAAGTCAAGCGGCAGTACACCAGAGAGCGCCCGTCCGGCGACCAGCTCGGATGCAGCTCCGGCGCCGGGCTGTTGGTGATCTGGATGGGGTTCTTCCCGTTGGCATCGACGACCCAGATGTCCCATTGGCCGGCGCGATTGCTGGCGAACGCCACCCGATCCCCCGAAGGATCGAAAGCCGGCTGGGCATCGTCGGCCTGTTCATCCGTGATCTGCGTGATCACCGCGCCGCCGATCGCCTTGATGTACAAATGACTGCGCCGCGAGTGACGGGTGGAGGCGAAGACCAGATGCTTGCCGGCGGGATCGACGTCAGGATCGAAATCGGCGCCCTCTCCCGGAAAGGTGTGCTGCTCGACGTCGATCGCGGCCCGGCCTTCGAAGGCGATGTCCTGCGCCGAATCATCCGCCCCGAAGAGCCGCAGGTCTCGATTCTTCTCGATTTCGGAGGCAGTTCGCGATGCGGAGTTGTTCGCCGCCGCCTGTCCGGAGTCGGAACCGATGCGTTCCTGCGGCGCACAGCCGGAGCCGACGATCAGCGCGGCTGCCGAGAGCACAATCAGGACCCAGAACCATCGAGATGAAATCAACTCGAGACTCCGTAATCGCATAACTCGCGTCGATGACGGCCCCTGGCGCCGATTGCCGTGCAGTTTTCCGGGACCTGCCGGTGGACTTATCGGCTGCCATCACCCGGCGAATCAGCTTTCATCAACGAGAGCCTCGCGCGGTTCCTGTCCGATAAGCCACGTGAATCTATCGACCTGTAAAGGAGGGTGACTTGAACACCGGCACGCCTCACCCATGGGCGTAAACCCATGTGGAATTTGGCGTTGCGATGCGAGCGCCGGCGTGTCAACAGGCAACAATCGCCGACCTTCGCGCAGCGATTGCCGGGCGTTTGAGAATCTCGATGGCAAAGCGTGTTCGGAGGTTGTTCGCGCCGGCTCGTCTACTTCGGCCGAGCGGCGCCGGTCTGCGACGGCAGGCTCTCCAGCAGCTTGGCCGCCTCCTGGTTGTCAGGCGATTCCTTGAGAACGTCGTTGAGCCTTTTGGCGGCGTCCTGATAGGCGCCGAGATCCGCCTCCAGTTGGGCGGTGTATACCTGCCACTCATATTTCTTGGGGTCCTTGTCGATGGCCTGCAGGGCATATTGCCGGGCTGTCAACATACCGAAGCGTCGAGCCAGCTCTCCGTTGTCGCGCATCGCACCGGCCAAGCCCATGATGATGCCGCCGTCGTCAGGTGCAGCTTTGAGCGCGTTCCTCTTCACTGTGACCAGGTTATCGTAGCAACTCTGCAACATCCTGTGAGCGTCTTCATCGAAAGGCTGCGTCTGTATCTTTGTCTTCAGCAAGTCGATTGCCTTTTTGACCGCTGGTTCGGCAACGGCCAGGTCTTCGGCTGTTACTCCCGCGCGCGCCTGGCCGAGCTGGTCTGTTTCCTGGCGGGGCGGCGTCACTGCCACCTGCGCCAGGCCGAGTTGAATCTTGGGATCGTTCGGTGCTGATGACACCGCCTCCTTGGCCGTTTCCATCGCTTCCTTCTTCCTGTCCAGGCCCAGGTACGAAAACGCCAGATCCATGGTGATGTTGGCCCGGACGAATTTCCCGTTCTCTTCGGCCGGCGCCAGTTTCTTGGCCAGCTCCAGGGGTCTTATCGCCTGCCGATAGGTCCGCGAGTCTTTGTATATCGAGCCCATCGCGGCGAAGCCGCGGTAGTCCTTCTTCCCTTCATCCGAGTCGTTATATTCCTGCAGTCTCAAAATGGCGGCGGCGGACTGGGGGTTCTTCGGGTTCATCATCAGCAGGAGCCCTTCGACAAGGGAGAGCTTGGGCATGCTGGGTTTGAGCCGCCTTGCCCTCTGGAAGAGCATCATGGCCTGCTCCAGGTCTCCGCCGTCAATCTTCTCCAGTGCGGCCTGCACCAGTTCCTCAGGGCTTTCGCCCGGTCGCGCCGCCCTTTCGGCGCCCGGCGGTTGCCCGTAAACAGGAATTGCCCACGCCGCCATGCAGATCAGAACCGCCGCCGCACTTGCCGGGCCAAGCCGTCTCATTGTCATCGCCGTCAACCTCTTCAAGTCTCGCCTCGGCGTCCGCCGAAGGCCGGATACCATAGTCATCTCAATGTCCGGGGGCTCCGTATGGTCTACAGACTGTCCCATCCGAAGGTTCACCCTCCGGGCGAGCGAAAAGGCCACCATAGGGCCGCCCCGGCTCGTCTCCGTCATCTATTATCGGGTAGCGCTTGAAGGCCCGCTACACCCGCCCCGCCGGTGCGCGAAACCCGAACGTCCGCCGCCCCGGACGCGGCCGCGCCCCGGCCCGTATTCCAGTGATCCGTCTCTGGCGAAGGGGGTTCTCTAGAGCTGTGACGCTGTCAGGCGGGTCGTTCCGGGAGCCGGACAGGTCCGGAGTCCGGGCCGCAGGAGATTGTGCCGGAGGTTCTAGACCTGGATGCTCAAGCCGGTGCTTTCGACCGGCGCCCTCGCCCCGACCGGCGCCGTGGTGAGAGGGGTGCCACGGACCTTCTCCAACAGCAGCCGCCAGGTTTCTCGCTGATGCTCAAGGACCTGCAAAGCCTCGTCAATGAGAGTCACCTCATGTTTCATATTTGCCTGGATGAGACGATCGACAATGAACGTGTAGAGGCTGCTCATCTGGCGGCAGAGGTCCGGATCAACCTCGGAACGGAGGCCGGCCTGCAATTCCTCAACGATTCTTTGGGCTCGCAGAAGAGCCTCACAACTGGTCTCGAAATCCTTGCGCTCCAGGGCCTGGCGTGCCTTTCGCGCGAAGCGGATGGCGCCGTCGTAGAGCATCAGCACCAGGTGCTCGCTCGTCGCGGTCAGCACGGCGTTCCGGAGATATTCTTCAGAAACCTCCTGCATCATGGCTGCACTCTGCTCCGCAAACACACCCACGGCTGATGGGGGCGCCCGTCCTTGGCGGCGGCCGGGCTATGCTCGCGCCCGGGCTCTTGGAGCACCCGGCCGCGATTGCACTCGCTCTCCATCTTGCATCGGTGAATGGCTCTGTCCGGATAAGCTGAAACGTCTCCCGGCCCAGGGGGAGAGTGGTCCGTCCCGACGGCCGGACCGCGGTATGGTCCGATAGTTACGAGGAGGTCTTCAAGCCGAGGCCCGAACTGGAGCTGGAGCTGCTGTTGAGGCTGAGCTGGAAGTTGGACAGGGCGGTCAGAGCCGTCTGCTGCGACTGCAATTTCGCCAGCGTCGTCTCCATGGCGTTGAACTGTTCCTGCAATCGGGCTCGCCGCTTCTCGATCAGTGCATTCATCTGAGTGATGCGGTCATTGAGCATCCGCGCAGAATCCTGCAGCGACTGATCCTGCAACGGGATGACACCGGTGTCCGTGTCAGTGAAATGCTTGATCTCGTTCTTGATAACGGTGCCGAAGCCGGTATCCGCCGTGGTGAACAAGTCCTCCACCGCGGTAGCGTCGCTGGCCATGGCCTGCTTGAACTTGTCCTCGTCGAAAGCGAGCGAATTGCCGCCGGACAAGGTGATGCCCACGCTGCTGAGCCGAGTGTACTTGCCGGATAGCCCCGCCACGGTGCTGTTGACCATGCTGATCAGCGAATCGCGAATATTGCGCGTGGTGGCGTCCGCATTGAGGATGCCTCGCTCCTGCGTGTCGGTGTTGTACGCGCTCAGCTTATCGATGGTGCTGATGACGGCATTGAAGGCGGAAACGAAGTTCGACAAGTCACTGGCCACGCTGTCGGTGTCTTTGGTGATGCTGACGGTCACCGGCGTCTGGCTCGGAGCGATGAGATCCAGCCGCACGCCGCTGATCGTATCGCTCAGGGTATTGGTGGAACTGGTCAGCACGAAGGGCGACTCCGCGTCCGCCGGCCCCAACAGGACGGCGGCATCGCGGCCCTGAACCAGCGTGCCGAACGACAGGCCGGTCGTGCCGCTGTCGATGGCCAGCGCCCCATCGCGGCCCGATCGAGAACTGCTCAGGTTCAGACGATAGGGCTGGCCGCTGGCACCGTCGTTGAGAATTGCGGCGTTCACCGGCGCACGGGAGGACTTCAGTTTCGCAAGCACCGTATCGAGCGTGTCGGCGCCGGTCACAGTGACCCGCGTCTCGAAGCTCCCGTCGATCGTGGTCTTGCCCGTCGCGGCCGAGCCCAGAATGTTCAACGATTGAGCGGTGCTTCCGCTGCCCTCTTCCGTCACCTTCAGGAGCCCGCCGCCCCCGGCGGTGTCTTCGAGCAGCAGCCCGTCGCCCGTATCGTTGATCCGGGCGGTCACGCTGATGCCGCGGGAGTTGATCTCATCGATGACGTCCTGCAGAGTCTGCTCATTGCCCTGGGTGAGGTCGACGACCGCAGACTTGCCGAGGCTGTTGGTGATGCGGAATTTGCCGGCCGGGATGCCGCCGCGAAACTCCGACAGTCGCATCGCGCTGGAGACATATTGTTTCTGTAAGTTGCCGCTCGACACGCTGCCGGCGGCTCCGTTGAACTCGATGTTCAGATCGTGCGCCGTCGTTCCGGTCAGGTCCTCGATTTGCAGCGGCCCCGACCCGTTGCTGGTGTCGACCAGCTCGACGCTCAGACCGGAACTCGACACCGACGCGGTAATCTCCGTCGGCGCAGCGTTGATCGCGGCGATGATGTCCGCCAGCGTCTGGGCTCCGCTCAGATCCACCGTGGCGCTGGTACCGGCGCGATCGGTCACTTGAATCTGCCCCAGGTCCACTCCTTTGCCTCCGTTCAGCGACCGCGTCAGCACGCTGCTCAAGCCGGCCAGCAGGCGGCGCGACTCGATCAGACCGCCGGCGGCGGCCGTAAGGAAGCCGAGGTCTTCCGCGGCCTGGGAGCCGTTCATGGCCGTGACCTGGAATTGGCTGGCTCCCGTGGTCGTGTCGGTCAGCGTCAGGCCGGTGCCGCTGGAGGAGATTGAGGCCACCAGCTTGCCTCCGTTGGCGGGGTCCGAGTTGATGACTCGCAGGACGTCCCCGACCGTCCTGACGAAATAAATGTCCTTGCCCTTCAACGTGCCGCCGCTCGACGAGCCCAACAGCCCCAGGGCCTGGGCCGTGGTGCCGTCGCCGACCTCCTCAATCTTGGTCTGACCTTTGCCGCTGGAGCCGTCGGTCACGACGAGATGGGCGCCGCTGAAGCTGACCGTGAGGCCCAGCCCGGACGATTCAATGGCCGTCTTGACGTCCCCGATGGTCGTGGCGCCGGCAAGATCGACGGTGGCGGTTTTCCCGGCCTTGTTGGTCAGGCTGATTTGCCCGCCAGGGACACCCGCCCCGTTGTTGAGCATGGACAGCCGCATATCCGTCGCCAGGTACTCGGAAAGACCGAATTGCAGCACGCTTCCGTCGGCCAGGGACACGGAGAAGTCGGACTGGTTCTTGGCGTGGCGCACGCCGTTGCCGTCGTTCAGATTGATCAACCTCGTCGTATTCGAGAGGAAGACCACATTTGACCCCGCGATCGTTCCGGTCGAGGAGCTGCCCGACAGGCCAAGGCCGGCCGCCGTGCGGCCGGCGCCGACTTCGGCCACGGAAAGGCTCCCCGTGGTCAGACCGGTTTCATCCTCGAGCAGCAAATGATCGCCGTCGATGCGAGCCCTCACGTCAGCCGAAGTCTGGCCGTTGATGGCGCTCACCACGTCGTCGATGGTCTGCGCGGTGGTGAGATCGATCTGGGCGGAGCGGCCCGCCCGGTCGGTGATCCGGATCTTGCCCGCGGGCACGCCGTCTCCGCCGTTCAGCCTGCTCAAGGAGGTCGACCGATTGAGCAATGCTTCAGCGCTCTCGATGGTGAAGGTGCCGGCTCCGACGGGCGTCTCGCTCCGGGTGGCGAAACCTCTCGAGATGAGCTGGTGCGAGGCGGCAAGACTGCGGACGGTGAAGGTGTATTGGCCGGGGGAAGCTCCAGTTCCGGCGGTTGCCAGAATCGAGCCTTCGTCCGAGCTGGCGGCCTTGGCGGTGCGGAAGAAATCGGCGCTGTCCAGCCGCAGCACGGCATTCTGCATGGCCGCGAGTTGAGCCGAAATCTGAAGCAGCGCCGTCCGGCGGTTGGTCAGCTCGCTGAGGTTATTCTGCATCAGCGTTACGGGCTGCTTGTCAACGGACAGCATCGCGTCGATCAGGTCTGAGATGGGCAGACCGGAGATCAGGCCTGTACCGCTTGATACGATGGACATAGACAAAAACTCCCACTTGTATGTCGGCAATTGCGCCGGACCGCACACACTTTCGAAGCGGCACTTCGCTCCCGGCGGGCGATGCAGCCCGCCAGCTGGTGGATAACAGTACTGAAACAGTCCCAGGGGATGTGGTCGGAGCGATCGGCTGGTAATGGCTCGGCACGACTCGCGAAGGCCCGGACCCTGCCGGCATCAATCTGCACGCGGCAACACGTCGGTAGTGAGGAAACCCCGTTCAGTTCGGGCGTCGAAACCGCCGCGCCCCCAGTGGGGCCTGCTCGGCCCTCGCTCCGTCTGACTCGCGCACGGCCTGGTCGGCCGGTTCCCCCGGCGACGCCGCAGAATCGAGCGGCACGGCCCGAAACCGCTTTCGTCCGTCCACGTAGCAGGTGAGTATGACGCCGCTCTTGTGGCACCATTCGCGATCTGAAGCCGCTGCCCGCATCGCATGTCTCCACAACGGCGATTCCGTGACTCGGCGTGACCTCCACGACGGTGGTCGAGCAACCGTATTATCGGTTGGCCCGCGGGCCGACCTGGATCGGAAGGTCGGCAGGATTCCGTCCCTTGGATGCAGTCGGTTCAGCAGGGCTCGCCCTTGGGCGCGGGGAGCAAGCCGCCGTTTCCGTTGCCGATGCGGCGGCGGGCGACTATGCCCCTCGCAGTAGTGACAACACAACCTGCGGCGAGGAGTTAGCGATTCCCAGCATTTGTACGCTGGACTGCACCACGATCTGGGCGCGAGTCAGGTTGGAGACCTCGGAGGCGTAGTCGGTGTCGCGAATCGTTGACTCGGAGGCGGTCACGTTCTCCAGCGCGGTCCGCAGGCTGTTCAGGTTGGTTTCCACCTGGTTGGCCTGGAACCCGCCCAGCCGGCCGCTCAGGATCGCGACCTGCGAAATCGCCGCGGCGACGATTTTCTCCGCGGTGGCGTGGTTGTCCGGATCCACAATTTCGTGCTCCCCGCCCGAGGCCAGCGTATTCAGGTAGCCGTACACGCTGTTGCCCAGGTTCGAGGTGGTAATGGAGGGAATGCCCACGCTGACCAGACCGTCGCTGTTCACCTGGGGGCCGATCTGGAAGTTGGCGCCGCCGCCGGTGATCGTGAAGCTCTCCGATCCGACGCTGGTACCGAAATCCGTGGTCAGCTCGGCCACCAGATCCAGACCGTTGGTCCGAATCTTGGCGATTAGTCCGTCGACCGTGGCGCTCTGGCCGTTGAACAGAACCGCGGCATCCCGACCGCGATCCTCGGTGTCGCCCTGGTCGCCCGGGTTGACGGTGAATGTTCCGGTGACCGCCCGCACGGAGACGAATTCGCTGCTGCCGTACTGCGTGCTGTTGAACGAGATTCCGGTGGCGCTGGCGGTGGCCGAAACGCCGGTCAGAGTCTTCGAGTTGGTGATCGTCTGAGCGATGGTGTCCATCGTCGTGCTGCCGGTGAACGTGAAGATCTCTGTGCCCAGGGTGCCACGGACTTCGAGGGTCACGTTGTTGCCCTGCGACAAGTTGCCCGACGACGAGATACCCACATTGCCGCCGGTGCCGATGTTGATGTGGGCGGTCTGGGCCGAGGTCGTCACCTGCACGGTGACCAACTGTTGTGAACCCGCGGGCACTCGGGCGCCGAACGCCTCCAGGCGGCCAATCTTGGTGTCGTCCAGGCCGTTGATGGTGTAGCCGAGCTCCCCGTTCAGCAGCTTCTTGCCGTTGAACTGCGCGGAGTTGGCCACGCGGTTGATGCTCTCCAGCAGAGAGTCAACCTGCAACTGATTGGCCTGAAGCTCCTCGTCGGACAGGGCCCCGGAGTTGCTGGAGTTGTCGATCAGTCCTTTGATCTGCAACAGCATGTCGGACACTTCCGAAAGGGCCGCATCCGCCGTGGAGATCACGTTGACCGCTCGCGACGAGTTGTTGATCGCCGCCTCCAGCCCGCGCATCTCGGTCCGCAACGACTCTGATGCGATCAGGCCCGCCGGGTCATCCGCGCCTCGGTTGATGCGGAGGCCGGAGCTCAGCCGTTCGAGGCTCTGGTTCAATTCCTGCTGGTTGTTGACGAGGTAGCGGGTGGCCAGCAACGCGGAGACGTTTGTATTGATGCGACTCATGGATTCCTCCCTGAATGCCCACGCATCACACTCTTTGATGCGGGGTAAGGCACACTACCCTGCGTGCCCCTGGGGTTCTTCTCATCCTCCGGAAGCCGAAGG
>DATKKX010000034.1:0-4511 GCA_035542775.1 Phycisphaerae bacterium | reverse complement strand
TCAGCACTCTGATGCCCGGTGGATATCTCCAGAGTGCCGTATACCACGACCATGCGACGGGTACTCCCACAACCAGAAGCGGAAGCCACAGCGGGATCAGCACTCCGCCTGGTATGAAACGCGGCGGCACGAAGCCCCAATTGTACCGCCGCAGGACCCAGCCGGGCATTGCGGACCCCCGGAAGAGGTCCCACCCTCCGGCATTCGTCGGCGAGTACGAGTTACCTGTCTGCACAACACCGTACATGAGCTGGCAGAACCGCCCCGGATAAAGTAGATGCCCCGGCACGGTCGCCGACGGAACCGGCGTCGGGCTCGTGGGGCGTCTCCAAAGCACGGTCATGATGAGGCTGAAGATCCATGCAAGGCCGAGGACAATGCACAGAATGGTGCCGGTCCATCTGGCGATGTTGCGGATTTTGGATGGCTGACGCACGTCGTGACCACCCTTCGAGGAAACCGCATGCTGTTGAACGATTCTGCCGCCTGAGACGCTGACGAAGCCGGCTTCGAACTCTCGTTTTACCTGCCCGCAATTAGAACATCGGATAGATGAACGGTGCCGCGCCGGTCGACCCCAACACGACAAGAACGCCGATCAACACCAGTACGACCAGGATCGGCAGTAACCACCACTTCTTGTTGTGCTTGAGGAAATCCCAGAATTCGGCGACCAGGCTGGTTCGCCGGCCGGCGGCTTCGCGGGAGAATTCGTCGCAACCACAGGGCTTGGTGACGTTGTCTTCAGCGCTCATGATCGTGCCATCCTAGCCTTAGAACTGGCGGAAGTACCGCTTCACGCTGTCCGGCGGGCGCCGCTTGATCCAATATGTCTCCGCCGACGGATCGAAACGCCGATGCAGAGCGTCGCGCCCGACGATCTTGAAGATGATCCCCACCGGCGTAATCACACCGTAATACATGATCGCCATCACCACGTAGGACATTACCACGCCGATGGGATACGTAATGACCGTCATGCACAGGTAGAGCGGCTTCACCACTGCCGGGGCAACGAACGCGAAAAACCCGCAGTACGCCGCCAGGGCCCATAGCACGATCGCAGTCCACGCCGAAGCGAACTCCGACAGCGCCTTGAATGGGTAAATCTGCCAGCGGGCCAGGGCGCCGAACACGCCGAACGCAACCAGCGCGATGAGCCCAAAGTTCCGCAGGGTCTCGCGGGATGGCTTCCAGTCGATGTGGACAAGTGATGCCATAGGTTCGTGCGTCAATCCAAAGCAAACTGCGACAGATACGCATCGATCTCGTGCTTCTTGGCCTGGGGCTGCTCCTCCTTGTACATCAGGAAATTGTCGACGACCAGCACGTCCATGTTGCAGCCCATGAAGCAGCGGTACGCGTCCTTCGGCGAGCAAACGATCGGCTCGCCGCGGATGTTAAAACTCGTGTTGATGATCACGGGACAGCCGGTCCGCTCCTTAAACCGCGACATAATCCGGTGCATTCGCGGATGGCGCTCCGAATCGACCGTCTGCACCCGGGCGGAGTAATCCACGTGCGTGATGGCCGGGACGACCGATCGGATCTGCTTGAGTTTCTCCAGCCCCGCCTTGGGAGGATTGCCGTCCGACGGCGTGCGCTTGTCCGGGCGGACCGCCGCGACCAGAAGCATGTACGGACTGTCCTCCTCCGGCCGCATTTCAAAGTATTCGTGGACGTGCTCGCGCATCACGCAGGGGGCGAACGGCCGGAACGACTCGCGGAACTTGGTCTTCAGGTTCATCACCGACTGCATGGTCGGCGATCGGGCGTCGCCGATGATGGAGCGGTTGCCCAGGGCCCGGGGCCCGAATTCCATCCGGCCCTGCATGTGGCCGACGACCTTTTCGCTGAGCATCGCTTCGACGATCCGCTCGACGAGTTCGCTTTCCTTGTCAAAATAATGGTACTTGGCGCCGGCGGCGTCGAGTATTCCGCGGGTCGTCTCTGAGGTGAAGCCGGGGCCAAGCAAGGAGGCGCGCTGCCCGTCGCGCGGCTGCGCCTTCCGCGGCTTGTCGAGCAACTGGTGCCACACAAACAACGCCGCCCCCAGGGCCCCGCCCGCGTCACCCGCGGCCGGCTGAATCCAGATGTTCTCGAACGGCCCGTCGCGAAGAATGCGGCCGTTGCCGACGCAGTTCAGGGCCACGCCGCCGGCCAGGCAGAGATTCTTCATCCCCGTGGTTTTGTGGAGGTGGCGGGCGGCGCGAAGCATGATGTCTTCGGTCACGACTTGAATCGACGCGGCCAGGTCCATTTCACGCTGGGTCAGGCGCGATTCCGGCCTGCGGGGCGGACCGCCGAACAAGTCGTGGAACTTCTGACTCGTCATGGTCAGCCCCTGGCAGTAATTGAAGTACGACATGTCCATCCGCAAGGACCCATCGGGCTTGATGTCGATGATTTTCTCGCGAATGGTTTTCTCGTGGATCGGTTCGCCGTACGGCGCCAGGCCCATCAGCTTGTACTCGCCGGAATTGGCCTTGAATCCGCAGTAATAGGTGAATGCCGTGTAGAGCAGGCCCAGCGAGTGCGGAAAGTGCATTTCGTGGGTGACGTCGATCCTGTTGCCGCGGCCCACGCCGTAGCTGGCGGTGGCCCACTCACCGACGCCGTCGATCGTCAGAATCGCCGCTTCGTCGAAAGGCGACGGGAAGAAGGCGCTGGCGGCGTGCGATTCATGATGCTCGGTGAAGATGTATCGGCCCTTGTATTGGTGCTTCAGGCCCTTGTCCATCTCGCGCGGCAGGTGCAGCTTCTGGCGGATCCACAGCGGCATTGCTTCCAGGAAGCTCTTGAAGCCCGCCGGCGCGAACGCCAGGTACGTCTCCAGCAGACGCTCAAATTTGAGCAGCGGCTTGTCGTAGAAAACGACGTGATCGAGCCGGCCGGGCGAGATCCCGGCCTCCGCCAGGCAGTAGTCGATGGCGTTCTGGGGAAAGCGGAAGTCGTGCTTCTTGCGGGTGAACCGCTCCTCTTGCGCCGCGGCGACAAGCTGGCCGTCCTGTACGAGGCAGGCGGCGCTGTCGTGATAGAAGGCCGAAATACCAAGGATATTCATGGCCGACGCGAGTCTCGCTCTTGTAACTCCCGGTGGGGGTGGTACCCCTGCGGGCCGCGCATCGTAGATTCATCGCTCAGGAAACGCCAGTCCACCCATCAGTTCGCGGACTCGACCGGGGGTCATTTTCCGCAATAGTCGATGATGCGGGCGATCTCGCTTCGCAGATTGCCGCGCTCGACAATACGGTCGATGTATCCGTGCTCGATCATGAATTCTGCCGTCTGAAACCCTTCCGGCAACTCCGTCTTGACCGTATTCCAGATGACGCGCGGACCGGCAAATCCGATCATGGCGCCGGGCTCCGCTAGAATCACATCCCCCAGGAATGCGAAGCTGGCCGCCACGCCGGCGGTTGTCGGATCGGTCATGACGGTGATGTACAAGCCGCCCTGGTCGTCATGTCGGGCGATGGCGGCGGAGGTCTTGGCCATCTGCATCAGGCTTACCAGACCCTCCTGCATTCGGGCTCCGCCGGAGCACGTAAAGATGATGACGGGCAGGGATTCGTCCGTCGCCCGCTCGATTGCTGCGGTGACCTTCTCCCCGACCACCGCTCCCATCGAACCCATGACAAAGAAGGGATCCATCACCGCCAGGATCACCGCCCGGCCCTTGATGTAGCCGCGGCCGGTGACGACGGCCTCCTCGAGGCCGGTCTGCTGCTGGGCGTTGGCCAGGCGCTCGCGATAGCTGGTGCGGTCCTTCCAGCTCAACGGATCCGTCGAAATGAGTCCCTCGTTAAACTCCTCGAATGTCTCGGGGTCGGTCACCTGCCCGACGCGCGTGCGTGCGTCCACGCGGTAGTGCAGGCCGCACTCCGGACAGACCCTGAGCCGCTCCTCCAAGACTTTCTTGAAGATCATCTTGCCGCATCCATCGCAGCGCATCCACAGACCTTCGGGTACCTCTACCTTTGCCATTGGCCGTCGATCCTTGTCAGCCTTTTTCGAACCCCGAGCGAACCCACAGAAGCCGGTGTGTTGTCCTCCCCAGCGCCCATGCGGCGGGTGGCGTTCAGAGGCAGCGTAAAGCTGCGATGGCCACGTCTCTCACCTGGCCGCCGGGTCGCACCAATCCCCACCCATGGCGGGGACTCCGGGACCCGCCGGGATTGACATACTATACCGGCTTCGGAAGGGATACGTCATCCCGGGAAGAATGGGAAAACTGCCTGCGGTAAAAAGGAAACAGGACCTGAGTACGCCCTGGTACCCAGGTCCTGTATCTGCTAGCAGACACAGAGGCGACCGCGATCTTGCGTTCGCCAGGTCAAACAAGCCACGCGTGGGATGTTTCATGGGCGGATCGTTACGCCGTGATGTTCACCACGGCACAGCCATCCGCACACCCGACTGGAACCGACCATCCCACGCCGGCACTCTGCTACGCTCAAGTGCCTTGCCGATCCCAGTCGCCGCAGAGGGCCCGCCATGTCATCTCATCC
>DATKKX010000033.1:0-7149 GCA_035542775.1 Phycisphaerae bacterium | reverse complement strand
TGGCAACTGCCGAGCCCGTGCGGAGCGCGTGCGCGCGGCGGCTTTCCAACAGTCTTCGGGATGGCTAATGGCTGATAGCTTTTGAGCTTTCAGCCTGTTTCAAGAGTTTTCAACTTTGTGCGGGCCATGTGGGACAGCGCGGACAGCAGTAGATGCCATACTAAGCGCCGGCCAGACAGGCCGGATGTGCGATACCCTAGCATTTACCTAAATTCACAAATCAACCAACAGGCCGGGCCAAATTCAGGGAGATTCAGGAAAATTCAGGTTGTTCGCGACCGAAGTTGCGCAAGAACGCCCCACCTCAAGATTACGAAATCCCCCATCCTGCCCATCTTCGCTCCGCGTATCGCCGTGGTTCGGCCATTTAAACGCCGGTCGCTACGGCGCCGGGACGATCTTGAAGATCTCTCCGTCGTTCAGATCGCAGATGTACAACTCGCCCTGGGCGTCTTCGCCGAAGGAGGAGATCGAGCGGATGGTCAGGCCGCCGCCGGGGGCCAGTTCGGCGGTCCGCGAGGTGACCGTTCCGCCGCCGGCGGGCATCGTCGAAATGTCGCCGCTGCAGAAATCGGCGAAGAAATAGGTTCCCTGCAAGCCCGGCATACGACTGCCGCGATAGACGTAGCCCCCGATGATTGCGCAGCGAGAGCTGGAGTGGTCATACACAAAGACCGGGTCCGTAAAGCCCGTCGCGCAACTGCTGGTGCAGCCGCTGACCGTCGAGCATTCGAATCCCTCGCGGATGGCCCAGCCATAGTTGCGGCCGCCGAACTCCGGGGGCTCGAGGTTAACTTCCTCGAACACGGCCTGGCCCACGTCGGCGATGTAGAGATCGCCGGTGAAGCGATCGAAGCTGCACCGGAAGGGATTGCGCAGGCCGAGATTCCAGATCTCGTTCCGCCCCGGCGTGCGGTTGAAGAATGGGTTGGAGATCGGGCTGGTGTAGCCGGTTGCGCCGCTGACATCGATCCGCAGGGTCTTGCCCAGCAGCTCGTTGAGGTCCTGGGCTCGGCCGCCGGGATCACACCCGGAGCCCCCGTCGCCGAGCGGGATGTATAGGAGGCCGTCGACCGGGCTGAAGCCGAGCCAGCCGGCTTTGTGGTTGGCGAAGGGCTGGGCGATGGTCAGCAGCGTCTCCGGGCTGCCGGCGGCGTCGGTGTGGATGTTGTCGGATGGAACGGCGCTGATCCGCCGCTGGATGATGGTGTTGCCTGAGGCGTCGTTGAAGTTCAGGTAGAAGCGGCCGTTGAAGCGGTAGTTGGGATCGAAGGCCATGCCCAGCAGGCCCTCCTCCCCGGCAGTTCCGACATCCTCGATGGTCAGGAAGGGCGTCGGCAGGAGCGCCGGCGGGTCGGCGGTCAGGTCAATCACGCGGATGTCGGCACGGGTGGGCACGCCGCCGACGCCGAAGCGTTCCAGGACGAAGAGGCGATTGTTGTCGCCGGGCGCCGCGGTGACGAAGATGGGGCTGGTCAGGCCCGACGCCACCAGGATAGTGGTGAGCGGCGGCGGCACCGGAGGGCAGCAGCTCGAGGCAAGCAGCAGGGGCCACAGACAAAGAGCTGAGTATCGAAGCAAAGTCATGGTTCACCTATCCTTCCGTTCAGTGAGGTCAATTTGCCGATCGCGTTGGAGGCGGTCAGAGTCAGCCGATGTCGAGACAGGCGACCTGCCGACCGGCGCGAATGATCAAACGCCCCGGCCAGGCCGTCACGTCAGTTGAAATGCAGCGGAACTGGCTGCTCGTTGTGTCTCCGGCTGATCCGTTGACGGGCGATTGTAATCGCGCCAAAAGGCCGGGACCACAGGAAACCGAGGGCCGTGGCGAGTCTGTTGGGACGCTTGTGTTCCGAGTCGGCCGCAGGGGGCCGATGTTACCTAGGCGGGCGAGGGGAGCTTGGTCATTTCGACGACGTAGTCCATGGCCGCGCCGTATGGATGGTCCGTTCGCAGTGGCGTGCGGGTGATGCGGCGGACCCAGTGGCTGTAGCGGCGCATCCATTCGTTCGGGACGAGCCACCGGTCGCAGACGCGAAAGACGATCGGCCAGACGAGGTTGCAGGAATAGACCGCGCGAACGATGAGGCCCCACTCGGCAAAGGCGCGACACCATTGGATCGCGGACCAGTGGTTGCCTCGATTCCAGTTCCTGTTGTGATCACCTTGCAGGGCCAGTGTCTGCACGCGGGCATAGGGCGAGACGGGATTCGACGTGCTGAAGACCAGGCGGCCCGCCGGGTGCAGTACGCGGGCCAGTTCGGCCGCGGCCCGCGGTGGATCACGGAGTTGATAAAGCGTCTTGTGGCAGAGCACGGCGTGGAACGTCCCGTCGGCAAAGGGCAGTGCCAACCCGTCGGCGGCGGCCACGGATTGGTGCAGCGAGGCGGCCTTTGTGAGTGCCTGTACGTCGAGATCGATGCCGATCGGCCGAAGTCCTCGTCGGTTCAGTGCCTGCATGTATGTGCCGTGCGCGCAGCCCACGTCGAGGATCTTCTCGCCCGCCCTCCAGTGAATTTCATCGAGCAGGGCCTGATCCAACTCGTCGTGGATGAAGGCCGGTCGTGAGGGATGCCGCCACTCGCGAGATTCCCAATGGATTCTGTCGATGAGCTTTCGGCAGATGCCAGGCATGGCGCCTCCGGTACTAAATCGTCGTCACTGTCATATATCGGCAGACGCCGGGCGACGAGACCTGGGGAGGTGAGAGGAGACGACTAGGTTGAGCCGGCGCGGGCCGCCGCAAGGCGGTGGCGGTCAATCCGGTTGGTTACGAACTTGAAGATCATGAGGGCGACGAAAGCGCAGAGGCCAAGTCCGCAGAAGGCGTACCAGATGTAATGAGCGCTGGCGTAGGCATCGGGCATGGGACCGCCGGATTGGATGGCTGCCTTCCACTGGGCGTGGTCCGCCGGGGAGAGCTTCGCCGGGTCGGGGCAATACCAGTCCAGGAGAAAGCCGGAAAGGAGGAAGCCGAAGAGCCAGGCGATGCTGCTGGAGAGATTCTGGAAGCCCATGTACTGGGCCACCTGTCCCTCCGGGGCCTGCTTGGAAGCATACTCCAGGAACTTGGGGGAGAGGAAGCATTCAGCCAGCCCGATCAAGGCGATGCCCGGTATGACCATCAGCGTTACGGGGTGAAGAGACAGGCCTCCTGGCAGCCGGACGCAGTTTCCGGCCCAGTCCTGCACCCAGTCGCTCAGCGAGACGCAGAGCGCAGCCATGGGAATGATGAACAGGGCGATGGCGATGGAGTTCTCGGGTTTGACGCGCCGGACCAGATGCGTGATGGGCGTGACCAGGAGGATCACCACCAGCGGATTGATGTTGGCGAGCCACTCCGGCTTGGCGGTGTCGCCGAGCAGGCGGGTGATGTACTTGGGCATGGTGGAGTAGAGCTGCCCCTGGATGATCCAGAAGCCGGCGACGATGACGATGAGGCACATGAACCGCCCGCGCCGGAGGACCGCGAGAAGCCCGCGGGCGACCTGGGCCAGGCTCTTTCCGGCGCCTTTGGCGTCGATGCTTCGATAGAGCAGGGCCACCACGATGAGCGCCATGAGCGTCATCCCGGCGGCGAAAAAGTTGATGTACTCGAGCCCGAGCTCGATCCGCAGCGGCGCGGCGACGGTCTTACCGGTGAAGGACCCGATGTTGATCATCATGTAGAAGATCGAGAAGGCACGGGCGCGATGGGCGGTGTCCGACGACTTCGCGGCCGTCCCGGAGATGACCGGCTTGACGATGGCCCCAACGATGGCGATGAGGCCCAACGAGAGGATCGCGGTGGCCTTGTATTGGAAAGCGCCCAGCAGCGTGTATCCGGTTGTGAGCAGCGTAAAGGCGATCAGCAGGGCCCGCCGGAATCCCAGCTTGTCGGCCATGGCGCCCATAAAGGGAGGAAGGAAGTAGAGGAAGAACGAGAAGGGAGCAGCGATAGCGTGGGCCTTGATATCCGAGAAGCCGATTCGCCGGCTCAGGTAGAGATCCAGGGCGATGAACATGCTGTAGAAGGCGGCGCGCTCACAGAGTTCGGCGCAGTTGGCGATCCAGAATGTGCGCGGAAAGCGCCAGGACAGCTTCTCCGGAATCTCGATAGCGATCGGCGGCGGGTAGCTATGGGTCAGGTTTGCCATCTGCTTCATCGGGCCGCCGCTCGATCCAGGAGCATTTGTTGGTAGGCGGGGGCGGGATCGGGGTAGGAGAACCTCTCGGGCAGCTTCCATTTGGCGAAGAGCTTGGCGTTGTCGGCCTCGATGATGGTCATGTCGTCGCGTTTGCGATCGTCGATCAGCTCTTCGTGGAAGACGAGGGCGCGGCGGCAGCCGAGGACCTTCAAGCCGGCCTGGCGCTGGACCTTGAGGGACAGGTCGGGGTCCCAGGCGCAGAAGTAGTAGCGCTCGTCGAGGTAGCCGATCCGGTCCAGGAGATCGCGGCGGAGGAGGCCGAAATTGGCGTAGGGCACGCCGCGGACGTTGAAGATGCTGTAGGTTGTACCGTCATGATCGATCGAGTCGAGGCGGTTCCAGCGGCGGTCGAAGTTGTGATAGAAGGCCACCATGCCCACGTCGGCGTTGCGAGGATCCTCGATCATGGCCACGGCGGCCTCGACAGAGCCGGGCAGGGGGTGGGAATCGTCATTGAGCCACATCACGTACGTGCCGGAGGCGGCGCGAAAGCCTTTGTTGTAGGCCCTGGTTGCTCCCTCACGGCGCGTCTCGCGGATAAAGCGGATGTCGGTCTGCTCGGCCAGCCACTCTTCCGTGCCGTCGGCGGCACCGCCGCCGACCACGATCGTTTCGTGGCGCAGTGGGACGTTCGCCCGGACGGCGGCGAGGCAGCGCTTGAGCCGCTCGCAGCGGGCGTAGGTCGCGATGACGATGCTGACGACAGGCCGCTGGTCAGCCATGCGCAGGGATCCTGGGTTACATATCGGCTGAGTTCAGGAATGGTTGGAGCTCGCCCAGCCTTTCCTCGACGGCCTTCTTGGTGCGGGCCTGGACGATCAGGCGGAGGGCCGACTCGGTAGACTCCCGGCGAAGATTGAACCACCAATCGGGGTACTTGACAGTGACTCCGTCGAGATCGTCGATTTGGGCCTCTTGATGGGCCGCGGCAACTTTCCGAAGGGTCTGGTCGGGTTCGGGACACGCGAAGGTAAGCTCGCCGGATGACCGGTATCGCTGGATGGGCCTGACGAGCTCACTGAGCTTGCGACCGGCGGTGGCCATCAAATTCAGAACGTGCAGGAAGGCCAGCAGTGCGGACTGGCAGAAGAAGCTCTCGCGGAAGTAGAAGCAGCCGGACAAATCGCAGCCGAGAACGGCGTTGTGCTCGGCCATGGTCTTCTTGACGGACGGGCGATCGGTCCGGGCCCGGACGGGCACGCCGCCGGCTCGCTCAACCTCCTCGGCGAGCGAGGCGGTAGCGCGAACGTCGAAGACGACGGCGGCCTGCGGTTCACGTTCTATGAGGCGCCGGGCGAGCCGGGCAGCCAGGGCATCGGAGGGCACGATGGTGCCTTTCTCGTCGATGAAGGCGCAACGATCGAGGTCGGTGTCGAAGCAGACGCCCAGATCGGCGCGGTGCTGCCTGACCGAAACGCGAAGGTCCTTCAGATTCCTGGGGACACTCGGGTCGGGGTCGTGAGAGAAAGCGCCGTCGTGCTGGTAGTTCATCGGATAGACCACCAGATTCTTGATTCGGCCGAGAACAAGGGGTAACCAGCGGCCGGCGACGCCGTTGGATGCATCGACGACGACTTTGAGCAGCCTTGGCAATTTGTCCCCGCCAACCAGGACACTCCGTGCGAAGGTGATGTACGGGACTGAGAGGTCGGTCTCAGTGACGGTTGCGGTTACGCCGGTGTCATGCTTGGGCACGCGGGCGGCGATGTCACGGATGCTGGCAAGCCCGGTGTCGATGCCGATGGGAATGCCCTTGGCGGCGCAGAACCTGAAGCCGTTGAAGGCGGCGGGCATATGGCCGGCCGTGGTCTGGATGCCTCCGCATGCACCGATGCGGCTGACGGCGAAGCGCATCTGAAGGGTATCGGCCACGCCGATGTCGATGACGTCCACGCCATACGAACGGATGCCGCCGATCAGGGCCTGCTGGAGCAGCGAGCTGTGCGGGCGGGTATCACGGCTGACCACGATGGCGCGAGCGCTGCGATCGGCCCGCTCATAACCGCGGAGCTTGCCGCGGAGGTACTGAGCGGTGGCATGACCGATCCGCCAGGCAACCTCGGGGGACAGCGGATCTGGAACGGTGGCGCAGATGTTATCCTGTCCGAAGACGGCCTCGATGACGTTGCATGTCTGAGTCTTGTCATGCCCTCGGGGGGCTTCACGACCGGATTCGTCGTCGTTGAACACGCAGCCGCGGCATTTGGGAAAGTGGGTCTTGCGGCGACCCCGGCAGATAGCGTTAGAGATCTTGATCTGCTCCTCGCCCGGGCAGAAGCGACAGTAATCCTGGGTAAGTGGGCCGGCGGTCATCAGGTGTGCATGCTACCTGGATTCGCCATCGGACGCCACCCATTTAAGGGCGACGTCAGCGGGGCGGGGTCGGAGTTATGGCCGGGCACAAAAGGGGGCACGGCGTTTGCTTGTCAGGAGACGAGCGGGCCGGGGTTTCAAGGCGTGCCTTGCTGGTGCCGCCGCGGACCGGCATGGCGCCTCCGCGGGTGCGGTTGCCAGCGGAGGCCAAAATCCTTAATATATTCGATTCAACACGCGGTATGTTGAATAATCCGCAAAACGTGGAATGAGTTAAACATATCGGAGGAACAAACAGATGGCACAAGCAGGCCCCGCTGGTTCAGGCGCACCGGCACCGTCGAAGTACCCGCCGCCTAAGAGTTTTTCTGGACAGGCCCACATCAAGTCCATGGCGGACTATGAGGCGCTGTACACGCGCTCCATCGAGGATCCGGAGGGATTCTGGGGCGAGGTGGCAGGGGACTATCACTTTTTCAAGAAATGGGACCGCGTCCTGGAGTGGAAGCTGCCGTTCGCCAAGTGGTTCGTGGGGTCCCAGACCAACGTGAGCTACAACTGCTTGGAGCATCAGATCGAGCGCGGCCGCGGCGATCATGTGGCGATCCTGTGGGAAGGCGAGTTGACCGATCCCAAGGGGCAGCCAACC
>DATKKX010000032.1:0-4971 GCA_035542775.1 Phycisphaerae bacterium | reverse complement strand
CAGAAATTCGAATGGACGCGGGTCATCTACGAAAAGGCGGTCAAGGCCGCCACGGACCTGGCCCAGCAGCGAGGCATCGCCGCCGTCATTCAACGCGTCGAGTTCAAGCCGGATGAGATCGAGTCAAATGTCCAGGCCCTGCGCCGCATGATCCAGGAGCGCACCGTCATCTACAACGCGCCCGAGCTGGACATCACCGACGACGTCATTCGCCGCCTGAACGCCGAGTACAAGGCCGGCGGCGGCAAGATCCAGCTTGAACCAAGCAGCCAGCCCACGGCTCCCTGACCTGTCCCGCTGCCCGGCCCGGAGCCGTTCGATCCAGGAGTTCAACGATGTCCGAACCGCCCAGTTTCACGATGCGAGCCCTGGCCGAAACCTGTCGCGGCCGTCTGGCGGAGCCGTCGCGGGCCGAGACCCGGATTACCCATCCTGCCTTCATCGATGAAGCGGATGCCCACGCCGTTACCTGGATCAGCGAAGGCAAACACGCCAAAGCCCTGCGCGCCAGCGCCGCCGCCGCCGTGATCGGCACCGAAGCCCTTCTGGCAGGCGATCCTCGCGGGATCATCGTCAGCGATCCCGAGCTGGCCTTCGCCCAGATCCTGGAGCTCTTCGGCCTGCCGTATGAGGCTCCTTCCCCGGGCATCCATCCGACCGCGGTCGTGCATCCCCAGGCACATCTGGCTTCAGGCGTGGCCGTCGGCGCCCTGGCCGTCATCCACAGCGGTGCCCAAATCGGTGAGAACACCGTCATTCACGAGGGTGTGAGCATCGGCAAGGACGTTCGCATCGGCCGAAACTCGGCCATCCATGACCGCTGCGTCATTTATGACCGCTGCGAAATCGGACATAACGTCATCATCCACGCCGGGACCGTCATCGGAGCCGATGGGTTCGGATATATCTTTCGTGATGGGCAACATCGTAAAGTACCCCAGATCGGCACCGTGATTATCGAGGACGACGTGGAAATCGGGGCCAATAGCTGCATCGACCGGGCCAAACTGGGCGCCACCCGCATCGGCCGAGGGTCCAAGATTGATAACCTGGTCATGGTTGCCCATAATGTGCGGATTGGTCCTTTGTGTGTCCTGGCCGGTCAAGTCGGCCTGTCGGGGAGCGTGCGCCTTGGCGCGGGCGTGGCACTGGGCGGCCAAGTCGGCATCAGCCACGGTATCCGTTTGGGCGACGGTGTCCAAGCAGGCGCCCAAAGCGGCATCATCGGCGACATCGCCGATGGTGAGATCGTCTGGGGTACGCCTGCCCGGGAGCGAATGGGTGTCTTGCGCGACCAGGCTCGGGTCCGGAAGTTGGCGGCCGTATTCGACCAGGTAGCAAAACTGGAACAGCGAGTCGCAGATCTTGAAGCCGCAACAGACCATCGAGAAACCCGCTGAAATCCGCGGGCGGGGACTCTTCACCGGCGAAGAGGTCACCGTGCGCTTCAGGCCCGCCGCTGCGGACTCAGGCATCATATTCGTGCGCAACGACGGCCCCGTCCCCGCCCAGATCAGGGCGGATGTCGCCAACGTCACCAAACGGGCCCGCCGGACATCACTGCGAAACGGCACCCTCGCCATCGAAACCGTCGAGCACTGCCTCGCTGCCTTGCTTGGTCTGGGAATCGACAATGTCGAGGTGGAAATAAACGGCGGCGAGATGCCGGGCGGCGACGGCAGCAGCAAGCATTATGTCGATGTCCTGAGAGAGGCCGGCATAAGGCCCCTGGACGCCAAACGCCGGCCGCTGGTCATCCAGGAGACCATCCGCCTGGCGGACGGCGATGCCGAGCTCATCGCCGTGCCCTGCGAAACCGAGGGGCTGGAAATCCTTTACGACCTCGATCACGGACCGGACGGCTTGGTGCCCCGCCAGCTTCTCGCCCTTCATTTGTCGGAAGAAGTGTTCTGTAACGAGATTGCCCCGGCCCGCACTTTCCTCTTTGAGGAGGAGGCCCGGCAATTCCAGGCCGCCGGCCTCGGACAGCACCTCACTTACAGCGACGTTGTCGTGATCGGCCCCCAAGGGATCATCGGCAACCAGTTCCGCTTCCCCGACGAATGTGTGCGGCACAAGGTCCTCGATCTGATCGGCGACCTGGCCCTCGTGGGCCGGCCCATCCAGGGCAAGATCATCGCCCGAAAGAGCGGTCATGCCCTCAATCATGAGCTGGTCCGCCGGTTGCTGGAGGTCTGCGAGCGCAGCGAACGGCGCAACCTGGTGCGGAGCAGCGGGGCCATCGACGCCCAGCAACTCCGACGGATCCTCCCGCACCGCTACCCCTTCCTCATGATCGACCGCGTGCTGGAAATCGACGGCGATCACCGGGCGGTCGGCGTGAAGAACGTGTCCATCAACGAGCCGTTCTTCCAGGGACACTATCCGTCGCAGCCGATCATGCCCGGTGTGCTGATCATCGAGGCCATGGCCCAGCTCGGCGGCATCCTGCTGGCCCAGAAGCTGGAGCACACCGGCAAGATCGCCGTCCTGCTCTCCATGGACAACGTGAAGTTTCGTCACTCCGTCCTGCCGGGCGACCAGGTGATCCTGGAGGCGGAGACGATCCGGGTGAAAGCGCGCACCGGCCACGTCCGGTGCAGCGCCCATGTGAATGACGAGTTGGTCTCGCAGGCTGAGATCAAGTTCATGATGGTGGACGCGGAGCCGGGCTGATCGCCCTCCGCGAGTGGAAATAGCCGATGCCGAAAATCGCACCGAGTGCCACTGTCCATCCCAAGGCGGAACTCGCCGCCGACGTGGAAGTCGGCCCCGGCTGCTACGTCGGTCCGGACGTCCGCCTGGGCCCAGGCTGTCGCCTCCTGCCCAACGTCACCCTCCTGGGCAATACCCGCATCGGCGGCGGCAACCTGTTCTATCCTTCGACGGTCATCGGCGCCGCCCCCCAGGATCTGAAATACGAGGGCTCCGATACCCAGCTCATCATCGGCGACCATAACATCTTCCGCGAGGGCGTCACCGCTCACACCGGCACCGAGGTCGCCGGCGGCGTCACCGAGATCGGCAGTCACAACCAGTTCCAGGTCGGCACCCATATCGCCCATGACGTCCGCGTGGGCGATCACTGCATCATCTCCAACCAGGTGCAGTTGGCCGGTCACGTACGTATCGAGAGCCACGCCACCATCAGCGGCTTGGTTGGCGTACAGCAGTTCGTGACCATCGGGCGATACAGCTTCATCGTCGGCATGGCGCGGTGCACGTTCGATGTCCCGCCTTATCTGATCTTCGGCTTCGACGGCGCCATCCAGGGCGTTAACGTGAAAGGGCTTTACCGCTGGGGCTTCGACGAGTTCGTCATCCAGCAGCTCCGCGACCTCTACAAACAGCTCTACCCGCGGCGCAGCCAGGACACGAATTACTACCGCCTGCGCAATCTCTACGGCCTGATCCCCAGCCGCCGCGACGACCGCAACGGCGCCGTCAGCCTCGCCCGCCGCATCCGCGAGGTCGAAAGCGCCGCGTCGATGGACGAGCATTGCCGATACCTGATCGACTTCCTCAAGCGCTCCATTCATGACGGCGTCTACGGCCGCTACCTCGAGTCGCAGCGCCGCGATGCCGGCGCCAACCGGCCGAAGTTTTATAGTCTCAACGATCAGAACGGGGGCAACGGCAAGTGACCGACTCTCCTCTGCCCGTCGCCGTCGTTGGTGTGGGCCACATGGGCCGCCACCACGCGCGGCTTTACAGCGAGCTGCCCCAGTGCCGGCTGGTTGCCGTCGTTGACAAGGACCCCGCCCGCGCCGCCGAGTGCGCGGGCAAGTACGGCGCCAAGCCGCTGACTTCGATCGGCGACCTCCCCGATGGCATTCGCGCCGTCACCGTCGCCGTGCCCACTATTCATCACGTCGAGGTGGCCGAGCCGCTCATGCGCCGCGGCATTGCCGTACTGGTGGAAAAGCCGCTGGCCGGGAGCGTCGCCGAGGCCGACCGCCTGCTGGCCTGCACCCGTGAAACCGGCGTCCTGCTCTCCGTCGGCCACACTGAGCGGTTCAACCCCGTCGTCCGGGCTATGCAGCGGCTCGAGGTCCGCCCCAAGTACATCGAGACCCAGCGGGTCAGCCCCTTCCGCTTCCGCTCTGCCGACGTGGGCGTGGTCGCCGACATGATGATCCACGACATCGACATCGTCCTGCACATGGTCCGCTCGCGGGTCATTCACGTTGATGCCGTTGGCGTCAACGTCCTCGGCAGGCATGAGGATGTGGCCAACGCCCGCGTGGCCTTCGAGAACGGCGCCGTCGCCAACCTGGTCGCCTCCCGGCTGGCCCTCAAGACCGACCGCCGCATCCGCATCTTCAGCGAGACGGCCTATCTGTCGGTCGACTACCAGAGCAAGAGCGGCATCGCCGTGACCCGCGACGCCAATCTCGACATTCTCGCCCTGGCCAAGGACAAGAACCTGGACGACCTCTCGCAGATGGCCAACCTGGACTTCGGCAAGATGGTGAAGGTTGAGCCGTTGCGGGTCGACGACGTCGAGCCGCTCCGCGCCGAGCTGGAGGCCTTCCTCGACAGCGTCCGCACCGGCGCCCCTCCCGCCGTCACCGCCGAGGACGGCGCCGCCGCCGTCCGCCTCGCCGCCGAAATCGTCGACGCCGTCAAGAGCCACAAGTGGAGTGTGTAGTAACGAGTGTGCGTTGAGCGAACCCCATCCGGACTGAGAGGGCCAAAAGAAGGTTTCAGGGAGATTCTTGCATGGTAGTTTACTCCCTGCGCCTATGTCAGCGAACGATTTTCGCCGTAACTGTTTACCGTCCGCGGCGTGATTTGTGCAAGGGTGGCGAGCGGTGGTAGAATGCCTGCGCCATGGATGGCGACCCGATTGCGATTGCACGGATGTATGAGCAGCACGCCCGTTTTCTGCAAATCGAGAACAACACGCTGCACCGGGACCTTTCCGCGAAATATGCCGATTGCTTGGCCTTGCGGAAGGAGAACGCCGCG
>DATKKX010000031.1:0-2268 GCA_035542775.1 Phycisphaerae bacterium | reverse complement strand
CGACGATCACGCCGGCAAGGTGAGCGGGATCAACCTGTACATCGGCAAGCGCCCGGTCGCGGCCTTCGGCAACTCCACGGGCGACGAGGAGATGCTGCAGTGGGCGACCGCGGGAGGGACCCCCCGCCTCGGGATGCTCGTGCTCCACGACGACCCCGCGCGCGAGTACGCCTACGGCCCGGCTCAGGGGCTGCCCGATACCAAGGTCGGCACCTTCTCGCAAGCCCTGTACGACGTGGCCAAGCTGAACGGCTGGACGGTCATCAGCATCAAGAAGGACTGGAAAAAGATTTTCGCGTTCGAGTAGCAACGCCGGAGAGGCCAAACGAAGTGCTCGAACAGCTAGCCCTTCGACTCGGGGGAGATCGCTAATGAATATGAAAAAGTACGTCCGGCTCGGTTTGCTGGCCTCGCTCACTTTCATTGTGGTCACATCCGCCTCCGCGCAGCAGCAGAAGCCCAACGTCGTGTTCATCTTGGCCGACAACGTCGGCTATGGCGACCTGGGACCTTACGGCGGCGGAGAACTGCGCGGAGCGCCGACGCCGCGCATCGACCAGCTGGCGCGCGAGGGGCTGCGCTTCACGCAGTTCCTGGTCGAGGCGGCCTGCTCGCCTTCGCGCGCCGCGCTGATGACGGGGCAGTATTCCATCCGAAACGGGCTGTCGCTGGTCGTGATTCCGAACACTCCGAACACGCTATCCGCGCGCGCAGTCACGATGGGCGATCTGTTCAACAAGGCAGGCTATGCGACGGCCATCTTTGGCAAGTGGCACCTGGGCAAGGATCCGCAAAGCCTGCCGACCGCACACGGTTTCGACGAGTACTACGGCATTCCGCCCGATTACTCGTGGGACTCGGCGCTCTACGTGCCTCAGATCGAGTTGACTCACTCCATCCCGGCGCCGCACGATGTGTTAGTCGCCCGTGGGCCTCACATCGTCGAAGCCGTTGCCGGTGGGCCGCTGCGCGACGTCAAGCCCTACACGCTCGAAGTCAGGGCCGAAATCGACAACGAACTCGTGGCCAAGTCGATCGACTTCATGAAGCGGCAGAGCGCGGCCGGGAAACCATTCTTCCTCTATCTGCCCTTTTCAATGGGGCACCTTCCAAACCTTCCGTCCAGCCAATTCAAGGGCAAATCTCGCAGCGGCCAGTACGGCGACAAGATGATGGAAGGCGACTATCACGTTGGCCAGATCCTCGATGCCCTGAAGGAGCTTGGCATCGACGACAATACCCTGCTCGTGTTCGCGTCAGACAACGGACCAGCTGGAGAGGCCGAGCGCGAGGTCGGCAACCTGGCAACGCCGGACATGGGTAACTCGGGCCCGTTCCGCGGCGAACTGGGCGAAGCCACCGAGGGCTCGATCCGGACCTTCTGCTTCATCCGCTGGCCCGGCCACGTGAAGCCCGGGACCACCTCGTACGCGATGTTCTCCATCATGGATTTCTTCCCCACGTTTGCCCACCTCATCGGTGCCAGCGTGCCGACTGACCGGCCGATTGACGGCGTGGATCAGACCGACGTGCTGCTCGGAAGGAGTGAGACTGGGCACCGTGAGGGCTTGTTGACCTTCATCGGCCCAGATCTGGTGGCGGCGCGGTGGAAACAGTGGCGGGTGTACTTCACCGACGTACATCCCACCGGCATCGGCCCGCAGCGCCAGCCCGGCCTGCAGTCGGCGAGCGGGGGACTGGCCGGCTACCCGAAAGTCTTCAACATCGAGATGGACCCCCATGAGGACCACGCGATAATGGGGACTTATGCGTGGACAATTTTGCCGGCACTCGAGGAGGTTGACAGATACTTCGAATCGCTCAAAAAATACCCGAACCCGCCGGCTGCCAACATAACCCTATTTCGCGGCGGCAGATTTGGTGGCTGATCTGCCTTTCAGGCAGGTTGCTGTTTTCTCGCCGTAGGCTCGACGAGTTGGTAATTCTAACTCCGGGGGGCAAATCCGCAAATTGTCCTGCGAGGGGCTGAAGGGCTGGCTATCCCTCGTTCCTAGCAAACATCACGCAATTTCGGAGCGGAGGCTAACCTCCTGGGCGCGGGATGGGACAGACCGATGAGGCGCACCGAAGCGATCCGCCGCGCACGAAGGCATTCGGGCAGGTGCCTGGCGGGCTGCCGCACGGCCCGCATCCTTGCCCTCGTGACCCTCGTCCCTGCGATTTCACTTGCGCTCTGGGCAACCGCTTGGGCCGACGAGGGCGGGGTGCCATTCTGGTTCTCGGGCTCATACGCGAGCCTCGCCGCCG
>DATKKX010000030.1:0-6914 GCA_035542775.1 Phycisphaerae bacterium | reverse complement strand
ACCGTAGACAAGGAAGGCGGTTACAAAACCCGCATAGACCGTGCCGAGGACCTGGTCATGTCGGCTGACCCACGCGCGAACGCGGCGTTGCCCTCGCGCCGACAGCAGGCGTACTGCAGCCCCGCCGCTTGCGACGGCCAGCCACACCGGGCCGAAGGGGTTGTACTGCCACGCCGGGCCGAACATGCCGCGGATCGTGCAGCTCAGGCTCCGCATCAACCCGCAACCGGGGCATGGCAGGCCGGTCGTCGTCTTCCACCAGCAGATGGGGAGATCGAGTCCGTGCGGCGGGTGCACAATGGCGACGGTCCAGAGAATGGCGGCCAGTATTAGGCCGGTCCTGCCGAACAACAACTCAACGGCCGGTGCGGACGAGCGACCTCCGGCCGTGATGGTCGCTGGCGACGCACGAGCGTTCAGTTCACGTTGAGCGAAAGCTGACATGAGCCTCCTGACGATCTTGCTCAGAATCCCTTCGGGACGCCCAATACGCCCGAACCTTCGCTCGCCATGGCCATTGTCAACAGGAAGTACAAGACGAAACCCAACAAGTGTGCCGCGAACGCGTACTTCACCCTGGAATCATCGACCTTAGCAAACACGAAGTAGATCAGGTAAATATACACGCATAGACACAAAATACCTTGAAGGGCGCTCTCGCTGAAGGCCTTGATGAGGACCCAGATCCACACCGCCAGTGAGTACAGGCTATAGAAGCCCATGAAGAGGACGGCCATGTCGCCGCCCCGGCCAATCGCAAAGAGAACCAACAGCACCAGAGCCGGGCCCGCGCCGAAAAGCCAGGGCTGATCCAGAATGCCGCTGGCGGCCGATTTGCTCCTCTTGACCGGTTTCGCCTTGGGAGCCACGGCTGCGCTCGTCGCCATGATCTTGCCGGTCTTGCTGTTAAAGCCGCACCCGACACAAATCACGGCCCCGTTGGGCATCGCGTGCCCGCAGGCTGGGCATGCCGCTGCGGCGACCGCGACGGGCAACGGTGCCGCAGGATCGAGCACCGGAAGCTCTTCAAGAACCTCAGAGGTGAGGTCGGGCGGTGCAGGGCTTGGATGGCTCGCGGCCGCGGGTCGCCCTCCGGAAGCCCGCCCGGCCACCGCCGGGCGCGGCGCTGCCGGGGACGAAACCTTCTGACTCGAGGCCGCGGCGCGAGCCCCTGGCGCTGCCGGCTGGGAGGCAGGCGCACCCTTGCGGGCCTCGAGCTTGCGTTTGATCGCTTCGTAGCACTGCTTGTGCAGGTACCGACCGCGCGAGTCCTTCACGCGCGGAAGATTAGCAGCGTCTTTTCCGCAGGCGACACATATCTTCGCCCCGGTGTTTTCTCGGCTCGACATGATTTCTTCCTCCTCTGCTCGTTCACGAGGAAGGCACGCAAGGAGTCGGTTCCCGGCTGCCCATGCAAGGTCGAAATGACCGCAAGCCGCGCAACGGCCCTTGAAGCAGGCCCCAGATGATGCCTGGTCCGTCAGAAGCGGATTGCCCTCGCGCTTCCCCAGCGCCCATCTCTCACATCCTACAAGTCCAGCGAGAATGGAGCAAGGCTCGGCAGTATGCTTTCCTGCCCTTTCAGCTCCCCATCGCTGGCTCTTTTGACCCTGATCCTGCGTCCTCACTCTTCTTCGTCGTCGCGCCCGACATCTTGATCTTCACGATCCGCCCTTGTGTCAGCCGCTTCACCGCCAGCCGCAGCTCCGTCTGACCGGCGGTGAGCTTTCCGAATTCCTTCACGTCCCGCACCGGCGAGTCATTGATGTGCGTGATCATCTCGAACGGCCTGATTCCCGCCACCGCCGCCTTACCTCCCGGCTCGATCTTGGAAACGACGACGCCGGGATCGCTCGGCTCCTTCTGGAAGTACCGGCGCACCTCGTACGTCATGTCGCGTACGGTGAGCCCCAGGTCGGTTGACTTGAAGCGCGGTGCGGACTCGTAATGCGGCGGGCTCTGCACAATCTCAAAATCCTTCCGAATAACTTTGCCGCCGTGAAAGAACTCGGCGGTATACTTCCGCCCGAAGCCGAGATCCGTAAGCGCCCTGGTCAGGGGATTCTCCGCCGACGGCCACGGCGGCGGCACATGCTCGAAGTCCGCCTCCGAGGCCTCGTCGAGCATTTCCCAGGGAAACGAGCGGCCTTTATCTCCCTCGATCTTCACTTCCAACGGTTTCGGCTCCCCCTGGACGTCCAGACGCAACAGGATATAGCCCGGCTCGATGCCCGCCTTGGCCGCCGGGGAGTCGGGATAGACATATGAGACCATCGCGCCGGTTTCCCCATCGCGGGTCTGGTCGGAAACGTTGTTGGCCCGGGCCAACTCCTTGTCCAGGCCTTGAAGGGCCACGCCTATCCAGGCCAGCCGG
The DNA here is from genome assembly GCA_035542775.1 of Phycisphaerae bacterium. Lineage (GTDB taxonomy): Bacteria > Planctomycetota > Phycisphaerae > UBA1845 > UTPLA1 > DATKKX01. The sequence goes on along the minus strand of DATKKX010000030.1, from coordinate 4,540 downwards.
TTCTCATCCTGATCACTGAGCGGCACATTCCCGCCATCCACGTACTTGGGCAGGTCGGCCAGCATCTTCTTCACATAGATCGCCGGCAGTAACACGGACCGATCTGATCGCTCCCAATGCTCGTCATCCATGCTCACCGGCTCCCGGCGCCAGATCGGCAGCACGACCAGCCGCATCGCCGGATCGAACAGAAAGAATGACCATGCCGACCGTTCGCCGCCGGCAGCGAACGGAAACAACTGCTGCTTCCACTTCTCCTCAAGAGAGGAGACACGAACATGGCTGAAATAAGAGACACGCTTCTCGCCCTGGAAGACGACATCGGCCGCAAGCAGCAGCTTGTGCGGCAGATCGGGAAGCTTCTCGTCGGAAAACGCCACTGCTCCCGGCAAGGGGCTGTCCAAGTCGGCGATAAAACCGCCGTAATCCTTCAGGGTGCCCGCGAATTTCGCGGCAGTGGGCTGGCCCTCAACCGGATGCACGACGATCTTCGTCAATCGCGCGGTGACCCTGGGCTTGGCCTCCAGGAGCACGAGGACTCGCTTCTCACCGACCAGAACGCCGGCGACATTCTGCTCGGTGCCGCTTCGGTCGCTGTCATCGACGAACTCCCACATGTCGCGTCCGCCGCCCGTCTTGGGGCTGCGGAAGCTGAGCGCGACTCGCACCACGGCCCGGTCGGACTGCTTCTCCTCCGAAGCCAGAAAGCCCTTCATCTCCTCGGCGGTGGATGCCGGCCAGGCCAGCGGCGAACCCTTCCACGATTCATCCAGCGGCAGCGCATCCTTCATTGTGACCGCGACCGGTTTGCCTTTTTCGTCGCAGATCAGGCTCCACGGCGGCACGCTCTGGAGCCGCCGCCCGCCGGGGGCGACCACCACCTTGGGTGTGAAGGGCTGCACCGCCGCGATCCACACTCCGTCCCGCCGCCCGTAGGACACCGCGAGATAGGGCGGCTGCGCCCCGGCGGCGAAGTCCAACGGCTTGGTCCCCTCCAACGGCTTAGCCAGATCGAGTATCACTGCGATCTGGTCCTTGGCGTAGGCCGCCGGCTGCGCCTCTACCGTCTGTTCTCCGAAGCGCACCTGGATGCCCTTGATGAAGCGGGGGTGCATCATCACGTCGCGGGTGACAACCTTCGTCGGGCCGACCAGGAAGCCGGCCACCTCCAGCGGCCGTTCCTCCTTGATGAGCTCCTCGAAGTCCGTACTGGGGTGGTACCGCCCGCAATTGGGGCATCGCTCAGCCCAACCGACAGCGAGCGGCGGTTCCGCCTTGTCGTACTGCAACGTGTACTCCACGCGAACCAGCGAGGGTGCGACAGCATCGGCGACAGCAAGTTGTTGAGCAGGGTTCGGCTCGTCCTCCGCCGCGAAGGTGGACCCGTACACAAGCAGCATGATCAGGGCGGATGCGAAAAATCCACCGAAGGCGGATCGCACCGGCCATACCATCCCAAGGGGCAGCGTTCGGCTCAACATCGATGATTCCTCGAGTTTCAGCGGTTTATTCCTTCTCGTAGTCGCGGGAGAAATCGAGCACAATCTGCCGGCGCAGGCCGTCTCGCAACACCGTAAAGACAATCCGGTGCTTGGTTTCGATGTTGCTCAGGGCCGCCTTATGAATGGACTTGACGTCATCGAGCGTCCGGACCTCCTTGCCGTCGATTTCCAGGATAATGTCCTCGCGCTCCAGTCCGCAGCCCGCCGCGTTGCCCGGGTACTTCACGCCGTAAACAAAGACGCCCTCTTTCTTGTAGAAGTACAGGCGCGGATTATCGAACTGGTTGATGGCCTTGACGGTGAAGTCCCATCTCGGGCAGTCCAGCTCTTCACCCTCGACCTTGCCCTTCTTGCGCGGTGTCAACTCGACGGTGATGGCCTGGTCATTCCGCGTCAGCTCGATCCTGGCGGGCACACCTTTGGGCAGCAGTCCGATCTCGCGTCGAAGCGGCGGCAGGTCCTCTTCCGTCATCGCGATGACCGGCTTGCCGTTGATCGCCGTGATCCGGTCCTTCGGCTGGATGCCGGCCTGGCGGGCTGGGCTTTCCGGATCAGTTTCGGCCACGATCACGCCCTCGGTCGCGTCGAAGTAGATGTTGCGGTCGAAGTCGTGCAGAGGCTGGAGCTGCAGTCCGGTCCAGCTCCAATCCACCTCGTGGTGATCGCGAAGCTGCGAGAGTATGACCTTGATGGTGTCGGACGGCACGGCAAACCCCAGATCGCCCCCCATCATCTCGCCGCGCGTGTTGATGCCGATGGTCTGGCCGTCGGTGTTGACCAGCGGGCCCCCGGAGTTGCCGGGGCTGATGGAGGCGTCGGTCTGAAGCCACAGGTTGTATTCACTATGCTCAGGAAGGAAGCGCCGAGTGCAGGATACAATGCCGATGGAGACGGATCGGGCCATGCCCCAGGGAGCGCCCATGGCCATGACAAAGTCTCCCTCTGTGAGCTTGGTGGAGTCGCCAAAGGTCGAATACGGCAGAGGGCCGGAGCCATTCGGCACGCTGAGTTGGATGAGTGCCAGATCGGTGTCCTTGTCGCTGCCGACCAGCTTGGCGTCCATGGCTCGGCCGTCGTACAGCAGGCAACGGATATCAATGGCCTTGTCGATGACGTGCCAGTTGGTCAGGGCCTCGCCGGTGGGCGAGATGATGACGCCGCTGCCAGCAACCTCCTGCGAGAGCTTCTTGCCGGATTCGAGGCTTTCGCGGATGCACTTGATGAAGATCACCGCCGGAAAAACCTTGGCTTTGGCGTCCGCCACCACTCTGCGAAAATCAAGTCGCTCCAGGTCATCGCTCGGCACCGGTCGCGACGATTGTCCCGACACTGTAGCGGCGGCAAGCAGCATTCCCGCAAACGGCAACAACAATGTTGTTTTCTTACTCCGTGACATCGCATCATCCATCCAGTCAAAGCCCGACCATCGGAAGCAAGCCGCCGGTTCTGGTCATCCTACCCCCGGAGACCGTCCTGCATGAATAGTACGCCACTTGCATGCCCGCAGATCGCACCATCGGCCCTGCCAGCAGCGAACCCACCGTCGTCGGAGCGAACACCCGTGCCTGAAATGCCCGGTCCGCGGCCATGAGCAAGGGCGTCGGCGCGAAGCTCCGAGACGACGGCTTCAATAAACCATCCTCCTGCTTTCCGCAAGTGCTCGGCGAAAGCGTGGAAGGGTTTGGGCTGCACGGCACGAAGCCGAGATTTACGAAGCCGGCGCGGCCTCGCCGTTACTTCGTGTCCTTCTGCGAGCTGGGGAGCGAAGCTGGCATGGTCGCCGGCAAGGCGGGTGGTTCCGCGCTGGCGCTAGTCGGACCCGCCACGATCATGATCGGGATGGCCGGCGCGTAACGACTGACCGAACCCTTGCCGGCCTTCATGGTCCCGACAATGATGAGGTTCTGCGCCACACCCAGCGAGGCAGCCGGGGTCGTCGTCAGTGTAACTGTGGCCTGCTCCTGATTGGCGGGGATCACCACGGATTTCACCGCGACGCCTCGGGGAGGACCATCTGCTGCCAGCCGGATCGGGCCGCTTGCTCCCTCGGCGCGGACCGCCTTGATGACGACCGTTGCCTCGCCAGTGAGGGGCACCTCCACAACCTCGTCGGCTGGCACATCCGCAGACAGCGTGAAGTATCCTCCCTCCATGACCGCCAGCAGGAACTCCCGTGTTGCCAGACGGTGCTGATAGCCAAAGGCCTGCATTACCTCCTCGGCCGGCCAGGCTTCCCGAACGACTTCTGCGTCGCCGACGCTGGCAATTCCCTTGAAGGTCGGGCTGATAAGGCCTGGCGATGCGTCCGCCGGAGCAGTCACGGTGAACCGGACCTGGTTTTCCTTGGGAGATATCGTGGCCGCGCGGAACGTCCAGTCTTCCGGGAGATCGGTGGCGGACAGCCGCACTTCGCCATCGAAGCCGTCTTTCCGAATGACCTCGGCAGTGAGCACGGCTGTATCGCCGGGAGCGATCCGCGGGTTGTCGGGCAGGATCCGCAGCGCGAAATCGGGCTGCGGTGGCGCCAAGGTCAACCGGTAACCATATTCATCCCCGCCTTTGCCCTGCACATCGGCGATGCGAACGGCGTAGTCCGCCGTGGTCGGGCACTTCCAGACCAGGCGAGAGTCGGCGTGATGCGTGAGCATCGGCTCGGTGGGATCGAGGGTATCATCGTTACGAGCCAGCACACCGCCCTTGGTGTTCAATAATGTGATGATCGAATCTAACGGTGACCCCAACCGGCGAGCCCGAACGTCGATCACCAACTCCTGTCCCTGCTGGGCGCGGAACACGAAGAAGTCGTAGTCGCCCGGGCGGTCAATCCGACCATTGATGGTGACGGGCACTTTCACCCTGTCGGCCTGGACCAGGGAATCGTTGGGCTCGGACTCCGTGACCTCTTCCAGCTGGCCGGTCGCCAGGGGCAGGACATTGGAGGTCTGACCTGCCGCCGTGACGCTCAACAGCCGGCGAAGAGGACAGTCGTCGCACAGGTCCACGCTCACCACCGGCTCCGGCAGATTGGCGCCATAAAG
>DATKKX010000029.1:0-2066 GCA_035542775.1 Phycisphaerae bacterium | reverse complement strand
CCCGGAAAAGACGAAGGGCCCCGCCGGGGGCCCTCCGAGTGCGGCAACACTACGCCGCGCGGCGTCCTGGTCAGACGTTGAAGCTGCGCCGACGGGCCATCATGCCGATCATGCCCAAACCGGCCAGGATCATCGCCCATTCGCCGGGTTCGGGGACGGGCGTGACGTCGAGAAACGCATAGGAAGGACGTTTGTCGCCGTCGGAGGCAAACGTGAACTTCAGCGCTGTCGTGTTCTGGGGCAGCACGAAGGACAGCCAGCCGGTGTCGCCCGAATCGTAGTTCTTCGAGCCGAGTGCGGGCACCAGGGCCTGCCAGTTCGCGGCCGCGGTCTGGCCGTTGGTGGCATACTGGATCGAGAGGCCGTCGCCAACCGAGTTCACCAGGAAGCTGCCGCCATGGTCCGCGCTGACAAGGCGATACCACAGTGTGTAGCCGGCTCCGAGCGGCGCGGTTGCGGTCTCGAACAGCGTGACCGAGCCCGGAATGCTGGTCGCAGGCGCCGTCAGCTCGGCCATCGATTGTCCGAAGACGGGGTTGACAGCGACGCCATTGACGGTGGTGCTGCCGACTGCGCTGGCCGTGGCGGGGCTGAAGAGGGACTTCACGACATTCCAGCCATTCAGTCCGTCGTCGAAGCTCACGTCGGTGAGGGGGGCAGCCGCCTGGGCCGACCCGGCCAGGCTTGCAGCGACAGCGACGGCTAGTGCGATTTTCGTGTTCATGTGTCTATCCCTCGAGTCGATCCGTGGTTGATCCGGGCGATGCCATGTTCCTTCCGTTGTGCAAAGCGTAATCGCACATTGCTGCGGCAATATTAAGCCGGGCCTTCATCATGGTTACGCAGGAAAACAAAGGGCCCCGTCAAGGGCCCTTCGAGTGCGGCAGGACTGCACCGCGCGGCGGCGTCTGGGTCAGCCTTTGAGGCTGCGCCGCCGGGACATCATGCCGACCAGACCGAGGCCGGCAAGAATCATTGCCCATTCACCGGGTTCGGGAACGGGGGAGATGTCGGCGAAGAAGTAGGACTTCCTGTTGTCGCCGTCACCGTTCATGCTGATGCGAATTCCCTTGGCCCCGGAGTCGAGCGCCACGTGCTGCCAGCTCGTGCTTCCCAGGGCGGATTCCCACGCTGCGATCGTCTTCCAGGACCAGGTGCCGTTATTGCCTTGCACGTACTCCTGGACCCAGGCCGAATCGCCGGCGAGATTGGTCAGCGACAGCGTGTCTTGCGTGAGCGCCCGGTACCAGAGCGTGTAGCCGGCCCCGATGGTCGTGCTGGCCAGGTTGGTGATGGAGAACGTATCGCTGGTAAACAGGCCCGTGCCCTTGCTGAACAATTCGACGAATTGCGCGCCGGGATTGCCGTAGGTCGACGGAGGCACGTTCACGGTGGTGCCGAATTTGGTGAAGCTGGTGCCCGCCGAGTCGCTTCCGGGGCCGGAGGCAGCCCAGCTGCCCGTGCCCGTTTCGAAGCTCATGTTCGGCAGCGGTGTCGCGTACGCTGCGCCGGTGATGCCCAGGGCGGCAACGATTGCGAGCGCAATCCGTTTCTTCATGTTGTTTGTCCCTTGCCAGATTTTGTTGATTCCGGCGGTCGTTCGCACAGCCGCCACCCAATATTTCACCGGCGATCATCCGGGTTTCGCGTGCCGCCGCAATAGTCCGACCGAGCTAAACAAAAAGTCATAGTCCCAAAGCAATGCGAAACCTGGCTTGGACGTTGATTTGGCGCAAAAACAAAGGGCCCCGGCGGGGCCCTTCGAGTGCGGCAGGACTACGCCGCGCGGTGGCGTCTGGGTCAGCTCTTGAAGCTGCGCCGCCGTGCAATCATGCCGATCATGCCGAGGCCGGCGAGGATCATTGCCCATTCACCGGGTTCGGGGACGGGGGCGAGCGTGACCGCCGCCGCGTACGATGGGCTGGTGCCTGTCGCAGTGCCCTTGATCTCCGCCAGATAGCTGCCCGCGTTTAGCGTGCCGCTCGTCTGAATCAGGTTGCCGCTGGTGTGGATGGTCCAGAGTTGTTGATCCGCGCCGGTGATGTGGCCGTCGTTATTGACATCCT
>DATKKX010000028.1:0-15775 GCA_035542775.1 Phycisphaerae bacterium | reverse complement strand
CCGGGATCGTCTCATCCTTCTCTCCGTGCCGGAGCCTGCCCGCCGAGGGGGGCATCTCCACGGTGATCTCTCACACTCGAAACTCCCGGTCGCGCTGCTTGAGCTGGAACCTCAGGCGGTCCACGATCGCGGAGTGCATCTGGCTCACGCGACTCTCCGACAGATCGAGCGTCATGCCGATTTCCTTCATGGTCATCTGCTCGTAGTAGTACAGCACCAGGATCAGCCGCTCGGTCGGCGTGAGCCCTTTCTGAATCAACTGCTTGAGGTCCGACTTCTGGACCTCGCGGACAGGATTGCAGGCTCGCTCATCCTTGAGCACATCGATCTCGGCCACGTCGCGCGAGGAATCGCCGCCGAAAACCTTCCGCGAGAGCGAAGTCATTGAAACAGCGGTGGCATCGCGGGACATGCGCGTGAACTCGGTGGCCGAAACGCCGATCCGCTCGGCCACTTCACGATCGCTGGGCATGCGGCCCAGCTCGCTCTGCAAGGCCTTGGTGGCGCTCTGGATCTTCTGCGACCGGTTGCGAACCAGCCGCGGCACCCAGTCCATCGAGCGGAGCTCGTCAAGCATCGCTCCGCGGACTCGCGGCGAGCAGTAGGTTTCGAACTTCACGCCGCGATCTATGTCAAATGCCTCAATGGCGTCGATCAAACCGAACATGCCCGCCGAGATCAAGTCGTCCAGCTCCACCTCGGTCGGCAGCTTGGCGTGGATTCGCTCGGCGTTGAACCGAACGATGTGGCTGTATGACTCGATGAAGATGTTGCGCAGCTCCTGCGAAGGGCCTTGCCTGTACTCTCGCCACAGGGACTCAAGATCAGTCTCGGTCGCGGGCATGCACCGCACTCCTTGCCGGCCGGGCCACGCGAGCGGCGTGATTCACCGATCCACGATCGTCATGAATCCTCTACTTCCTCGCCGCCGCGGTCTGAGGCGCCTCGGCCTCTCCGGCCTTCTCAGGTGTCTTCGTTCGGTCACTACCCGGGGCAGCGGCGTTCTCCCTGACGACGGACATGCCGATCCACCCGGCTACCGAGCCGACCACGAATCCGCCGGCCAGTCCAGCCAGGGCTCGCAACACGATCTTCTGTACGCTGTTGCCTGCGAACATCCCGCAGAGAATCATCGCGCTGAACACCAGCAAACCCAGGCAAGCTCCGTACAGACGCGCCATGTCCTTCTCGTCCTGCCACCCGCTTCTCGGGCCTCAACCTGATTGGCATCGGCGGCGCATTCAGCTTGATTCAGTAGAAAAAGCGGGCCACGCGACCGAAGAAACCCGGTCGGCAGGAGCCCTGCGAGACCGCCCGATCGACCCGCTGTGCCAATGCTGCTATGCAGCCCGAAGCGGGACTGTCGGGATACTTCACGATAAACGGAATCCTTTGCCTGACGGCCAGGGGCACGTGTCGATCCTGCAGGACCGACCCGGTCGTCGCCAGCGAGACGCCGAGGAATCGGGCCGCCACGGATGCAACCCGCTGACCCACCTGCCGTCCTTCCCGGGCACTGGCTGCCTGGTTGACGATCAGGCCCATCGGCGGCGGATCCGGCGCGCGGCTCAGCACCTTGATCAGAGCGTAAGCGTCGGTGACCGCGGTCGGCTCCGGCGTGGTCACGATGAGCAACTCGTCGGCGCTGTGGGCGAAGGCCAGCACGTTCTGGGAAATGCCCGCCCCGCAGTCCAGGATAACGATGTCGGACTGATCCTCGAGGCAGCCCAGCTCGCGGACCAGTTCCTGACGGGCGAAGGGATTCAGGTCCGCGACCGACGCCAGCCCCGAGGCCCCGGCCACAAGGCGGAGGCCGCGTTCGACGCTGACCGCCACTTCCTCGACGGTCCGCTGGCCGCGAACGACGTGCGACAAATCAAAATGTGATTGCACGTTCATGACCACGTCGGCGTTGGCCATCCCCAGGTCGGCGTCGACCAAAGCGACCCGCAGGCCGCGCCGGGCCAGGCATATCGACAGATTCACGGCGATGTTGGTCTTGCCGACGCCGCCCTTGCCGCTGGCGATGGCCACAACACGGGCCGAGCGATGAGCGAGGGGGCGACGCGCCGACAGCGCCGGCCGCGCCTCCATCAACATCCGCAATTCGGCGGCTTGATCCTTGGGGATCGCGCTCATGCTGTCGGCCCTTCCCTGACCATGGCAGCCTCAGGCTGCCTGCCGACCGCGCGTTCGCACACCGACTCGCGAGCGGAAACCAGGCCGCGACCGTGAGGCAGCGGCAACGGCAAGGGCCTCGGCAACCGCTCCTCGGCTCCCGCCGCGGGCAGCACACCGGCACAAAACGCGCGGCCGGATCGAGAGGGCAACTGCCCTTCCGGAGGCTGGAGCGGAGCCTGTGACACCTCCTCGGACGCCCGCGCCGGCTCGCTGACCTGACCGACGATCAACTGGGCGATCCGCCAGGCACTGCCTTCCTCGATGTCGTTGGGAACGGACTGCCCCGTGGTCAGGTAGGAGAGCCGCATGTTCACAGAGTTCAGGACGTTCAGAATGACCCCGAAACCAAGGGCTTCGTCGAGCTTGGTGAAGATCAGGTGCTGTATGCCGAGAACGGAGAAGTTCTTGATGGCCTCGTGAATCGTCGCCTCGCGGCTGGTGGTGGCCAGAACCAAGTGCACCTGGTCCGGCTGGGCCGCGGACAGAAGTCCCTGCAGTTCGGCGATCCGAGGCTCGTCGCGCTGGCTGCGCCCGGCCGTGTCGATCAGGATCAGATCGAGATCCGACATCCGGCCGATGGCAGCCGCCATCTCCGCCTGCGACACCACCGCCGCCAGCGGAACGTCCAGGATCTGCGCGTAGACCTTCAACTGCTCGACCGCGGCGATCCGGTAGGTGTCGATGGTGATGAGGCCGACGGTCTTCCCCTTGCGGAGCTTCATGTTGGCGGCCAGCTTGGCGATGGTGGTGGTCTTGCCGACGCCCGTCGGTCCGACCAGGGCCACGATCGTGGGACGGCCGGTCGCGGTAAGCCGCAACGGCTCGGCGGGCGGCAGCGTCTCGCTGACCAGCTTCTGCAATTCCTCGCGAATCCACTCCGGCGGCGCCGATGCCCCCGCGACCGTCGAGGCCTGCGCGCCGCCTTCCAGCTTCGCAAGCACGGGTCCGTTCTCCCGCAGCCTGCCCGCGAGACGCTCGAGGAGCTGCGTCGCCAGCTCGTCGCCGACATCCTGCCCGATGAGCCGGACATAGTAGTCCACCAGCTCACCCGGCACGCGAGGATGCTGCGATTGCTGCGTCCGGCGGAGCAGATCCGCCACCATGAGGCGGATCTCCTCCACATCATGCCGCATCACCGGATCAGGGACGACGGGCGCCGCGGCGGAGGTGCCGGGCTGTTCTGTCGGCGCTGCCTGAACCGCCGTGGCTTTCTCGGGGCAGGGGGCGTTCGAAGCCGGGGCGGACAGAACCGCCATGTACTCCATGATCGCGGGCTTGACCACTCGTGCCCCTCGGACGGCGGAGGAATCGTCAAGGGCCTTGGCGGCCGCCCTCGCGTCCATCACCCGGGCATCGTTCGTGGCGGTGATTTCCACCAGCGACCTTGCTCCAATCCCGAACAACCCGCCTCGCCGGATCGTGCGGGTGTGGAGAATCACGGCGTTGCGTCCCATGTCGCACTTGACCTTGGCCAATGCGTCAGACATGGACCGGGCTTGATAAGTTTTCAGCTCCATCGGTTACCGTCACCATTCCATGCGTCCGGACGTTGACGCCGCGGACGACCTCGTTGTATCCCAGCACGGCCACGTTCGGCAGTGCCGCTTCAATCAGTCTGCGAACCCACTGGCGGACCTGCGGCGAGGCCAGAATCACCGGCGGTTTGCCGGCTGTCTTGGTGGCCGCGGCGTCCAATTCGTTGCGGATGGCCGCCACGATCTTGTTGGCCTGGGCCGGTGGGAGGGTCAGGTACGAACCGCGATCGGTTCGCTCGACGTGGGCATTGATCGTGTCCTCCAAGGTCGGATCCAGCGTCACCGCGTGGATCGTGCTGTCGCTGCCGCGATGGTGCTCGCAAATCGTGCGTGCCAGGGCGTTGCGGACGTATTCCGCCAGGACATCGGGGTCCTTGGTACGGCCGGCCCAGTCGCCCAGCGTCTCCAGGATCGTCTCCAGATCGCGGATCGGCACGCGCTCGCGGAGCAGATTCTGCAACACGCTCTGAATCTCGCCGGTCTTGATGACCTCCGGCACAATCTCTTCCACCAGCTTGGGACAGCGCTCCTTGAGATTGTCGATCAGCCGGCTGACGTCCTGCTGCGTGAGCAGATCGGAAGCAAAACTGCGAATGATTTCCGTCAGATGCGTGGCCAGCACGCTGCTGCAATCGACCACCGTGTAGTTGCGGTGCTCGGCGGTGGCCCGGTGTTCCTCCGGAATCCAGATCGCCGGCAGGCCGAAGGCCGGCTCGCGCGTCTCGATGCCGTGCAGCACCTCGGTCACCGCCCCCGAGTCGATTGCCAGCAGATGACCGGGCATCAGCTCGGCCCCGGCGATGCGGGCGCCTCGCAGCTTGAGAACGTACTGATTGGGCTGGAGTTGGACATTGTCGTGGATGCGAATGGGCGGGACGATAATGCCCATCTCGATGGCGATCTGCTTGCGGATGTTGGCGATGCGGTCCAGCAGGTCGCCGCCCTGCTTCTTGTCGACCAGCCGGATCAAACCGTAGCCCACCTCCAACTCCAGGGCATCGAGAGCCAGACAGGTCTCGATCTTCTCCGGCTCCTTCGGCTTGGTTGCCTTGGCCGCCCGGGCCGCCTGCTCTTCCTTGCGCCCCTTGCCGAACAGGAGATACCCCAGCCCTCCAATGCCGGCGGCCGTGGCGATCAGGGGGATCTTCGGCAACGGCGTGAAGGCCAGGATCGACAGAAAACAGCCGGCCAGGATCAGGGAGATCGGCCGCGAAGTCATTTGGGCGATCAACTCCTCGCCCATGCTGGTCTTGGCGGTGGAGCGGGTGATGATCATGCCCGCGGCGATGGACACCAGGAACGCAGGGATCTGGGCCACAAGGCCGTCACCGATGGACAGCCGGGTGAACACCCGCAGGCACTCCATCAGCGGGAGTCCCTTTTCCACCATGCCGACGTACATGCCGCCGAGAACATTCACGAAAGTGATGACGATCGCCGCGATGGCGTCGCCGCGGACGAACTTGCTGGCACCGTCCATGGCCCCGTAGAAGTCGGCCTCACGGGTGATGTTCTCCCGTCGGCGGCGGGCCTCGGCCTCGTCGATCATGCCGGCGGAGAGGTCGGCGTCGATGGCCATCTGCTTGCCGGGCATGGCGTCCAAGGTGAATCGGGCGGCGACCTCGGCGATGCGGGTGGCGCCCTTGGTGATCACCACGAACTGAATGACGGTGATGATGACGAAGATGATCACGCCGACGGCCAGCGAGCCGGCGGCGACGAATGCGCTGAACTGCTCGATGACATGGCCCGCGGCGGAAAGACCCCGCTCGGCATTGGTCAGGATCAACCGCGTGGTGGCCGTGTTCAGAACGAGTCGTAACAGGGTCAGCGACAAAAGCAGGGAGGGAAACGCCGAGAACTCCAGCGGCCCGTTCATGTACATCACGGTCAGCAGCACCACGGCGCTCAGGGTGATGTTGGCGATCAGAAGAACATCCAGCACCGCCGTGGGCAGCGGGATCAGGATGACCAGCACCAGCGACAGGGCCAGCATCGGGAAGATGAGGCCGCGGTTCTCGTGAACCAGCATCATCGTCCTGCCGACTGTGCTCGGTGCCGTTGCCATGAATCACACTCGCTCGCGGGTGCGAGAATCCTCTCTCGCACCCGCAACTCACCACCTCATGCCGCCGCCGGCGCCCTCCGAGGACGCCGCGCCTTGCCGGACAACTCGTACACGTAGGCCAGAATCTCGGCCACGGCCTGATAGAACTTCTCCGGTATCTCCTGCCCCACCTCGACCGTCTTGTACAACGCCTGGGCCAATGGCTTGCGTTCCACGATCGGGATACCGTGGGCCACCGCGATTTCGCGGATCTTCTGGGCGAGATAGCCCTGGCCCTTGGCCACCACCGTCGGAGCCCGCATCTTCTCGGCCTCGTATTTGATGGCGATGGCGAGTTCCGTCGGATTGGTCACCACCACATCCGCCTTGGGCACGGCCTTCTTGATTCTCTGAATCGCTGCCGCGAACTGCATCCGTCGCCGGCGCTGCTTGACAATCGGATCCCCCTCCATCCGCCGCAGCTCCTCCTTGACCTCCTCCTTGGTCATTCGCAGATCACGCTCGTGCTTGTAACGCTGCCAGGCATAGTCCAGCAGAGCGAGCAGCAGCAGGATGGCACCGAGCCGCATGCCGATCGCGTAGAGCACTTTGGCCAGCACGGCGACCTGATGCCAGCCTCCGATGGCAATGGCCAGGAGGATCTCGTCCTCCCGCTTGCGGATGGCGTCGTAGGCCACCAGGCCGACCATGACGAGTTTCAGGAGATTCATCAGCAACTGGACCACGGTCCTGGCGCTGAACAGCCGTTTGATTCCGTTGATGGGATTGAGCCTCTCCCATTTCGGCTCAAGAGGGCGAGTGGTGAAGAGGAAGCCAACCTGAGCGAAATTGGACAGCATGCCGGCAAGCATGACCGCAAAAAGAACCGGGCCGGCCGCCATGAGAACCGATCTTGCCACCGACGGCACCAGCGAGCCGACATCCACGTGCCCGGCCGCGACGGGATCAGCCGTCGTCAGATAGTCCCGCATCGACCGCATGAGCGATGCCATCAGGTGCGGCCCGAACCAGCTCAGACTGAGCATCGCCCCGAGCAGCAGCAACGCCGAACTGAGATCCGTGCTGCGGGCGATCTGGCCTTGCTCCCGCGCTTCGGTGCGACGGCGCGGCGTCGGGGCTTCAGTCTTGTCGCCGGCGTCAGACGCCATGCATCACCCTCCTGGATACATGCTCGAAGAGCCCGCCCACCTGGTCCAGACCGTCGAACAGCGCATCCGAGAGCAGGTCATATGAGCAAGTGATGGTCACCGCGACCATGAAGATCGCGACCGCGATCTTGAAGCTGAATCCCACCGATAGCACGTTCAACTGCGGCATCGTCTTGGTCAGCACACCCAGAATCAGGGACGTCAGCAGCAGGGCCAGGATCGCCGGCCCCGCCAGACGGACGGCCACGTCGAAGATGCTGCGGAGAAGCCCTTGGAGGCAGTCGGTCATGGCCCCGTCGACGAACATCATCATGGGCGGAACCTGCTTGAAGCTGCTCAGCAGGACATCGACCACCGCCACGTGACCGCGCAGGGCCATGAAGATCATCAGCGAGGCGAAGAACCACACCTGGTCCAGCTCCGTCGTGGTCGTGTCGGATACGGGGTTGTAGACTTCTCCGAGGGCCAGGCCGGATTGGTGACTGACCATCTTGCCGGCCACCTCGGCGGCGAGAAGAACGACACTGGCGGCCAGCCCCAGGATCTCGCCGACCACGAACTCCCCGACCATGCCCGATCCGACCTGAAGCAGGGTCAGCGACTGCGGCAGCAGAGGGGCGACGATGGGAAAGCTCATCAGCGACAGCGTCGCCACCAGCCAGAGCTTGAACACGGTCGGGATCTCGGCGCTGGACAGAACCGGCACGCCCATGACCAGTCCGGCCATGCGCGCCACCACGAGCCCGAAGGCCGGCAGCAGCAGCTCGATCCGTATCAGTTCCAGCGGCAAGCTTGTACGTCCCTGCTCTCATCCCATCAGAGCCGCGCCCGGCCGCGGCGTCGGCCCTATTCAGGCCCGCGTCACGGCATCCACATCCCCTCGCCCCACAGACGCTGCGTGTATTCGATCATCTTCGCGGTGAGCCACGGCACGAAAAACGCGGCCGCCATGCCCATCGCCACGATCTTCGGCACAAAGGTCAGCGTCTGCTCCTGCAACTGGGTCACCGCCTGGACGATGCTGATCACCAGGCCCACGGCCATGCCGATGGCCATGATCGGCCCGGCCAGGATCAAAGCCATGAACAGAGCGTCGCAACTCAAATCAATCGCGGTGGTCGCATCCATTCAGCCGTCTCCACGCCTTCCGCATCATCCGAAGCTGTTCAACAACGATCCCACCACCAGCCCCCAGCCGTCGGCCAGCACGAACAACATCAGCTTGAACGGCAGTGAGATCAGCACCGGCGGCAGCATCATCATGCCCATGCTGATGAGGATCGAGGCAATCACCATGTCGATGACCAGGAACGGCAGATAAATCCGGAAACCCATCACGAAGGCGGTCTTCAACTCGCTGAGCACGAAGGCCGGGATCAGCTCCACCAGGCCGACGTTGTCGCGGCGCAGCTCGTCGCCGTCCGGCAGGGGGCCGCGGGCGTATTCCGAGAAGATGTAGATGCTCTCCTCATTGCCGGCCGCCTCGATCTGGCGAAACATGAACTCCCGAAGCGGCGCCGCCGACCGGTCGAAGGCCTCGGCCTGGCTGAGCTTGCCGTCCATGTACGGATCCACGCCCTCGGCCTTCATCTTCTGCCAGGTGGGAGCCATGACCAGGATGGTCATGATCAGCGCCAGGCCGGTCAGCACCTGGCTGGGCGGCAACTGCTGCGTGCCCAGCGCCTGCCGCAGCAGGGCCAGCACCACCAGGATCCGCGTGAAGCTGGTCACCATGATCAGGATCGAGGGGGTCAGCGAGAGAACCGTCAGCAGAACCAGGATCTTGATCGAGGCGCTGAGGCCGCCCGCATCCTTGGCCGGCGGGGCAATCCGGCTGAGGTCGGGGATACCCGCGGGATTGTCGAGATTAGACGCGGATGCCGGTGCAGGCGGGCCCATCAGAGCGGCATCGGAGTACTGCCCGGAGACGGCGGCCGGCCGGCCGATGCCCGCCCCCAGGAAGGCGGCGCCGATCAGGACGACCGCGCGACGCCGCCGCAATCCTCGCCATGTCATAGACACTGCGCAACTCCTTTGCGCTGCGGTGCGCCCGAATCCGGAAAAAACCGGTTCGACGACCGCTACGTCGGCTCCGCCGACGCCGGCGTTCCGGACAGCGTGCGAATTCGATCGACCAGGCCGCGAACGGCCTCACCCGCGCGGGTCAGCTTCTCATCCGCGAGCAGAACCTGGCCTTCCGCGGGCTCCTCGTGCACTCTCTTGCCTGAATCCCTTGCACAAAGCCGGGCAAAAGTCGAAGTAAACGAAGTGGGCCGCTTGCGCTCGATGGCGGCGACAATCTCCGCCAACTCCCCGGCCTCGAGGATTTCCGCCACAGGTGTGATACGCTCCGGCGTAACGCCGAGCAGCACGGCCCGCCGACCCAGACGAACCAGGCAAAGGCTCTGCTTGCTCGACAGATAATGGCTGGCCACGACGTCGATGACGCCGCCGCCGCCGAGCCGGTTGCCGCGAGGCAGGATCTTACGGATCACCAATGTCGCTCCGGCGATGGCTCCCAACACCAGGAGCAGCGGCCACACCAGCTCGATCGTGCCGGTCTTGCCATCACGGCCCAGCAGGCTGTTCTTGTGTATCGGAGGAGGACCCTCGGCTGGGGCCCGAAGGGGTCGGATCGAATCCTTCGGACGGGCCACGGTCTGATGCATCCAGGCGGAAGCCGCGTCATGGTCCGCCGCCGGCGCCTCGGCGATCTCATTCGCCTTGACCGAGCCGCCGGTGTTCGCGGCGGGCCTGCTGTCCTCCCCGGGTGCGGGCGAAGCGCTCACCGCGCACAACCACAGCACGGCGACGACCACCGCCAGTCCACAGACGCTCGACCTCATCGGTGTCCGCACGGTCACGCAATGGTCCCGTTTCCTAGGCCGCTTCCTCCTCGGGAAGGCCGGCGACGATTTCACTCACCCGCACGCAGAAATTCTCGTTCAGGACGATGACTTCTCCCCGGGCCACCAGTCGATCGTTGACCAGCACGTCCACCGGATCGCCGGCCAGCTTGTCGAGCTCCACCACGGAGCCCTCTCCCAGCTTGATCACATCCTCGATCAGCATCTCCGCCCGACCGAGCTCGATCTTCACATTCAGCTCCACGTCATTCAGTAACTCGATGCCCTTCTTGTCAGCAACCGTGTCGGTCGGCGCAAAATCAGGCAGATTGAGGGGCACCGCATTCGCGGGCAGCGGCGGCAACGGCTCGGCCTCGCGAGCTGGAGCGCTCTCGCCGGCGGGTGGGGCGGCGGCTCGTTCCTCCGCGATGGCCGCCTCCATCATGGCAGCCATCTCGTCAAATGGGCGACCGGCCGAATCCAGCTTGACCTCTTCGGGTGCCGCAGCGGTCACGGGAGGTTGCTCTCCAGAGGCGCCCCCGAGGGCTGCATCGATGTCCGCCTGTGACAGGCCCGCCGCGCTGCCGGCCGATGAATCGTCGGCCGGAGCACCGGCCTGATCGGCGGCGGCCTCTACGGGCTGTTCGGCAGCGGCGCTGACGGCGTCAGCGGCAGGAGTTGCATCTGCTGGAACTTCCTGCCCGGTGGTGGCCATGTCTTGAGGGGCGGCCGCTTCGGCGGCCTCCCCGGAGGTGGTTGCGTCTTGAGGAGTAGTCTGTTCCGCGGTCTGGCCGGCGGCAGCGGCCCCTTCGGCTGCACCGTCTCCGGCGGCGCTGGCGAGAGCGGCGTCGATTTCTTCCTGCGACTGACCGTCTTTCTCGTTAGGGTCTACCCCGGACATACTTTTCTACCTTCCATGGCAACATCCGGCATCCATGCCCAGTTACAACCGCGTCCGGACCACATGGCCCGTCGCCGAGACCGATCTTCAAAAGCCCGTCGGCAACGGCATGCATTCCGGTATCAGCACTTGCTCGATGATGGCGTCGTCGTTGATCAATGAGCTCAGCTCAAAGCGAAACTGCCGTTTCAAGGTCTCCAGGCCGGGCTCGTTCAAGTGCTTTTCGTCAGCGCTGCGGATGATCCGGCTGAGCGCGTCGTTGATGGTGTTCTTCCGGTTCTCCAGGAATTCCTTGACCTTGTCGGCGTCGCTCTGGTGAACGCGGACGACGACCGTGACACTACACAGCACCGTTCGCTGCCCGTTGTTGTTCTGAACCCGAAGCTTGGCCACCTCCAGCTCGGCGCTTTCCTTCCATGGCTGCGAGGCCTGAACCTGAATGCCCTCCACGCCCAGCGTCGGATCGGGGTGTGAGCCGAAGAACCTCATGCACAAGAAGATCGCCAGCCCCTCCACAACCATGACGCCGCCGAACAAGCCGAACGTGGCCAGTGACTTCTTCTTCTTGCCGTTCGCAGCCTGGTCGGCTGCCGGGGCCTCGGGTTTTGCCGGCGCATTGGGCATGAAAGTCCGTCCCTCTCGCCCCCGGAATGATCCATTACACGCGGGGGCCTAGATGTTTATCGGTCGATTTCTGCGCCGAGTCCATCGCCCGCAGCGACGCCCAATGCAAACTTTTGTCGCATATTGCGCGAACCGCGCAATTGGTGCCGATCCTCACGGATCGTCCGATAAGCGCCTCGTCACACGCCCTATCGCAGAACCTGCCGATCTTGCGCGTCCGTCTGCGAAGGGTGGTACCGACAAGCCCGAGCCTGCTTGGCGATGGGGTGATGATCCGAGCCGGCCGCCTGCGGCGGACGGTTCGGATCGATGCGGCTGCCTCTTGACACGTACACAGGCCCGGCTCGTCCGTGCTTTCGTGACCGTGCCGTCTCGCCCCCGCGCGAGGCGGCGAACCAAGGGATAATGGCTATCTTTCTCCGCATCCCCTTCTGTGGGCCTCCTGGCAAGCTCGGTGCTGGGCGTATACCATCACACCACCGAGCCACACCATGACCGCAGGAGGTGCAACATGCCCACCACACAAGAGAACATCCAGGAAGCGTTTGCCGGAGAGTGTCAGGCGTTCCGCAAATACACGGTCTTCGCCGCCAAGGCCCAGCAGGAGGGGTTCCCCAACATAGCGAAACTCTTCCGCACGACCGCCGAGGCGGAGAGAATCCACGCCGAGGGACATTTCGCCGCCATGGCCGCGGTCGGCCCCACGACGCAGAATCTCCAGGCCGCCGTCAACGGTGAAACCTACGAATTCACCGAAATGTACCCGCCCATGCTCAAGCAGGCCGAGGCCGACGGACACAAGGCCAAGCGGATGTTCGCCTATGCCGTGAAGGCCGAAGCGGTGCATGCCAAGCTGTACAAGCTGGCCCTGGATGCAGCTCAAAAGGGCACGGACTTGAAAGAGGCCCGCTTCTATCTCTGCCCGTTCTGCGGCCACATCGAGTTCGGCAAGCCGCCGGCGACCTGCCCGATATGCGGGGCCAAAGCGGAGAAGTTCCTGGAAGTGGCCTGAGCCAATCCACTATTGAGCAGCGCTCACGTCTGCCATTGCTCTGCGAGCAGTGCGAAGGCGAGTGCGCGCCACACGCCCGGCGGTGGACAGTCACAAAAAGGAAAACCGCCCCGGATATCAGCCTACGCCGTCGCTTCGGCGACCTCACGGAGCAGGCCCGGCGGGGCCTCCATCGTCTTCTTGCACTTGGGATAGTTGACGCAGCCGAGGAACCGGCCTGTGCGGCCCATTCGCAGGACCATCTTCGCGCCGCAGTCGGGACACTTCAGATCGGTGTCGATCGGCTCGGGCTTCGCCGGTGCGGGCATCTGGGCCTCGGCCTGCTTTTTGGCGTCCCCGCGCAGGTTCGCTGCTGCCTTGCACGACGGGCAACTGTAGAACGGCCCGAACCGGCCCGTTCGCAGGGTCATCTCGCTCCCGCACTCATAGCAGTGCAGCGGTTCGACGGGCCACGTCTCGACAACCGGGCGGCCGGTACGCGTCCAGGCAAAGCCGGCCGGCGGCGGGCCGAGCCCGGCCACTTCCTCTTTGGTGAGGCTCTTCGCCTTGCCCCGCGTCTTGGACTTCGCCCCGCCGTTCTTGCCGCCGTTCGTGGACCCGTTCTTCCCGTTCTCCGGCCTCGGCTGCGGAATCTGTCCGGCGGCTTCCAGTGACTTGAGGTGGTCGAGCTTGTCCATGGGCATGGCATTCCGGCACCGCGGGAATCCCGAGCAGCTCAGGAATGGGCCGCGACGGCTCTTGCGAATGACCATGTCCCGCCCGCACTTGTCGCACCGCACGCCCGCGGCGGCCGGCTTGGGCTTCTCCACATAGATGCCCGGCGGCATCTGCGCGGTCGCCTTGCAGGCGGGGTATTTCGTGCAGCCCAGAAATGACCGGCCGCGGCTGAATTTCACCTGCATGGGTGAGCCGCACTCCGGGCAGGATTGCTTGATGTCCTCGGCTTTGACCTTCTTGAGGGCCACGCCATCGTCGCCGCAAGGCTTGGTGTTGGTGCAATCCGGATAACCGGAGCAACCAAGGAACGGTCCGCTGCGGCTGCGACGCATCACCATCGGCCGGCCGCACAGATCACACGTTTCCGAAACCTTCGGCATCTCTATGATCTTGCCCTCGCGATCGACATCCTTGGCGGACGTGCACTCCGGATAACCGGAGCACGCCAGGAAACGGCCTTTCCGGCCGTGGCGATAGACCATGGGCCGGTGGCACAGCTCGCATGTGTAGGGGCTCGGCTCCGCCCGAACCGCCTCCATCTCCTCGTGGGCCCGCGCCAACGACTCCTTGAACGGATCGTAGAACTCGTGCAGCACATCATGCCAGTCGATGTGCTTCTCCTCGATCTTGTCGAGGTCGTCCTCGACATGGCCGGTGAAGCGAAGGTCCATGATCTTCGGAAAATGGGCCACCAGCTTGCCCGTGACCAGCTCCCCGCGGGCTGTCGGATGGAACTTGCGGTCCTCCTGCTCCACGTAGCCGCGATCCTGGATCGTCTTGATGATCGTGGCGTAGGTGCTGGGGCGACCGATCCCCTCGGCTTCGAGCGCCTTCACCAGCGAGGCTTCGGTATATCGTGCCGGCGGAGAGGTGAACTTCTGCTCCGGAGTGAGCGCCAGGGGCATCACCTGCTGGCCGGCCCGCAAGGGCGGCAGCGTCTGGCTGTCGCCGTTCTTGGGTACGCCCATCACCTTGTAGAAACCGTCAAAGACCAGCACGCGGCCGGCCGCCTTGAACACGGCTTCGCCTTGCTTGACTTTCGCCGAGATCAGCGCGGCCGTGGAATCCCATGCCGCCTCGCTCATCTGGCAGGCCACGAAGCGATTCCAGATCAACGCGTACAGGCGGTGCTGCTCCGGCGTCAGGTGCCCGCGAAGCGATTCCGGCGTCCGCCGCACGTCGGTCGGCCGGACGGCTTCGTGGGCCTCCTGGGCCTGCTTGCCGCTGGCGTAGTGAACCGGCTTGCCGGGCAGGTATTTCTCGCCCCACGCTTCTTTGATCATCTGTCGAACGGCTTGCACGGACTCCGCCGAGAGATTGGTTGAATCCGTTCGCATATAGGTGATGAGACCGACGTTGCCCTCGCCGGTCTTGATATCCACGCCTTCGTAGAGACTCTGGGCGACCTTCATCGTCTTCGACGTCGGGAACCGCAGTTGGTTTGCGGCGGCCTGCTGCAGCGTCGCCGTGGTGAACGGCGGCGACGGCTTGGATCGCATCCGCTTCGTCTCGACCGACTTCACGGTGAAACGGGGCTCTGCCGCCACTTCGGTCGCGCCGGTCAGCGTGACGCGGCTCAAACCCAGGTGGGAGTATTCCTTCCACGGAGCGGTGTCGACTCGCGCGATGCGGAAGCCCAAGGACTCGGCGACGGGCCGCACTTCCTCGACCGCGCTGACAAACTCGGGGGCCTCGGGCTTCTTGCGATCCAGCCGGCCCTCGGGCCGGAACGGCTTGCCGGAAACTTCCGCCAGCGATGCCTCGAAGCAACCTCGCTCGCTCAGCCAGGCCCCTCGATCCTTGTTCGTCTGCGCGACGCCGCCTTTCTCCCCGGCCGCCAGGAACTCCCGCCACTGGCCGGCCAGCTCGGCGGCCCGGCCCACGTCCGGGGTGAAGACGCCGTCGACAACCCAATACTCCTGCGGCTCGAAGGCGACGATCTCGGCTTCCCGGTCGACGATCATGCGAACGGCGACAGATTGCACCCGACCCGCGGACAGGCCTTTGGCCACTTTCTTCCACAGCAGGGGCGACAATTCATATCCGACGACACGGTCGAGAATGCGGCGGGCCTGCTGGGCATCGACCTTGGCCATGTCGATCCCGTGCGGATGTCTGAAGGCCTCGGTGATCGCGCTCTTGGTGATCTCATTGAATACCACTCGGCGGATCTTCCCGGGCGGGAGGTCCAGAGCGTGCGAGAGGTGCCAGGCGATTGCCTCGCCCTCGCGATCCAGGTCGGTCGCCAGGTACACAACCGGCGCGGCCTCGGCCAGCTTTGCCAGTTCATCAATGATTTTCCGGTGGCTGGCCAGGATCTCATAATTTGGCTCGAAATTGCGACCCGGATCGATCCCGTATCGACGCTGCGGCAGGTCCCGAACGTGTCCTCTGGACGCCTTTACGACGTAACCGCTCCCCAGGTACTTGTTGATGGTCTTCGCTTTGGCAGGCGACTCCACGATCACCAGGGGCTTGCCGCCAGCCTCGGTGGCCCCGCCTGTGGTCTTCTTGATCGTTCGGGTCTTCTTGGCCATTACTTATGTAACATCCTGTTACGAAATAGGTTGGCTAGTACTGCGTCCCTGCGCCCCCATAGTCGGTTGTCCCCGATCGGGACATCCTCCGCTATATCGGCCTCACTCCTCTGATTCTGAATGACGAATCCGCTCCCCGCTCCATGAGGAGCGAATGACGTTAGCACTCGTCGGAAGCACTGTCAAATATGGGTCCTTCCAGCCGG
>DATKKX010000027.1:0-3722 GCA_035542775.1 Phycisphaerae bacterium | reverse complement strand
CGAATCTTGCTTGCGGCCGTACTCCGCGGCGGGGCCGACAGTTCTCAAGGCCACTCCGGATTTTTGCCGAGGATCAGAGCAAAGGGGCACGGCATTGGCCGGGTACTCTGGACGCGGTCGAACGCAACGCGTTTTGCCGTGTTCGCCGGCGGATGCGGCAGTGTGGGGACGTGATCGCCGCGGCATCCGGTGCCAGGAGAACACAAACATGGTGCCTGAGAACTTCTGGGCGGGGTTGAGCGGGGACCTTCTCTCGAGTTTCTTTGAGACGTTGCTCGGTCTGTTGCTGTCCCCGCTTGCGGCGATCGCCACCGGTCTCCAAGGCTTCGTTGCGCAGTTCTTTCCGCTGTAGGACCGCCGCCTGCGTTCGCTTGGTTGCTTCAGCCTTGCTGCGCCGTGGAGCCGCGGCATCCAACGGGGCGTTCGAAGCCGATCGTCTGCATTGAACTGAGATTCATGCCTTTCCAGGGGCGGCTGGCGGGCACCCAGGCCGATGCGGTGAATCGGAAGACCTCGCAGAGCTCATCCGGAGTCGGCAACGCACACTCCCCACCTCCATTGCCCGAGAATCATGTTCAGGTTCTGATGCCTTGCAGGCGGGTCGCGTACAGCGCGATCTCGGCCGACGCACGAGGGGCACTCCCGGGCGGTTCATCTCCGTCGTTTGGCCGCTTCGCAGATCTGCATTCCGGTGGCCGGCGAGCCGATAGGGGGATAGCCGACGCCGGGCGCAGGTCCGGTATCTTCTCGCGTTGCTGGCAGTGGTTGCCGGTGCTAGAATTTCCGGCCTGCGAGGTGCATTCCTCAGGGGGTTTCGTGAACTCGCCTGCGGCATGCCGGCAGGTACCGTGGAGAGGATTGCGGCAGTTGCCCGTGGCAGGGATTGGGTTTCCGGATCAAGCAAGACGAGAGGCGTGACACCTAATGTTCGAGCGATTTACAGACCGAGCGCGCAAGGTAATGGCTCTGGCCAACCAGGAGGCCCAGCGGTTCAACCACGAGTACATCGGAACGGAGCACATCCTTCTGGGACTCGTCAAGGAAGGCAGCGGCGTGGGGGCCAACGTCCTGAAGAACCTCGACGTCGACCTTCGCAAGGTTCGGTTGGAGGTCGAGCGGCTGGTGAAGAGCGGGCCCGACATGGTTACCATGGGCAAGCTCCCCCAGACTCCGCGGGCCAAGAAGGTCATTGAATTCGCAATCGAAGAGGCCCGCAACCTCAACCACAATTACGTGGGTACGGAGCATCTCCTGCTCGGGTTGTTGCGCGAGCAGGACGGGGTTGCAGCCCAGGTTCTCATGAACCTGGGTATCAAGCTGGAAGAGGTTCGCGAGGAGGTGCTGAACCTGCTCGGCGCCGGCGTTGAGAATGAGGAGACTCCTCAGACGCCCGGCGTGAGCAATCCGGAGGTGGCCCGCAAAGGTGGGCGGTCGAAGACCCCGGCGCTGGACTCCTTCGGCCGCGACCTGACCGAGATGGCCCGACAGGGCAAGCTCGATCCGGTCATTGGCCGCGAAAACGAGATCGAGCGCGTGCTGGTGGTGCTGTGCCGCCGGTACAAGAACAACCCGGTGCTGCTCGGCGAGGCGGGCGTCGGCAAGACCGCCATCGTCGAGGGGCTGGCCCAGCGGATCGTGCACAACGACGTGCCCGAACTGCTGTGCGAGAAGCGCATCGTGGTGCTGGACCTGGCCATGATGGTGGCCGGCACCAAGTACCGCGGACAGTTCGAGGAGCGGATCAAGGCGGTCATGAACGAGGTTCGCCGGGCGCGGAACGTGATCCTGTTCATCGACGAGCTGCACACGCTGGTCGGGGCGGGCGGCGCGGAAGGCGCGATCGACGCATCGAACGTGTTGAAGCCGGCGCTCTCTCGCGGCGAGATCCAGTGCATCGGCGCGACCACGCTGGATGAATATCGCAAGTACATTGAGAAGGATGGGGCGTTGGAGCGCCGCTTCCAGCAGATCATTGTCGAACCGCCGACCCGCGAGGAGACCATCGAGATCCTCAAAGGCTTGCGCGACCGATACGAGGCCCACCATCGCGTGCAGATCACGGACGAAGCTCTGCTGGCGGCCGTGGAGTTGTCGATGCGCTACGTGCCGGCCCGCGTGCTGCCGGACAAGGCCATCGACGTCATCGACGAGGCCGGGGCTCGCGTCCGTTTGCGGGCCATGACCAAGCCGGCGGAACTCACGACCATCGAAGAGGACATCAAGAAGCTCGCCTTAGAAAAGGACGAGTCGGTGCGGAACGCCGACTACGAGCGGGCGGCATCGCTGCGCGACAAGGCCTTGTCGCTGGCGGCCCAAAAGGAGCGGCTGGAGAGGGAATGGCATGACCGCCGCAGCGAGACCGACGGCGTGGTGGACGGCGAGATCATCGCCGAGGTGGTCAGCAAGATGACCGGCGTCCCGCTGACCAGGCTGGAAAAGGAAGAGGCCTCCCGCCTGCTGGAGCTGGAAACCGAATTGCACAAGCGTGTCATCAGCCAGGAAGAGGCCATTCACGCCATCGCCCGGGCGGTCCGCCGCTCGCGCAGCGGCATGAAGGACCCCAACCGGCCGATGGGCAGCTTCATCTTCATCGGCCCATCGGGCGTGGGCAAGACGCTGCTGGCCAAGTGCCTGGCGGAGTTCATGTTCGGCTCCGAGGAGGCGCTGATCTCCATCGACATGTCCGAGTACATGGAGAAGCACAACGTCAGCCGGCTGATCGGCGCCCCGCCGGGCTACGTCGGTTACGAAGAGGGCGGGCAGCTCACCGAGCGGATACGCCGCCGGCCGTACGCGGTAGTGCTGCTCGACGAGATTGAGAAGGCCCACCCGGACTGCTTCAATATGCTGCTGCAGATCATGGAAGAAGGCCGCTTGACGGATTCGTTCGGCCGCCACGTCGACTTCCGCAACGTGGTTCTGATCATGACCAGCAACATCGGCGCCGAGAAGATCACGCACCAGTCCACGTTCGGCTTCGAGAAGCGTGACGAGAACCTCAGCTACGAGAAGATGCGGAACATGCTCAAGCAGGAGCTGGAGAACCACTTCCGGCCCGAGTTTCTCAACCGCGTGGACGAAGTGGTCGTCTTCCACAAGCTGATGCACAGGGATCTGACCAAGATCGTCGACCTGGAGCTGAGCAAGGTGCAGAAGCGGTTGAAGGACCACGGCCTGACGCTGGAGCTGACCGATGAGGCCCGCGATTTTCTGCTGGAGAAGGGCACCGACGAGAAGTTCGGCGCCCGCCCGCTTCGCCGGGCTATCGAGCAGTACGTCGAGGACCCGCTGAGCGAGAACATCCTCCGCGGCATGTTCAAGGGGCGCAACAGAGTCCTGGCCACCGTGACGCAAGTGGAGGGCGAAAAGAGGCTGGGATTCGAGCCGATCGACGCGACGACCGAAGGCCCCAAGCCCGCACTGGCCGGTGCGGGCGCGAGCGACGCGACGTAGGAGCAGGTTGAAAATTAGAGGCGTCAGGGAGATTTCCGTAGCCGCGGAAAATCTTCCTGGCGCCTTTTCGCTTTCTTGCGGTCACCTGGCGTATTCGACGGCGCGGACCTCGCGGAGGACCGTTACCTTGACTTCGCCGGGATAGGTCATCTCGGCTTCGATCTTCTGAGCGATATCGCGGGCGATCCGCATGGCGCTGGAGTCGTCCACCTTGCCGGCGTCGACGATCACGCGGACTTCGCGGCCAGCCTGGATGGCATAAGCCTGCT
>DATKKX010000026.1:0-11455 GCA_035542775.1 Phycisphaerae bacterium | reverse complement strand
ACGTCAGCCTGCTGTCGCGATTCACTCAGCACCGGCCAGGCGTAGCCGAGCCTGCGGGTCCCGAAGTCCGCGGCCACAGCGCGCAGACGCTCAGCGAGTCGCCCTTCATCCTCGTCATACATTTCGATGACCAGAACGGCGTCCGGATCACCGGCGATAAACGATCGATGCCGGGCCATATTGGGGCTGATCCTGGCGGCATCAAGAATCGGCCGGTCGATCAACTCCACCGCTGCCGGACCATGCTCCAGCGCCACCGGCGTGGCCTCCATCGCGGCGAGCAGCTCATCGAAATGGGCGACGACCAGACCCTTGAACTTGGGCAGCGGGACGAGTTTCAATGTGGCGCCGACAACGACGCAGAGTGTCCCTTCGCTGCCGGATATCACGGCTTCGGTATTCAGCCTCCCGTTCTCGATCCGCAGACGATCGAGCCCATAGCCGGCATTCGATCGCGATACCTTCGGATACCTCGCAGCGATCTCATCGGCATATTCGCGAACGATCGTGGCGAGAGCCTCCTCGCAACGCCGTGCGAGGGCGTTCACTGTGCTGACGGCACCACGGCCCCAGCGGCAAATCGAACCGTCCGACAACACTACATCCAAGCCGACAACGTGGTCCACGGTCCGCCCGTAGATGATGGAATGCGCCCCGCACGAATTGTTGGCGATCATGCCGCCGATGGTGGCTCGGCTGCTGGTGGCCACATCGGGCGGAAATTGCAGCCCGTATGGCTTGATCGCGGCATTCAACTCATCGAGAACCACGCCAGGCTCGACCACAGCCACGCGCTTGTGCGGGTCGATGCCCACAATCCTGTTGAGAAAGCGGGAACAATCCAGGATGAAACCGCGGTTGACCGCCCCGCCGGCCAGACCGGTGCCGGCGCCGCGGGCCGTGAGAGCCACGCCGTGTCGACCGCAAGCGCGAACGGCGGCAACAACGTCATCGACGCAGCGCGGAAGAACGACACCGTCCGGAACGATCTGGTAGATACTCCCGTCCGTCGCATACAACGCCCGGCTGAGGCGATCCGTGCGGATCTCGCCGGAAAGCATACGGCCGAGCTCGTCGATCGCCCTGGTCACACCCGGTGGCCCACGGCCTGTATCCCCAGATCGCATGACATCCCATCCAGTGGCCGACTCCGAGACGGCCATGGTAGACCGCCTCCGGAAACGACGGCTGCCGCCGCTGAGGACTGCCCGTGGATCACGGCCCACCGTGTCCTCGCCTTTTGCTACCACGCGTGTTGGGCGGTCCAGGTAAGCGGCTGGTAGATCAGTTCCACGGGCATGTTGTACCACATCGTGGTGACAAGCCCCAGCGTCTTGCCATTGGCAATGCAGCGGCGGGCATGCGTCAGAATGTTCGCGTCGAACCGCCGAAAATTCGGCAAGCCGTTCTCCGCGTCTCCATTGCCCATGCCGGTCGGGCAGCAGATCACCTCGTGCCCGCGCGCCTGAAAATACTCCAGATAAGGCAGCGCCCGGAACCAACGAGGAAAGCCTTGGCCTAGATACGGACCAAACTCCGCCAGATACGCCTTGCCGAGAGCGGCGCGAACGCGAACGCCCTCAGAATAGTGCCGCATCACGTCGGCCTGGGCCTCACTGAGTGTACCGGCCTTCCGACGAGCACCCCATCGCCAATCGTGAACCACCCGCGGCCCGCCAAGGGCATGGGCCATCCGTGGAATCAGCACCGGCGTCGGGTCCGCCACGGCGATGTAGTCCCAGTAGGCAATGATGGTCTCCTTGGGGATGTGCTCCAGAGCATCCGGATGAGCGCAAATCGTGTCATCCCAGAGGATGGGTCGGATTCCTCTGTCGAGCAGCCGGCGGGCAAATGTGCCCACGTAGCGACCGTACACCGCTCCGATGCCCGATTCGCGGACGGCGGAAGCGCAGCGAGGACACTGGCCGAACTTCCGAGCCTCGTCGCCGCCCAGATGGAACCACTTAGTATGCGGATGGGCCGCCAGCAGCTCGGCGACGAGCCCTTCGACCAGAGCCATGCTGCCCGGATCTGCCGGGCAGAGTAGATTGGTCTTCTCCTCTCGTTCCCGCAGATGGGCCAGCGACGGGTGGCTCAGGGCGTACTCCAAATGGGCCAAGCTCTGCTGCAAAGGGATGATTTCAAGGCCGTTGCAGGCCGCGACTTCGGACAGGCGGGCCACATCCTGCTTTGAAAAGGCGGTCGGATCCCTGATCGCCGCATGGGCTTGAAATGGAAATCTCCCGCCGTATTCCACAAGCAGAGTATTGAGCTTCAGACGGGCGGCGGATTCGATGATCCGGCAGGTCAGATCGACGTCGAGACGGCGGTAAGCAGCCAGATTCAGGTGAAATCCCCGAACCCCCAAGGCGGGCCAATCCCGGATGTGACCGGTGGCCGCCCGCGGCTCCGAGGCCAGTTGCGAAAGCGTGTACAAGGCGTGCCGGAAGCCGGCTGTATCCAAGGCCCCCACGGTGATGGAATTATCGGCTAAGTCGATCTCATAGCCCCCGCTGGGAACCTCCGTTTGCGAGAGCCGGATGGACAGGCTCCCGTCGGAATTCCCGTGGATGCAGGACTCGTAGAGCCCCGCCATAGCAGTGGCCGGCCCCGCCTCGCAGCGGACAACGACCTTGCTGGGCCAAGCGCTCCCGCCTGGCGTGAGCCTCATCTGCTTGGGAATCGGAATGATCGGGCTAGGCCGGTCACCCATGCGAGGTTCCCTTTCCGACAACGCATACGTATGACTTGAGACGGACATGCTCACGCATCGGCGCCCGAGCCGGGCTCCCCGATCCATTGAACGCGTCCGCCACGACGCGCCGCAGGGAATAGGATAGCTGGTCAAAGGCTGAACAGAAAGGTCGATCCGAAGCCCGGCTTGCCGCAGTCGGGCAAGGGTAGATACACTCACGCGATCCCGGCGCCACCGAAGCCAACGGCTTCTGTCGGCGGCCGGTGTGACAACGCGATATAGGGGAAGATCCAGGATGTGCGGCCTTGTCGGTGGTCTAGCAACGCGACCTTTTGCCTGGCTGGAGAATGACCAGCGCCTGGCGAAGGCCGTTGACAGCCTGGCCCATCGCGGCCCTGACGATCGCGGCCAATTCGTTTCCAGGGACCGTCGCGCATTCCTCGGGCACCGGCGGCTCAGCATTATCGACTTGGCGGGCGGGCACCAGCCGATCGCCAACGAATCCGAGGACAGCCTGCTGTGCTACAACGGCGAGATCTACAATTTCCGCAGGCTGCACGCCGAGCTCAAGGACCGCGGGCACGTCTTCCGCACGCGGACCGACGGGGAGACCGCCCTGCACCTGTACGAGGAGGACCCCACGGCCTTTGTTCAGCGGCTCGACGGCATGTTCGCCCTGGCCATTCTGGACCAGCGCGACCCCAGCCTCACTCTGGTTCGCGATCGCAACGGAATCAAGCCGCTCTACTACTACCGTGATGGCGACTCGCTGCTCTTTGCATCCGAGCTGAAGGCCATCCTGGCCCTGCTGCCCGGCCGCCCGGCTCTCAGCCCATACGCCTTGAGGCAGTACCTGCGATGGAAGTACGTGCCCGCCCCGCACACGATCTTCGAGAACATCTTCAAGCTGCCCGCCGCGCACCTGCTGTGGGCCCGTTGCGGCCGCAACGGCCATGGGCTGGAGGTCCAGGTCCAACGCTATTGGGAGCTGAATTACTGCCGGGCCAAGTTGACCAATGAGCAGGAAGCGATCGAGGAGCTGGACCGTCGGCTGCGGGCCGCGGTCGAGAGCCACATGGAGTCCGACGTTGAGGTCGGCGCACTGTTGTCGGGCGGGGTCGACTCATCGCTGGTAACCGCATTGGCATGTACCGTGTCAGGCAAGTCTATTAGGACGTTCTCAGTGGGTTTCGAGGAGGCGGGCTTCGATCAGCTTCCCTTCGCCCGGATTCTGGCCCGGCGATACGGCACCAAGCACGTTGAAGAGCACGTCCGCCTCGATCCGGTCGACGCCGTGGCCAAGATGGTGCGCCAGTTCGACGAGCCGTTCGCGGATTCGTCGGCGCTGGCCTGCTACCGTGTTTGCGAGGTCGCCAGCCGCCATGTCAAGGTCGTCCTCACGGGCGACGGAGGCGACGAAACTTTCGCCGGGTATCGGCGATACCAGGACTTCGCCGAATCGTTGGAATACGATCGCCCGTGGCGGCGAGCGATCCACCGGGCGGTGATGATGTCTTCCGGAGCGATGTTCTCCCCGGAAGCCAAGTTCCTCAAGCGGTTTCGAACCGGGTCCCTGCCGGCGCTCCTGCAACACGAGGATCACCAGGTCCTTTGCAGTCCATGGCTCACGGATCGCCTGTTGACCGAGGCATATCGCACGACCGCGTCCGGCGACACCACGTTTGACCAGCTTCGCCGCCGCGCCGAGAGCCGCGGCTGGCCGCCCGTGGAGGCAGCCCAGTATGTCGACCTGCAGATGTACCTGCCCGAGGACATCCTGACCAAGGTGGACCGCACGAGCATGGCCTGTTCGTTGGAATGTCGGGTGCCTTTGCTCGATCACACCATCACTGAGTTCGCGGCCACGCTGTCGCTCGACCTCAAGATGCGGGGCGACGTGCGGAAGTATCTCCTCAAGCGCCTGGCTGAACGATATGTGCCTCACGAACTGCTGTATCGCCCCAAGATGGGCTTTCGCGTCCCGATCCGCCGGTGGTTCAAGCGAGACCTGCTGGACCAAACCGGAGACCTGCTGCGCGAGGGTGCTCTCCGATCCCGAGGCATCCTCGACCCGCGCGGGTTGGCGTGGGTGCTCCGAGCGCAATCACGACCGTGGATCGACTTTGGGAGCCAGTTGTGGGCCTTGCTGTTCCTGGAGCAGTGGGCAAGAGCGTATCTGTAGGCCGGGGGCCGCAAAGGGGAGGGCCGATAGAGGGTTGTTCAGGTCAAAACCGGCCGCGACAAATGAGCGGGGCGTGCCGCGCTGGCACGCCCCGCAGAATCGCCCAATCGGTTGGCGTCTATCAATGTTCCTCCGGCATATTGTGCATGAAGAACACCGAGATGCTGAGTTCATGCACGCCGCCATCGGCATAGGGCCCCTCGATCGCGCCAGGGTGGTCGATGATGCCGGCCGTGTCCAAGGCATCCTCAGGATAGCCCGACTGCGGCAGCCCCACCAGGAGATTGCCGAAATGAGCCGTGGCCAGTTGTCCCGGATTAGCCGACGGATCGACAACCACCGCGAAATCGGGCAAGGGGGCGGGCATGAAGGCCTCTGGTCGCACCACGAACACAAATCCACCCAAACCGGGCGCGTCCACAGGGGCGACACCATTGCTCAGGTTGCTGTAGTCGAACAACGCGTAGGGTCGCCCCGGAGTCGGGACGCCACCCGGAAGGGCCGGGCAGACATCGCAGGCCGGCGGCGGTGCCGTGAGCGAGTGCGGGTTTTCGCTGAGGGTGTCAAACACATCGCCGCGGACCTGGACCGACTCGAAGATGCCATCATCCAGCGGAGTTAACGTGTCGGCAAGAGCAACGGGTCCGCCGGTCATGGCGCCCCAGATCGCGAAGAAGCGACCGCTTTGATATGAGTTGTCACGCATGAACGCCACCCAGCCCAGCGGCCCAAGACCGTTCATCCAGGCCGTGGTCGCCGTTGGTGTTGAAGCCGGGGGGTTGCTGAAGTCGATGCCGTTTACGACGATCGCGACCGGGCCGCCGTTCAAGTTGATCAGACTTCGGACATTTGCGGGATCCCCGGCACCGCCGGCTCCAGGATCATCCGCATCGTTCGACGGATAGTCAGCCTCATGCATATCGTAGTGCGGGTCGCCCCACGCATGAGGAACCTGAAACGGGTTCACTGCGCGGAAATTGAACTCCAACTGCGAGAAATGCGGGTTCGGGTCGCCGGGCGCAGGCGGGCTGGCCGAGGCGGTCCCGGCGCGGACCGAAAACACGTAATCGGTGTCTCCCGTCGCGCTGAGGTGGAGACTGTCATATTCGCTGACATCAGTCGCTCCCACAAGAAAGCCGGCCACGCCGCCGGGCAGTCGCGACGGCCACCTCGCAAAGCCAGGTCCGCCGAGCGGGAGGCACGGATGCTGCGGGATGGGAACAGCGGGGTCCATCTGCAGCAAAGCCACGCGGAACAGCGTTCCGGCCCTGATGATGCGGGCGGCATTCTTGCGACCATCCGAGACGGTTGCTGTGCTGGTGGAGCCATTTGGTGCGGAGACCTGATCGGCCCCCGCCGCGTTCGTGACCGGCGTGGCTTGCTGGCAAGCGCACAACATCGCGACACAGACCACCAGCCCACACAGACTGAATATGTAAACTCCGCGTAACATAGCCCTTCTCCTTTCGCGCCCCCAAGATTGGCGCACTACGCGACTTGGCGTCGGGACAGCGGCCCCGGACATAGCTTTCAGCACGGTCTGTTATATCCGGAAACCCCTGTGTGTGTCAAGAATAAGTCAGGTCTTGAAACCGAAAAAATAGCACGGCTGGAAAATGCAACCCCGTGCATCGTTAAACAACATACATCGCCCGGCGCAAGCCGCCTTCCGCAGGATCGCGGTTCACCAAGCCCAAACGGCTTACGCAAACGGCCGGGACATGCAGCCAGGACTGAGAATTACAGGACCGCCCTTCTATGCAAGGCGATTCATGCCATCCCGGTATTGGCTCCCACAGCCCTGGCCCAGATGGCAAGCGTCACCCGCTGGATCACGCCCGGTTGCTCCGGTCGGCAGACGCCGCGAGCGACACCTTTACAGCGTCTGACAAAACCGCGATTGGCTCCCGGCCCAACTGAAAAACGCCAGGCAGATGGACCACCCGAGGGTGCCCGTCCCGCTTTTTTCTGGATGCACTCAGAACCCCAACGACTTCCGGCAAGCTTTCGTGGCGTTCGCCAGCAGAGTGGCCACAGTGACAGGACCGACACCTCCCGGAACGGGCGTCACGGCTCGAGCGATCGGGACCACCTCTTCGAAACGAACGTCTCCGACCATCTTCGTTTTCCGCCGACCTTCGGAGTCCGTCGCGGAAACTCGTTGCGTGCCCACATCGATCACGATCGCGCCCGGCGACACATGCTCGCCGCCGATCAACCCAGGAACGCCAGCTGCCACGCAAAGGACTTCGGCGCGACGGGTGTGCGCGGCGAGATCGCGGGTTCGAGTGTGGCACAGCGTGACGGTGGCATGGGCGGCCACAAGGACAAACGCCAGGGGCTTGCCGACGATGATGCTGCGGCCGACGACGACCGCCTCGCGGCCGGCCAGATCAATGCCGGTCGATTGCAGACAGGCCATGGCGGCGGCAGCGGTGCAGGGAACCAAGGCGTCGCGGCCCATCAGCAACAGACCCAGATTGGCGGCGCCCACGCCTTCCACGTCTTTGCCCGCCGCGATGCCCTGCTGCAGCTCAAACGCGTCAAGCGGCACGGGCACAGGCAGATGCAGCATGATGCCGTCCACCGAGGCGTCCGTATTCAAGCGAGCGATGCCTTCGCACGCCCCGGCCATGCTGATATCCGCGGGCAGCCTGACGAGCCGATACTGCATGCCGACTCCTTCCGCCTCTTTCGCCTGGGAACGGGCATAGCTCGCGGCTGCCGGATTGTCGCCGATCAGCACGGCGGCCAGACAGGGCGGACGGGCTCGTTTGCCCAAAGCGGCGATTTCATCCGCGACCCGCGATTTGATCCCCGCCGCAATGGCGTTGCCGTCAATGATCGATGCGGTCAAGGTTGCAATTCCTTTCGCTGCGTCCACTCTCCGGCCTGGTCGGCATCGCCGGCCTTGCCCAGTCCCTGCCTCAGGCCCTCGACGAATCCGCGGAATTGTAACTCAAAGTCCCTGTCCAACGGTCCGAAAGCAGCCTCAAATTCGGCGATCCTCGCTTGCCTTTCAGGAACGGCGTCCGCCCTCGCAGACGCCGACCGCAAGTAGCCGACAAAAGTCGCGGAACTGCGGCTTATCAGATACGCGGCCAGCACCCCTGCGGACGCGTAGGCTTCGGGAAGGCGATCGGCCCCCACGGTCAGCCGTTGCGGATCGCCGATCAAGGATCGCACGTTGGCTAAGCTGGCGTTGGCATCATCCGCGAAAAAATCGTTCAAGCGATGCTGATTGTGCTGGAGACCTGAATTGGTCTCGAATTGAAGTGCCAGCCCCTCTTTCAGCCAGAACCGGCCATCGCCAGGCCGTATCACCCCCAGGCTGCACAACACCTGATGCGCGATTTCATGGCGAACCACGGTCTGGTTGACGAGTGCCTCGAACAAGGCCAGCCTGGTTTCAATCCGATGGATGTGGTCCTGCATGTCTCGTACCTGATCCGTGGTCATCCCCGGCGAACCGCCCGTTGCCGTCGCCGCGGACCGGAGATCCTCACGCATGCTGGCCAGTTCCTCTCGCTTCGCTTTGATCAAGGGCAGGTTGGCGTAGTCAAACAACACGCATCGATTGGTGCGCTCGTCGAAAAAGCCCGGCAGAGCCTGGTCGGCCTCGATTCCGGCGCGGCCGGCCCACGACTGATAATCCCGCCATTGGGCAAAGACTATGACCGGCAGCTTTCGGCCCGGGCTTCGCAGCGCGAAGTCCAGATACGCTGCGAAAGCCTGCACCGCCGCGTACGTCTCGTCGGCGGATTTCCTGAACTCGGCGACCTCTTCAGGCCTGGCATCGGTGACAATCGAGAAATACTCCCCGTGGTACGCGCGAAAGCGGTCATTCAACTCTCGCAGCAACTCTTGCTCTGCTCGCTCATCGGCAGGAGGAAAGGACCTGACCGGGCTTTCCATTCGCGCGGCGAGCGGAGGTGTCCGGCAGGCGGAAACCAGTATGACAGCAAAAACCACGGCGCCTGTTGCGACCCACCGAACAGGATCGTCACGGACTATCAGGGTCATGCTACTGCCCGGCGGTGAATTCCCTGCCCTGTCTCGGCCGAAACTTGTCCCCCTTGTATGCTGAGAGCACCACGGCCTTCTCGTCCAACTGGCCGCGCAGGAAAGCTGCCGCGGAAGGAAGGACTGCTTCCGGATCAGGCGAACTTGGCGCGGCGGGCGGGTCGACAACCAGGTAACCTTGGTAGTTGATGCCTTTGAGCAACTGGATCATGCGAGGAACATCGCTGCCCTCAACGCCAAAGTTCGGGCCGCTGCCAGCGCTACCGGTTTGGGGAAGCTCCCCGGCCGACACCCGCACCAGCCTGATCTTGGACCCAAGTCGCGGGATCGCCGTCGTCGAGTCCTCCGGCACGGACCGCGCCGCAACGGGATTCCAGCAACACCCTACCAAAGGTGAGCCCACGGCCTCAACAATGGTCCACAGAGACAAGCTGTCCGAGAACTGACCCCCGTTCTCCACGACAATAGTGACGCGGTGTTTTACGGCGTCGGGCATCAGCCCCCGCAGCGCATCCGAGACGCGCAGAAGGCTCGCCTCACGTCGCGCTCGGGAAAGCGGCCCGCTCGCCTCACCCTCATGCCTCCCGGCGATGACCCTGACGAGAGCGCAGCCCAACTGACCACCGAGTGCCATCGACGCACGAACCGCCGCCAGAACACGCGATTGTTCATCTTGATATCTTGTGTCCAGGGCTCCGGGAATGGCGAGGCAGACGACCTCCAGACCGGCGCCCTGCAATTGCTCGCCGGTGCCTTGCGAAACAGGAGGCAGGACGGGGCCAGCGTGATCGACCTCGGTATCCGACGGAAGGGCTAGTTCGACCCCATCGTACCCATGTCTCTGTGCTCTTTGCATCAGGGGCGACAGGTCGCAGGAAGGAGGGAACAGCGTGCTAAGGGCCAGTTTCATCAGGTTTGCTCCCAGGATTCGCGGCAGCCGCGGCGGCGGCCTGCAGCGGGCGAGTTTGGTTCTCAACCTACCGACGCTGCCGGCAAAGTCAATCGCGGTAGCTGGCCGGGTACGGGTGCTTGCCATCGAAAATGCGGGATTGCCCCCTTTTTGAGGTTGACAACCAGGGTTTATGTTATGCTAAACTAGGACACTGGAGTGGTAGGCATCCGCAAATTGAGGGTGGAGTGCGCCTTCGAGGGCGGCTGCGCGCGAGGCTATCGGTGAAGGGGTGAGTAGCGGCGCAGCGGGCGGCACATCCAATGCGCTAGGCCCGCTCAATGCAAGTCCCAAGCGGTGGGAGTTTGGGAGGACTGTGCATGTCGCGCAGGAAGGGCTTCCGTGATTCGCGCACAGAGAACGCGAATTGCGGATTTACCTTGATTGAGTTGTTGGTCGCGATTTCCGTCATCGCGGTCCTCATCTCCATTCTGGTACCCTCGTTGTCCCGTGCTCGAGAGCAGGGCAACAAAGTAGTCTGCATGTCGAACATGAAGGAGATCGGCAACGCCATCGCCTCCTATCTGACCGAGAACAACAACCTGCCTTGGACCTATGTACAGCCCGAGGGCAGTGATCCCAAAATCACAATCAGCAGTAGCTACACCTGGGGCGGCATGATGGCCAGTCGGCCCTTCCCCGGCGACGAGACCGGCGACTGGGCCGTAGTACCGCCGGAACTCCGCCCCTTGAACAGGTACATTGACCCGACCGCCCGAACGCGCGACGCCATCAAGGTGGTTAAATGCCCAGGCGATCGGTCCGCCGTGTCGCCGGATATAAGCGATCCCGATCAGCGCCCGCTCGAACTCGAGGGGCTGCGGTCCAGTTGGGAGGCCTTTGGCACGAGCTACAGCATCAACTGGCTCTTCATGGAAGACCCCGCCATCACAGACCCTTTCAGCATCGACCGGTTGATGTACTACGGTAAGACATTTGTCCAGGAGGCCGTGGGCGGCTCGGCGGCGGAAATGGCCGTGATATGGGAAAACCAGGTCGATCAGCTCCTGAATAACGCCACCGACACAGGGGGGGGACGCTTGGGCGAAGGATGGCACAGGACCTTCTCCTGCCATTCTTTCCTCTTCATGGACGGCCATATGGAGTATGGCTATTTCGACACTCGGTTCTGTCGAGGACCGGGCTGGCGGATTTGGCGTAAGTAGGCCGGGCAGGAGCGGTACCAGATGACAGCCAAAGACCGGACCAAGCTCGGCATTGCTGCCGGCTTGCTCCTTACCGCCATCGCGTTGTTCGTGCTCCTGGCTCCGCAAAAAGACCAGGCCATCGAAGCGGATGAGGCCAAAACGCTGTGGTTTTGCACCGCTTGCAAGAGCGGCTTCGCGTTGACCGGGGCGCAAACCGCGGAATTGGCCCGAACGCGGCGCACCACGACCCAGTCAGTCCCGGATACCCTCCAGTTTCGAAGACCGGGACGGGACGTCGTCGAAATCACAAAGTGCCCGTTCTGCGGCGAATGGGCAGGGGTATCTGCACGTCGTTGCCCGGACTGCGGTGAGGTGTTTCCGGCTCGGGCCAAGAGTGGCGATATCGCGGTCTGCCCCGGGTGCAAATGGGATCCCACCACGGCCCGGAAGGCCGAAGG
>DATKKX010000025.1:0-18318 GCA_035542775.1 Phycisphaerae bacterium | reverse complement strand
TCTACGACGTTGTCCGGGACGGCGAATTCCTTCAGTACGTGGGCGAAGATCTCGATCGAAGTCTCGAATTCCTCGGGGATGACTTGCCCCGCGCCGAGCCGGTAGAGCACGTCCAACTCAGAGACGTAACGCGTCCGGGCGAGGATGTATAGATCCGGCCGGGCCGAGTGCGTCTGGGCGACGATTCGCCTGGTGGCCCACTGATCCGCGATGCACGCGACCAGCGCCCGGGCGTTCGGCAGGCCTGCGGCAGAGAGGATGGTCTGTCGGGTCGCGTCGCCGACGATCACTTGGCCGCCGTCCTGGCGGGCGGTGTGGGCATTGGAGCGATTCATCTCGATGACCAGATAGGGGATGCCGGTGGCGCGAAGCACGCGGGCCAGGTTTTGTCCGTTTATCCCGTACCCGACGATAATGACGTGGCTCGACAGAGCGTGCTCGCCCGCTCCCGCACTGACAGCGCGGTCGAGGCGCGGACTCCTGAAGATCGCCTTGGTCAGGAAAGCGGCAAGCGGTTCTGTGATCGGCAGGAGCATGGCGCCGCCGAGCATGGTGCCCGCCGTCACCACGACGAGGCTGGCCAGCAACGTCTCCGAAAGAAGGCCGGATTTCCCGGCTTCCGTGGCGAGCACGTATCCGAACTCGCTGATGGTACACAAACCGAATCCGACAATCAGCGCCGGACGAAGCGGCCATCGCACGGTGAGCACGGCGCCGGTGGCAAGGATGGTCTTCACGGTCAAGGTCCCCACAATCAGCAGAAGAAAAGTGACGGGGTGGCTGACGAACAATCTCAGGTCCGCCAGCATGCCGATGGACATGAAGAACAGTGCATTGGACGCATCCCGAAACGGCGTAATCTCCGCATGAAGCTGGTGTCGCAGGTCCGTCTGACCCAGCAGCAGTCCGGCGATGCACGCGCCGAGAGACCAGGACCAGTTGGCCTCGCCGGCGAGCCAGGCGCCGAGGCAAGCCATGAGCACGGCGAAGAGAGTCATCAGCTCTCGCCCGCCGAACCGGAACACGTGGCGAACGATCCACGGCATGATCACCCATGCCAGAAAGGTGGCACTGACCAGGCCCATGAGCGCCAGGCCGGCCCTGGTCAGGACCGCCGACCCACTCGAGGTGTCCGACGAGAAGGCAAACAAGGGAAGCAGGGTCAGGAACAGGATGACGGCGATGTCCTGAAGGAGGGAGGTTGCGACCGCAAATGAACCGGCGGGCGTGTCGGTTTCGGCGCGGTCCTCGAGGTGCTTGAGGAGGATGGCGGTGCTGCTGGGTGATGCGGCGATGCCGATCAGGAGTGCGGCAGACCATGGGATGTCCCAGACGGCCCCCAAAACCACCGTGACAGCCGCCACGGTGGCGATCATTTGCAGGACCGTGGCTGCGACAAGCCGCGGCCCCGTTCGCAGCAGCGGTGCCGGCGAGAGCTCGAGCCCGACCGTGAAGAGGAGCATGACCAGGCCGAGCTCCGCGAAGAAACGGATTCTGTCCGGATGGATCAGATCAAAGGCGTGAGGCCCGATGACGATCCCGGCGGCGAGAAAGCCCAGGATGGTGGGCTGCCGGAAGGCGCGCATGAGCCAAGCGACCCCCAGAGCGGTGCCGAAGAGAATGACAACAGCGGTCAGCGGGCTCTGCATGGAATGCTGCGCCTCGTCGAGCGGGCGATTCTGTTCACTTTCGACGGGAGCGGCGCCGTGCGCCACGCCGGGGATTTCGTTTGCCGCGAGTCAGCCGCTGGAGGTCCAGCAGATCCTGCGGGCGTCCTGTGGCCCGTTTGTTGCGGATCAGCTCGGCTCTCCCGAGAATGCACACAGGAATGTTGCCGTACACGGCCCGCACACGGTGACGCCAGGCCGCTGCGAAGGAGACGCCGTCGATTCCCATCACTATGTCGATACGATTAGGCTCAACGCCGATCTGGTAGATGGTGTCCGGGTTGGCGAAGTCGGTCACGGCGATTCCGCCCAGCGGAGCGCCATATCGCCTGAGCGCAGCCCAGACTCGACTGGCGTTCTCCGGCGAGGGGTCCACCCACAGATCGACGCCCGCCGTGAAGCGGGGCTCAGCGTGGTAGGCCACGGCGTGGGCGCCTGCGATGAGAAACCGAACGCCCGCCGCGTTGAAGATTTTCAACAGTTCGCTGAAGTCGGAGTTGAGATTCATCACCGCCTCGCATCGCGACAAAGTCTTTGACCATCTGCCACATGGCGGCCCAGCGGCCTTGTACGCCGACCGCTTTCCAGAAAGCGGCATCGAAGCTGCCGTCATCCTCGTGGCGTCGGATGAGGCGGGCCATGATGACTTTTCGCTTTCGCGCCATATAGCACTCTCGAACGGAGAATCAATGGCCGAGCTTGGCTCGCAACCAGGCTGCTGCCTCGCGAATCGCGTCGGGGATACGGTGGACTTCCGAGCCACCGCCTTGGGCCATGTCGGGCCGGCCGCCGCCCTTGCCGCCGACGATCGGCGAGACAACCTTGATGAGATCGCCCGCCTTGACGCCTCTGGCCGCCAGATCCGGCGTCATGCCCGCGAGCAGCAGGACCTTCTCCTCGTGCCGGGCGGCCAGCAGGACCGCCGCTGAGCCTCCGCGGGCGCGGAGAGAATCACACACCACTCGCAATTGATCGATTGTGGCTGCGCCCATGTCGCCGACGACAACCGCACAGCCGCCGATCCGCTCGGCGTGTTGCAGCAACTCGTCGGTCCGGGTCAGCATGTCGGCGGTGCCCGCTTTGGCGGCCTGCTTCTGGATTTGCTTGGCCCGCTCCTGGAGCTTGGCCAGGTCGTCGCGCATTCGAGCCTTGTCCACGACGGGCAGCTCGGTCTGGCTCATCAGGGCGATGATCTCGGCGATTCGGTTGGGAAGGGCCTCGTCACCCGCCTCGCCGGCCTCTTTGAGGAGGCGGAAGATGGCGGTGGCGTCCGCCTCGGCCTGCCTGGCACGCTGTCCGGTGATGCCGATGACCCGGCGAACGCCCTTGGCCACGGCACTCTCCTCGACCAGGCGGAAGCGGCCCACTTCGCCCGTGTGCTTCAGATGGGTTCCGCCGCAGAACTCGACAGAGTATTTCATCCACTCGGGATTGTCGGGCTTCTTCATCATTTCGGTCAGGCGTTTGCCGATGCAAATGGCCCTGACCACGTCAGGGTATTTCTCGCCGAAGACCGCGCGGACGGTGTTGACACGCCGGGCCTGGTCCTGGGGTACTTCCTCGGCATAGACCGGCAGATCGGCTTCGATCATCTTGTTGACGAAGTCCTCGACGCGGGCCAGTTGTTGCTCCGAAATCTGGCTGTTGTGCGAAAGGTCGAACCGCGTCTTGTCCGGATCGACCAGTGAGCCTTTCTGTTGAACCAGGTCGCCGAGAACCTCGCGCAAGGCCCAGTTCATCATGTGCGTGACGGTGTGGTTCTTCATGGTCTGTCGGCGGGCTGCATTCACCACCAGCTCAACTTCGTCACCGATGCCCAACGACCCCTCCACCTGGGCTCCGAGATGCTGGACCCAGTGGCCGGGACGCTGCGAATCCTCAACCTTGAACCGCCCGCCTGGTCCCACGATCTCACCGCTGTCGCCGACCTGGCCGCCGGATTCTCCGTAGAAACAGGTGCGGTCGCAGAAGACGGCGGCCGCTTCTCCCGCCTGTAAACGTTCCCGATCGCCCAGCAGGACGAATGTCGCGTCGGCCGAGCGCCGCAGGATTGTCGTGACCCGGGCACGGAGTCGCTCGGTCTCGTATTTCGGGCTGTCGTCGGTCGGCGGCAGACGCTCGATGAGGTTTTGTGGAATCTGCTCCGCGCCGAGAACACTGCTCTTGCCCGCGGCGCGAGCCCGCTCGCGGGCCTGCTCCATCAACCGCTCATATTCGCCGATGTCCACGCGCAGCCCGCGTTCGGCCGCCATGAGCTGGGTCAGATCGATCGGAAAGCCGTATGTGTCGTGCAACTTGAATGCGTCCTCGCCCCGGATTTCGCCATGATGTCGGCGGATCGCGAAATCGGCAGCCTCGTCGAACAGCGCCAAGCCTCGCTCCATCGTGCGGCCGAAGGATTCCTCCTCCGCCCGGATGATGCCGATGACCTCATCCGGTCTGCTGCGCAATTCCGGAAAGGCGTTCGCCATCACTCCGATCACCGTGGGTACGATCCGGTACAGAAAAGGCTCGTGCATATTCAGGTACTGCCAACCGTACCGCACGGCCCGCCGCAGGATCCGCCGCAGCACATAGCCTCGCCCTTCCTTGTCGGGTATGGCGCCGTCGGTGATGGCGAAGACCAGGGCGCGAGTGTGATCGGCGATCACGCGATACGCGACATCCGCAAGCACGGCGGGGTCTTTCGATCCGCTCTCCAGAAGCCCCGCGTACGGCGCCGCCTTCGTGGCATCGCGGATGGCCTCGAAGATCGGCGTGAAAACGTCGGTTTCATAGTTGCCGTTGACACCCTGGAGGACGGCGCAGAGT
This sequence comes from Phycisphaerae bacterium, assembly GCA_035542775.1. GTDB lineage: Bacteria > Planctomycetota > Phycisphaerae > UBA1845 > UTPLA1 > DATKKX01. Next base: position 13,840 of record DATKKX010000025.1, on the reverse strand, counting down.
CGTTCGAAGCCCATGCCGGTGTCGACATGCTTGGCCGGCAGGGGGGTCAGCGTGCCGCTGGCGACGCGGTTGAACTGGATGAAGACGAGGTTCCAGATTTCGATCACGCGCGCGTCGCCGGCGTTGACCAGCTTCATCCCGCTCTTGTCCGGCGTCAGGTCGATGTGGATCTCGCTGCACGGCCCGCACGGGCCGGTGTCGCCCATCTCCCAGAAATTGTCTTTCTTGCTGCCGGGGTGGACGTGCGTGGGGTCCATGCCGGGTACGGCGAGCCAGAGGTCGCGGGCATCCAGATCGGGCTGCAGTCCCTCCGCTTCGTCGCCCTTGAAGTACGTAGCATGCAATCGGGCTTTGTCCAGGCCCCAGACGTTGGTCAGCAGATCCCAAGCCCACCCGATTGCTTCTTTCTTGAAGTAATCGCCGAAGGACCAGTTGCCGAGCATCTCGAAGAAAGTGTGGTGGTAGGTGTCGTGCCCGACGTCGTCGAGGTCGTTGTGCTTGCCGCCGGCGCGGATGCACTTCTGAGTGTTGGCGGCCCTCTTGTACGGCCGGGTGCCAACCGCCAGGAATACGTCTTTGAACTGGTTCATGCCGGCGTTGGTGAACATCAGCGTCGGGTCGTCCAGCGGCACACAGGGGCTGCTGGGCACAAAAGTATGCCCGCATCGCTTGACGAAATAGTCGATGAACTGCTGTCGGATCTCGTTGGCGCTTAGTCGAGGCATATGGGGTCCTTACGGTTCGCGTATCGGTCGGCGCTGAGGAGCAGCCGGTCGCGCCGGCATAGGGCGAAATTGCGGCGGCGCGGGAGCTTGCTTCCGCTTAATCAACGCTCTCGTGGTCGCCCCGGGCCTACGCTTTCACGCACGGTAATCTAGCTCTATTCGCGGTTGCTGGAAAGGACTGCCGCGGCCCGGGCCGCAGAGTGCTGGGCTAGCGAAGCGTCTCGGGCGGGCATGTGCCGACCTGTTCGGGGTGCTCGATGGTGATTTGGGGGTGCCCGTCGGTCAGTGTCACCTCGCCATTCAGATAAATGTAATTGGGCTTGCCAAAACCGAGGAATTCTCGCTCCAGAAAACCGGCCAGTCCGTTCGCGCCGGCCGGAAAAAGGGCGGAGAACGGCTGCATCGGGTTGCCAAGCTGGATGAGGACCGACCCATCGGGATTGTGAAAGGCCCGACTCAACTCCACGAAGACATGCGCCGCTCGCTTCGCTCGGGCAATCGAAACGATCTCAGGGTAGTCCAGACGGCAGTTCAGGATGTCCTCACCCATGCCGGTGGCCAGGCGGAAGCCGGCGATCTGGCCAGCCCGCAGTTGCCAGTAGTTTTTCAGGGCCAGATAGTCGCCGCGGCCGCCAAGTCCGCCCCAGATTCCGCGGCCCTCCATGCGGGCCCACAATTCGGCTTGTTCCATTTCTCGGCGATGGATTCGCGGATCGCCATACTTCTGGAAGCAGGGGCTCCATCCCTCGCGAATCAGACGAACATTGCAGTTCTCACCGCGAACGAAGGCGTAGCAGAGCAGCTTGCCGCTGTTGCTGAGCGAGACGTGATCGCAGGCGAATTCGAGGAGGACTTCGGCGACATCCTTGAAATAGACATCCTGCCCCCAGCGGAGCGTTCGGCGGCCGAACTCCGTGGCGGGCTTGGCGCCGCCGGGCGTGGCCCGCTCGGGGTCGACGTCCATCAAACGGACCAGCCGTGGCTGTCCTTCCCACTCAACTCGCAACGTGTCGCTGTCGAGCAGGCCCAAAAATGGGCAGGTTCGTCGCAACGACATCCTCCCTCCTTTTCGCGTTAGATTTGCCTGGCCGCCTCAGACTCTAGAAGACACCCTCCCTGGCGAGCCCGATAACCGTCACCAGAGTACCGGAATCGTAAGTCTTTTTCAAGTTTTCGACGCGTTGTTTGTGCGTTTGTTGGAAAGTCCGCAGGCCGCGGTTGGAGCCGGCACATGTCCTGGCGTGGCATGTCTCTGTCACATGAAACCGCATGATGAGGGGAACACTGACCACCTGGTAGTGACCGAGTGTTCCCGTCCAGAGCTTCCGCGTGGGTGGCCGATATGAAAAGAGACAGGATTCAGGGGGTGATGGAGCGATAGTCCGCCCAGGGTCGCGGCAGGGGAGGCGATCCGCGCGCATTCGACCGCCCCAATGGTCGGCCGAGTCCGAAATCGCCTGGACGACAACATGGATGAGCCGGACAACTTGTCGGACCGCGATCGCCGCATGCAAACCGTGCGGAGCTGCGGGCTCATCACGCTATTGGGGATATGCGCCTTCACATGGGTCGCGCTTCTGACTTTCGATCCCGCTGATTGGCCCAACGCGGCTGTGTGGCCGCAGCCCAATCCGGTCCACAATGCCTGCGGGCGGGTCGGCTCGTTCGTCGCGTATCAGTGCGCGTATTACCTGGGATGGGGCGTTTACCCTCTGGCAGTGTGCTTGACGGCCGGGGCCGGGGTCAGGCTGGCCCGGCGATCGATTGGGCAAATTCCACTTCGCTGCATCGGGCTTTGCCTGATGACGGCCATGACAGCGACAACGGCCGCCCTGCTTTATCCGGAACCAACTGAGGGACTGCTGGAGGGTCCGGGCGGCGTTCTCGGGTCCGCGGCCGCGACCGCCGTGACGGCCTATTGCTCGACGGTCGGGGCGATTCTGATCGTTGTCGCTGCCGGCGTAGTGGGGCTGCTGCTCGTGGCCGACAGCATGATCCTCTGTATTCCGTCGGCTACTGTGTGGGCCTGGCGCCGGATCGAGCGCCTGCTCGACACACTGCGCTCCGCGGGCCTGCGAAGACCGGTGTTGACGCCCGTCACCATGGGTGCGGGCAACCTGGCTGGGCTGAGTTTCCCGTCGGCAGATTGGGAGGCCGATTGGACGGATGAAAAGACCGCCGAGGAAGGCGACGAGAAGGATGCCGGCGGCGGTTCCGGAAGTGAGGATGAGGCGGTCGAGGCAGAAGAAACCACAGAAGTCGGCCAGAGCGGTGACGCGGTCAGTGACCAGGAGGAAGATGGCCCCGCCACTGCGGAAGATGGCCACGGCGATGAGGCAGGCTCGCCCAGTCCGCCCGAGCGGCGATTGATAGTTCGCATGCTGGGAAAGGACCGGGTTGAAGGAAAGGCACAGAAGAGCGCCTGGCCGAAGGAGCTGGGCGACTACGTCTTGCCGCCGCTGACGCTGCTGCGCGATCCGGAGCTTCATTACTCGTCCGCGCAGGAGGGCGTTGTTCGGGAGAAGGCGGCAGTACTGGAACGCACCCTGGCGGAGTTCCGCATCGAAGTCCGAGTGGTGGAGATCGATACCGGGCCGGTCATCACGATGTTTGAGCTGGAGCTCTCCGCCGGGACCAAGGTGAGCCAGATCGCTTCGCTCTCGAACGATATCGCCCGGGCGCTGAAGGCGCCGGCGGTGCGCGTCGTGGCCCCCTTGCCCGGCAAGAACACGATCGGCATCGAGGTTCCGAACCTGGACAAGGAGAAGGTGCGGTTGAAAGAGCTGATCATGCTCGGCGGCATCAAGCCGACGAAGATGGCCCTGCCGCTGTTCGTCGGCAAGAACGCCAGCGGCGATCCGCTCATCGTGGACATTACCTCGATGCCGCACCTGCTGGTTGCCGGTACGACGGGTAGCGGCAAATCCGTGGCCATCAATGCCTTGGTCATGTCGGTGCTGATGACCCAGCGGCCGGACCATGTGAAGCTCATTCTCGTCGATCCCAAGATGGTGGAATTGTCGGTCTTTAAGGAAATCCCCCATCTGATGTGCCCGATCGTGACCGACATGCAGCAGGCCGAGCTGATCCTGGAGTGGGCGACGACCAAGATGGACGAGCGCTACGAGCTGCTCGCCGAGGCGGCGGTGAAGGATGTCGCCGCGTTCAACCGGCTGACCAAGGAACAGATCTGGGAGCGATTCCAGCCGACGACCGAGCAGGAGAAGGCGCAGATCCCGACCCACCTGCCGTACATCATCATCGTCATTGACGAGCTGGCCGATCTGATGATGACCAGCGGCAAGGAGGTCGAGCACCACCTGAGCCGCCTCGCACAGAAGAGCCGAGCGGTAGGCGTTCACCTGGTGGTGGCCACGCAGCGGCCGCAGGCCAACGTCGTGACCGGCCTGGTCAAGAGCAATCTGCCGTGCCGGATGGCGTTCCGGGTGGCCAGCCGGATGGATTCGCGAATCGTGCTGGACCAGAACGGCGCGGAGGTGTTGCTGGGAGAAGGCGACATGCTGTTCCTGCCGCCGGGGCAGTCCAAGCTGGTGCGGGCCCAGGGCACGTATGTCGAGGAGGACGAGTTGCGCGCCGTGCTGAAGGATCTGGCCGGCAAGGCGAAGCCGGAGTTTCATCATGAATTGCAGCGGCTGCGACCCGCGGCGAGCGAGGGTGGCGGGGAGCGCGATCCGCTCTTCGACAAAGCGGTCGGGATCATCGTGGAGAGCCAGCGGGGCAGCGTCAGCCTGCTGCAGCGCCGCCTGGAGGTCGGCTACTCGCGGGCCAGCCGGCTGGTGGACCAGATGGCCGCGGCCGGGATTGTCGGCGAGTACAAGGGGAGCCAGGCTCGCGAGGTGCTGTTGACGCAGCAGGAGTGGGACGTTATCCGCAAGCAGCGTGACACCGATCTGGACGACGGCCGGTACCGGGCGGACCTTGACGCCGAGGACGACGAGGTCTACGGTAGCGCCGACCTGGAAGGCGACAAGGCCGGCATCGCCCGGGACAATTGAACCACGGTTGGGACGAAGCATGCCGCGGTGGTTCGGGCGGTACGGAATAAATCCATAGATTTGTCCACTTGTAGCGGGCGGCCGGGTCGGTATGCTGGACGCCGCCAGTGCGCTGATCGGGTGCATCAGCCGTCTAAAACGGGCCTGGAAGATCGAAGCGGTTGCCGATGACGGAATTGCCGGGAAAGCCGACACTGAATCCCTTGATCATCGCCGCCGTTTTTGCCGCCTTGGCTGTGCTGCTTGCTGCCGGGCCCTGGCGATATCAGAAGCCCTACAACGAACTGGTCCGGCCTCCCGCCTGGGCGACAGACATCTCGCCGGTTCGCCGACCCATCCTGCGGCCGGAGATCCGGATTGCCGGCTTCACCTACCGTTGCAGCGAATGCCACAGCCTTTTCCCCTCTCCTCCCGAGACGGTTCGAACGCTGACGCAGCATACGGACGTGGTGTTGAAGCACGGCATCAACACGCGATGCTTCAACTGCCATAACCTGACCAACCGCGACACGTTCGTTGACGACTGGGGGCGGGAGATTCCGTACGACCAGCCGCAATTAGTGTGCGCCAAGTGCCACGGACCGGTCTATCGAGATTGGCTGCACGGCTCGCACGGCCGAGTCAACGGCTACTGGGATGCCACCAGGGGACCGGCCCAGCGGCGGAAGTGCGTGGAGTGCCACGATCCGCACCAGCCACCGTTCCCGCCGATGCGGCCGGCGCCGCCGCCCCAGACGTTGCGAATGGGCGACCAGAGTTTTTCCCCCGAGCATCAAGGCGTGACGGACCCGTTACGGGTCTACCGCCACGCGTTGCCCGAAGGGGATAAAGCCGGCGGCCTCAAGCCCGAACCGGAGATGCAGGACACCGCAGAGGAGGGCTGGCCATGAGCGGCTCGGCGAAGGCCCCACGCGACCCGACATCCACACCGCAAGGTGAACCGCCGCCCGGCCTGACCAGGCGCGGATTCCTGGGCAAGGGTGCCGCGGTCGTGGCAGGGGCGGCAGCCGTGGCTGCGGCAGTATCTCCGCTGCGTCGGCTTGCTCCCGGCGACGTGCCCAGCATCGAGAAGCTGCTCCAGAAGCACTACAAGGAGATGACCCCGGCCGAGCGACAGGCCGCCCTGGACTGCATCGCCCGCGCCGTCGAAGCCCGTTATCGCCTGCGCCCGAATGTGCAGGACCCGCCTCCGCTGGACGGCGTCGAATTCGTTTACGCCCTGAACATCAGCCGCTGCATCGGCTGCCGCAAATGCGTCTACGCCTGCGTCAAGGAGAACAACCAGTCCCGCAGCCCGCAGATTCAGTACATCCGCGTCCTGAAGATGGACAAGGGCAGCATTGACGTGGAGACGTCGGATCACCATTACTACCCGCCCGTCGTGCCGGAGCATGAAAACTACTACATGCCGGTGCAGTGCCACCAGTGCAAGAAGCCGCCCTGCGTGAAGGTCTGCCCGGTGGAGGCGACGTGGCAGGAGCCTGACGGCATCACCGTGATCGACTACGACTGGTGCATCGGGTGCCGATACTGCGAGGCGGCGTGCCCGTACTGGGCCCGGCGGTTCAACTTCGCGGAGCCGTCCCTGCCCGCGGACGAAGTGAACCCCGACATGTCCTACCTGTCCAACCGCCCGCGGACCAAGGGGGTGATGGAGAAATGCACCTTCTGCCTGCACCGGACGCGGCGGGGCCAATTGCCTGCCTGCGTGGAGGTCTGCCCGACCGGCTCGCGGAAGTTCGGCAACGTGCTCGACCCCGAGAGCGACGTGTCCTACATCCTGCGGCAGAAGCGGGTCTTCATCCTGAAAGAGGACGTCGGCACGCTGCCGCGGTTTTTCTACTACTTCGACGAGCGCGGCAGCCGCTACCACGAGCCCATGGCGCCGGCAGAGCAGGGGGGAGAAAAGTGAGGCGATACTTCACCTTCCTGTGGCACTGCGCGAGGATGAGCTTCGTCGGCGACTGGCGGTATCACGCCTGGATGACGCTGCTGACGGTCGTGGCACTGTGCGGGCTGTACGCATATTGCCGGCAGCTTGTGTACGGGCTGGTCACGACGGGGATGACCGATCAGGTCTCGTGGGGGCTCTACATCGCGAACTTTACGTACTTGGTCGGCTTGGCGGCGGCGGCGGCGATGCTGGTCATACCGGTGTACGTCTATCGCAACATGCACCTGCACGACGTGGTGATCTTCGGCGAGTTGCTGGCGGTCGCGGTCATCATCATGTGCCTGCTGTTCGTGACAGTTGACCTCGGCCGGCCGGACCGCTTCCTGCACCTCTTCCAGCGGTTTAACTTCCCGATCTCCATGCTGACCTGGGACGTGATCGCCCTCAACGGCTATCTGCTGCTGAACCTGCACATCTGCGGGTACCTGCTGTACTCGGCTTATTGCGGGCGGACGCCGTCGAAGGCGTTCTATGTGCCGTTCGTCTTCATCGCCATCGTCTGGGCGGTGAGCATCCACACGGTGACGGCGTTCCTCTACGTCGGGCTGGGCGGGCGGCCGTTCTGGAACTCGGCGATCATCGCACCGCGCTTCCTGGCCAGCGCCTTCGCGGCGGGGCCGGCATTCATAATCCTGACGCTTCAGATAGTCCGGCGATTCACCAGCCACCATGTCGGCGACGAGGCCTTGCTGACCCTCCGGCGGATCGTGCAGGTGGCGATGATCATCAACATCTTCCTGCTGGGCTGCGAGGTCTTCACCGAGTTCTACACCGACTCGGCCCATACCGCTTCGTCGCGGTATCTCTATGTCGGCCTGCACGGCCGCGGAGCCCTGGTACCGTGGATCTGGACGGCGATTGTTTTCGACGCCATCGCCACGGTCCTGCTGCTGCTGCCGGCCTCGCGGGCTTTGCGAACGCTGAACGCTGCCTGCGTCCTCGCCATCGTCGGCATCTGGATCGAGAAGGGCATGGGTCTGATCGTGCCCGCCTTCATCCCCACGCCGCTGGGCGAGATCGTCGAGTACGCGCCCACGCTCAACGAAATCATGGTTTGCGTGGGCATCTGGGCCTTCGGTCTGTTGCTGTACACGGTATTCGTGCGAATCGCAGTGCCGGTCCTGGCCGGCGAGTTGACGTATAAGAAGCTTTACGGCGTCAAAGCCTAGGTGGCAAAAGGGAACAGGCACCTCGCGGCGGAGGCTTGTCGACAGTGCCAAGGGTGTCCAGCTCGGAGCCAGTCCCCTTTTGCCAGGCAAGGAGCATGACCCTCATGAATCGCGTAGCCATTTCCTTCATCGTATCTACCGTCCTGATCCTCGGCGTCTCGTCGCTTGCCCCGGCCCAGACCTGGGGCCTCACCGAGCTCTCCAAGGAAAGCAAGGCCTGCATCGACTGCCACAAGACCGAGAACCCCGCGATATACCAGCAGTGGGGCTCAAGCAAGCACTTCCGCGGGAACATCGGCTGCTATGAATGCCATGCCGCCAAGCAGGACGATGCCGACGCCTTCATGCACGAGGGGCAGTGGATCGCCACCATCGTCTCGCCGAAGGACTGCGCCCGCTGCCACGCCACGCAGACCAGGGAGTTCGCCGAGTCGCACCACTCCAAGGCCGCCCGCATTGTCGGATCGCTCGACAACGTGCTCGCCGAGGTGGTCGAGGGCAATCACGGCCTGGTGACGCCTGCCTTTCAGACCGGCGTCAGCGCCGCCGCGGTGAGCGGGTGCTGGCAGTGCCACGGATCGGAGATCAAGGTCCTGCCCGGCGGCAAGCTCGATCCGGCCACCTGGCCAAACACCGGCATCGGGCGGCTCAACCCCGACGCCTCGGAGGGCTCCTGCTCCGCCTGCCACAGCCGTCACGCCTTCTCCGCCGAGCAGGCCCGCAACCCGGACAACTGCGGCAAGTGCCACATGGGCCCGGATCATCCGCAGATGGAGATCTACTACGAGTCCAAGCACGGCATCGCCTTCCGGGCGTACAAGGACAAGCTGCACCTGGATTCGGCGAAGTGGATCGTCGGCGAGGACTACAGCCACGCCCCGACCTGCGCCACCTGTCACATGAGCGCCACCAGGAAGCAGCCCGTCTCGCATGATGTCGGCCTGCGGATCAGTTGGAACAACCGGCCGGAGATCTCCATCCGCCCTGAGATCAGCGACAAGAAGCTGGGCCTGCCCTCGGCGTCGGTCGATTGGCAGACCCGCCGGGCCAACATGAAGGACGTCTGCCGCAACTGCCACGAGCAGCAGTGGGTGGAAAATTTCTACGTCCAGTACGACGGCGTGATCGAGCAGTACCACGAGAAGTTCGCCAAGCCGGGCCTGGAACTGTACGGGCTGGCCAAGCCGCTGCTGCGCCCGGTGAGCTTCTCCAACAGGCTTGATTTCGCCTGGTACGAGATCTGGCACCACGAGGGGCGTCGTGCCCGTCACGGGGCGTCGATGATGGGCCCGGACTACACCCACTGGCACGGCACGTACGAAGTGGCCAAGCATTTCTATGCCGAATTCGTGCCCGAGCTGGAAGCCCTGGCCCGCGAGGCAAAGGCCTCCGGCGATCCGAAGAAGGCCGAAGCTGCCGACGCGCTGCGACAGAAGCTCGATGCCGTGCTGAACTCCACCAATCACGCCTGGTTCCTGGACAAGATGGACCCGGCGGAGAAAGAGCAGCGGCGGAAGCAGATGGAGGAGTTTCGCAAGCGGTACGAAAAGTAGGGCGCGGGGCTGGGGAGAAGGATGAAGGATGAGGGATGAAGGATGAACTGTGCATGCTCGGGCTGCTGTGTTGTTGCGGTAGTTAGGTGTTGGTTGCTGGTCATGCGAAGCGGCTATACCGGCGGGGCGGCGCGGCGGCGGGGGACGGGGGTCTGGGTGGCAGTGCGATAGGCGCAGGTGAGACGGTGGATCTCGCTGGGGGTGGCGGTTTCCTCGTAGATCAGGGTGGTGAGGAGCTGCTGGGCGATGAGGCGGGGCATGGTGTCGCCGAGGGCGGCATCGTCGGGCACGACCAGGTCGGCGAGGCGGAGCCGGTGGGCCTGGGCGCGGAGCCTGCGGGCGTAGCGGTAGAGGGAGTGGAAGCTCACGCCGTGATCGGCCAGCCGGAATCTTTCATAGACGCCGCGAAAGGTCGGCGGATCGCGATCGACGACCGCCCGATCAATGGCGCGGCGGAGGTCAGGGGAGAGCTTGTCATAGATGGCGGTGCGACCGGCGGGGCGGCCAGGGTTCTCGTTGGCGGGTCGAGCGTCGGTCGGGGCGGGTGTCGTGGTGTCAGGCATGGGGGTCCTCCTTCTTGAGAGCTTTCAGCGGTCAGCGATCAGCAGTCAGCCGTCGGAAGCCGTCAGCCATCGGACGTCAGCGGAGCCGAGGCGGCTTGGGCTGGTTTGCAGGCCCGGAAAATATTTCGTCACGCGCGAATTAGCGCGTGTTAACGGATGTTAGGGCACATGCCTTCGCGGGCCCGGCGGATCGGGCAGAAGTCAACGGTGGATAGCACGAGAGCCGTTGGCCGGGGCCAGTTGTTCGTTATTGGTTGTTGGTTCTCAGTCATTCTCGAAAACTCCAAGCGATCAGCAATCAGCGATCAGCTTTCAGCCAGCGGAAGCTCGAGGGCGCGGCAGTGGCGCAGGCCGGAGCCTCGTCGCTTGCTGATAGGCTCGGTATCTAGTATACCATACACATACCTAACACGCAAGTAAAAACCGAAAAATCAGGGGAGGACCAAGGGGCTGAGGGATCGAGGGAGGGCGTGCAAATGCGGAAAAGCCGGGAAGTCGAGGGCCGGAAGCCGAAAATCGAAATTTCAGGAAGGGAGGCGCGGGGCGGTCCCACTAGCGGCCGCGAGCGACCGCGAATTGCCGATCGCGTGGACGGAAAAAGACCAGTAGTCAAATCTGTGCGAGTTTCGGGTCCGCCGCTAGCAGATCATGACATTCAGGAGATCAACAAGGAGTGGGAATTGACTGTGGCGTCGTCCGGACGGCAATCAAAAAGTAGAATGTCCCCCTTCTTCCCCCCCTTCTTCCCGGTTTTCACCTGCCCACTCCTGGCCGGTTTTGCCCGCCCGATGACATTCTTTCTCCCTTCACAAAGAGAGTTGTTGTCACTATGGTGGCAGTTGGGGCCCTGACCGCGCTGGCTGTGCTCGTAACGTGTACCTTTCGCCACAGCGAAGCCAGAATCGTCGGCCTTACAGCCTGCTATTAGAGCCGAGGGCTTCTTGACCCTGATCGCCCCCTCCTAGTGCCTGGCCGCTTGTGGCGCCCAGAGGCCCGGAGCAAATCCGGAAATGGGTCGACATGCAATAGCTCCGATAGCGTCGCGGGGGTGAAGGTCCGGCCGTCGGTGTCGCGGATGACAGGGCCGAGAGCGTCGCGGGCACGCCGCCAGCCGGAGCCGCCAAGGACGGCAAACACCGGGATGCCCCCCAGCCTGCTGGCCTCCTGCTTCAAGGACTTATAGCGCGAGGCCTTATCGCGGGCTGTTCCTCCGTCGTTTGTTGCCTTGCATTCCAGAATCGCCCGAAGGGCCCGTGGCTGAGCTGAATACACTACGAAATCTGGAGCAGGGCGCACCGAGAGGCCGAAGTCACGTTCGACGGCCTTTTGATTGTGGGAGCCAGTCCGAATGTACGGAATGTCGTTTTCACGAAACAGGTCTTCCACGGGCCCTTCGAGCAGGTCACCCCTGCTGCTGCTCGTTGCATCCAGTAGCTGCCGAAACGCTCCCCCGTACGCGCGCTGATGAAGAAACACAGGGAGCGGCACCCCCTCTCGCGCGAATCGTCGTACACTTTCCCAGCCCTTGGCTGTGTCTGGTTTCTCCAGCTTGCTTCGCAATCGTCCGCGGCCCGCGGGAGGGAACAGCTCACCTCGCATGGCAAGATCGATCGTTACTGCGCAGACTTCGGCTTTCGATTCTGACGTCGGCCTTCCCCCCTCGATTGATTTCAGGGTGCTCTTGGTGATCTTGGCAAGGCCATCCTCACCACCCGCCGCCAAACTACAAGCCTCGGCGAACTCTGACGCGGTCAGACCGAGCAGCAGTCGGAAGACCTGCAGAGACTTCGGGTGTTCGACAAGGGTGTGTTTAAGTGATGAGCGGTCAACTCGCGAGAAAGATGCTGTGAGGTTGCAGGTTTCATCGTACGCGGCTTGCAGCGCGGGGAGTTCGTACTCATCACGCCAATGCACGTAAGCGAAGTCTGCGGTAATGTGGGGCGCGTACACCTTCCGAGCGATCGCGGCGTAAACGTCTGCGTGCTGGCGAACCCCGAATTTCTCTGGAATCGTTCGAATCAGTGCTACGCGATGGTTCCAGCTACTCGACGCCGCAACCTGTTCGGCGATATCATCTGGGGTGACCATCTAGCTTTACCGCCCCTCCTGTAGCCGCGAGGGGAGCACCATCGCATACGCGGAATCTTGCTCGATCATCAGCCACCGCCGCTCAAGGCGCTCGGCTGCAACGGCCGTCGTGCATGTCCCCGCGAACGGATCCAGCACAACTTGGCCCGGTTGGCTGAGAAGCTTGATAAAGAAGTTCGGAACTTGCAGCGGGAATCGCGCGGGGTGCCTCGTGGGGTTGGGCGAAAAATCTGGTTCGTACAACAGAAGCGTCGATGGTCGAACGAAGTCAGGGCCGGCCTGCACGCGCTTGCGGCCCTGCCCGGAGGGCGCATTCACCCGTGTGTAGTTGTGTGCAAGCCGTTTCCGCCGCTCGCGGTCTTTCGCGTCCCAACGTGCGGGAGAAAGGCACTGCTCCGGGAAGAATTGCCACTTGGGGGTCTTCGCGAAGTGAAAACAGTATTCGACGGCATCCTTCAAGAATCGATTGAACCGCCCTGGGGGTGGAGAGGGCTTTCCCCACACAAAATCCTCGCAGAACAGGAAGCCTTGCTTGCGCAGCCAGAAGACAAGTTCATATTGCAGAGTGCCGCGCTCGTCACCCTGGCGCCGTGAGCGGTAGTTCAGGACGAAACTTCCGTGAGGTTTAAGCGCACGCAGTATCTCCTTTGTCACGTTCAGAAAACTACGTTCATACCAGTCGCGCGAATAGCGTTCGCCGTTGCCATACTTGGGCTGCCCGTCGTACGGTGGCGACGTGATCACTAGATCCAGAGAGTCGTTGGGGATTTCCGTCAGAATCTGCTCACAGTTCCCGATTAAGAGCATGCCGTTGCCGGTTTCCAAGGACCGTAGGGCGAACTCGCTGACTACCCCCTTGGTTCTGGCATTGCCCCTGGATTGGAATGGAAGCCGGCGCGCGGTGCGTTTTGATCGGGTCGTGCGGGGCTGGATTTCGATCAGTCGAGACATGGCCACAGCCTACCCCACGACAGTGCGGTCGGTCAATCTCTTTCTCAAGTCGGCCGGGCCAACAAGGGACACAGCAACGAGTGGGGTCGGAGCGCGGGACCTGAGCACGACGCTTTCCCGTGGATGGGGAATGCAGGCCGCGGTGGCCATCAGGGTCCGCGCCGGTCCGATTTCGGCGTCTAGTCTCCGCCGCCGGCGCCAGCGGGCCCCTTGATCTCCACCTCCCGCACGCAGTCGATCACCGTCCCATCCACCCACTTGATCGCTGCGACGACCTTCTCGCCAAACTTCGGCGGGGCGGGGGGGCCGCCGCACATGGCGTCGATTTCCTTCTTGATCTCCTGGCTGCTGAACGGGGGGATCGATGTAGATCAGGTCGACGTCCCGGCGCGCCGGGATCCGGCAGCTTGTGAAACTGGTCCACGCAGTCGCCGCAGTAGATGACCCGCGTATCCAATACCGCCGACGGTCGCTCCGCTGCTGGTGTCGCCGCCTCCGCCGTAGTCTGGCGCGTCGCCATGGTGCATAGCCTACCGCGCGGTAGCTGCGTGTCCAACGACCGCGCCCGCCGCTGCGCCTTCCGCCATCGGGCGGCCCCATGTTCCTCCGGCCGATGGCTGATGGCTTTCCGCCGGAACAGTGAGCGAGCTTTATGGGTGTCTGCGGCGAGAGAGGCACGCGCCGCCCTTGTAGCAAGGGCGCCTCTTTCCGACATCTATCTCGCGGCCCCGCGAATTGTCCTTGCCGCCCCCCTCGTGGACACACGGACAAACCGGGTTTGTCCGTGCCACACCGGGGCGGTTTCTGTACAGCGGAATGAG
>DATKKX010000024.1:0-2875 GCA_035542775.1 Phycisphaerae bacterium | reverse complement strand
TCCACCATCTGACGGCGGAACTCAGCCGGATAGGCCCCTCTGCTCTTCGACATCGTGGACTCCTCGAACACAAATGGTCCGCTGTCCACCAAACCGGGGCAACTTCAAAACAAAAACAGATGTCCTGGACCTGCCCCGGTTTCGTGGACTGTTGAATATTTGGGGTCAGGCGGTGTGATTTGACGGCATGCTGCCCTCCTGTGTCGAGACATTCTTCAGTTCGGCCCCCGGCGGAGCCATTCTTCCGTCCCGTCCCGCACGATGGTGCGGCCGCCGCGCGCAGCGGCGGTCAGGGACGGCCGCCTCTTGCGGCCGCCCGCAGGGCTTGTCCTTGACGGCCGCGAGCACGGCGGCAGGCTCGTGTGTGTCGGCAACGATGCTTGACGCTTGATGCCGCCGCTCGAAGTCGATCGGCGAGAGATAGCCGATCGAGGAGTGGCGGCGACGCGGATTGTAGAACCCCTCGATGAAGCTGAACACAGCACTGCGCGCCTCGGCCGGTGCTCTGAACCGGCTTCGCGCGAGCAGCTCGCATTCCAGCGTGGCGAAGAAGCTCTCGCACATCGCGTTGTCATAGGCATCTCCCACCGAACCCATCGAGGGACGCACGCCTGCTGCACGGCAGCGCTGACCGAACTCGATCGAGGTATATTGCGAACCCTGATCGGAGTGATGGATCACATCCTTCGGCCCCCGAGTCAGAAGCGCCATATCCAGAGCGTCGAGCACCAGCTGTGTGGCAAGCGTGACGGCCATCGACCAGCCAACGATGCGGCGGCTGTAGGCATCCAGCACGACCGCAAGGTACAGGAAGCCGGACCAGGTCGGTATATAAGGGTGAGTAGGCCGGAGGAATTTCACCCCCGGCCTCTCGCAGAACCGGACGTGAACCTCTCGGCTCATCCGGCTCCCATCATCCAGCCTACGGCATGAATCCCAGCGACCAGTGAACGAATGCACCCGGCTGACTTTGCGCCAGCCGCTTGAGCATCTCGGCAGCCCGAGTTTTGTGGCCTGCCAGCCTCTTGTACTTGCGCATCAGCCATCGGGTCAGGAACAGGTTCATGTTCTGCCACACCGGTTTGAGCGCCGATCCATGGAAGCGGCCATAATACTGCTGCCACCCCTTCAGGATCGGAGCGAACATGGTCGATAGATCGTCCATGCTCTTGTCGCTCTTCAGTTGCAGGTGCCATCCCCTAATCGTCTGCCGTATGGCCTTGAGGGCGTCGCGGCTGACTGCCGGGGAGAAGTTCACGTAGACCCGCCCATACTTGTCCACCGTCTTGCGAGGCCGGAACGTATAGCCGAGAAACTTGAACTGGATGTCGGGGTAATCTCCGGTCCGATTGATGTCCTTGCAATACACGATCCGTGTCTTGGTCGGATGCAGTTCGAGCTTGCAGGCCTGGAACCGCTCCCGGATGCGATCAAGCACGTATTCTGCCTGCCGTTTGCTCTTGCAGTGAAGCACCGCATCGTCGGCATACCGGGCAAACCGGATGCCTGGCAGATGCCGCGTGACCCACAGATCAAACGCATAATGCAGAAACAGATTGGCCAGGATCGGTGACACGACACCTCCTTGCGGTGTGCCTTTGTCGCGTTCCAGGATCTGCCCGTCCGTGGTTTGCATCGGCGCTTTCAGCCAGCGTTCCACGTAGAGCAGGATCCACGGCTCCTGACAGTGCTTGCGCAGAGCCTTCATCAGGAGGTCATGATCGAGGTTATCGAACAGTCCCCGGATGTCGAACTCTACAACCCAGTCGTAGTCCCAGCAGCGGCGTCTGGTGACGGCAATGGCTTCCAGCGCCGATTTCCCCGGCCGATAACCGTAGGAATCATCGCGGAAGATCGGATCAAGCTGTGGCTCCAGCCACATCTTTACCGCCGTCTGCGCGATCCTGTCGGCCACCGTCGGAATGCCCAATATCCGGACGCCCCCTGACTTCTTCGGAATCGGCACAGCCTTCACCGGCGGCGGAAGATAGCTGCCGGAGCTCATGCGGTTCCAGAGTTTATACAGGTTGTCGCCCAGCTTCCGCTCGAACCGCTCGATCGTCTCAGCATCGATCCCCGCGGCTCCTTGGTTGGCTTTTACATGTAACCATGCCTCCCACATCAAGGTCTTGGGAATGTCGTATGGCTTGCAGGTCATGCAGGATTCCTCCCGGTTGCCCGGTTGATCCCCCGTGCCTGCCAGATGACACCGCCCCTTCGCTCCTCCGCCGTTACAGCGGTCTCAACGCTACTACGAGCGGCTCCGTCCCTTGGCGGCGCATCGCTACTATCGGCCTCGCCTTGCGGGCTTGTGCCTTTCGCTTGCCATCGCCGCCGAAGGTTCCCGCAGTTCAACGTAAGAGCCTGAAACAGGATCGCGCTGCCTCTATGCCGGACGCCGTCTGGCCCGTAAGCAGGTGTCGTCCAGACTGATCCCGGCGCAACATCACTCGCCGGTTTCGACGTCATCTGAGCGCTTTCGACACTTGAACGGCAGTTCACTGGTGTTCGCCTTCCTGTCCCTCACCTGACGCCTCGCGGCGCCTTTTCCGTAACGCTCACGACCCGGGCTTTTGACCCGCGCCGCTTACGGTGGTTTGCAACCTGCTCCTGCAAGCCGGTTGCGGGGGGCCCGCCCCCATCTCTCACGCCGCTTGCTGCGGCACACTGATGTCGGCGACCCACAGCCGATCAGGCCCTTCTGCCGCGAAGTTTCGCTCGACCAGGTCCGGTACCTGGCGGGCGTCGCTCTTCACCGTGGTGATGACGAACTTGCGCCGGCTCACACCGGTAACACCGGCCCGTCGCATCAGCCGCGCGACCCGCTTGCGGCCAACACGAATGCCCTTGGCCACCAGCTCGGCATGGATGCGCG
>DATKKX010000023.1:0-2770 GCA_035542775.1 Phycisphaerae bacterium | reverse complement strand
ATCTCCTTCCCCCTTCGGGGGAAGGATGGGATGGGGGCGATCAAAAAGGCCGGGAGCCTCTGTTGACATCGCCCCCAACCAACCTCCTCCTGCCGTCTTCGCGGCGCTTCGCCCGTTGGGGGAGGAGAAAGCCCGATCGTTAAACTTAACGGCATAGCGGGTGGGGGAGGGAGCAAAAAGCCTTAACTAGACGGAATGGGGCCCACCACCAGACGCACGAAACCATCTGGTCGGATCCACTTGGCCATCGCGTCGCGCAGCTTTTCGGGCGTCACCGCCAGTCGCGCCCGGGCATCGATCAGGTTTTGATCGAGCGGCAGGTCTTCGGAGGCATGGCGGAGCAATTGCCGCGCGATGCCATCGTAGCTCTGCCCCTCGATGACCAGCTTTCCGAGCAGCAGGGCCTTGGCGCGCTGCAGACGTGCATTCGGCCATGTTTCCTTCTGCAATCGGCTGAGGTCGGCGAGGGCCAAGGCCTCGGCCTTCCCTACATTCTCCGGCATGGCCCCGTAGGCGATGGCAAACCGGGATCGGGTCTTCCCGATGTTCAGGCTCGTGTTGACCGTGTACACATAGCCGCTGACCTCGCGCAGATCATGGAACAAGAGCGAGGCGTAGAAACCCTCGCCCAACAGGGCATTCGCCACCTCTAACGGCGCCCGGTCGGGGTCGGTACGGACCAGTTCCAGGTTCTCCGCCAGCAGCACCTGATCCTGTACGCGCGAGGCCGCCGGGACGAAAACCGCTGCCGGCGGGTTGACGCGTACCGGCGGCGGATAAACATCCGGGGTCGGACCCGTGGCCTGCCATGCGCCGAACCAGCGCTCGAAGCTGCTTTTGGCCGCCTCGGGGGAAACATCCCCGATCACCACGATGGTGGTGAGGTCCGGGCGATAGGCTTTGCGATGCCAGGACTTGACGTCGCCGCGGGTCAGCTTCCCGATGTTGCGGGGCGTGGCGAAGCGGCGTGCAGGATCGCCCCGCGGATAAAGCGCCTTCGACAAGGCCACCGTAGCCAGATGCTCGGGCGCCTTTTCCTGATCCAGCGCCGCCTGGTACGCCTTCGCCTTGACCAGGGCGAAGTCGTGGGACGCGAAGGCGGGATGCAGCTCGGCGTCGGCAAGCAGTTGCACGCCGCGGTCGAAATCCTTGGACAACACGTTCAGGGCAAAGCCCATTCCGGTCTCGACCGAGGCGGCGATCCGATCGAGCTCCGCCTGGTACCGGAGCCGGTCATAGGTGGTGGTGCCGTAGGACAGCAGCTCCGACGCCAGCGCGGCGACCCCCTCCTTGCCTTGCGGCTCCTGCATGCCCGGATTGTTCTTGATGAGGCCCGCGACCACCACCGTCGGCGTCATCCGCTCCGGTTGAACCACCAGCTTGATCCCGTTGGACAGCGTCATCTCAGCCGGTTGGGTACTCCTGGGCGGCACCCGAAGATTTTCCAGGGGTTTGTTGGCCCAGTCCGGCAGCGGCTCGTGCGTGGTGGGGATCACGACATTCTGCTCGGGACCAGGGCCCGGGATGGGCTCGCCCGAGCTGACCGCGCCGGCATACTCGGGCACCGCATAGGCGATCGTGGCGGTCTGATTGTCCAGGTAGTAGCGCAAGACCCGATTCACGTCGGCGGTGGTGACTTTTTGAATGGCGCGCAGGTCCTCATCGGGCGAACGCCTTCCTTCCACCGCCACCGCCTGGCTCCATTGCAGGGCCAGGCCTTGGATCGAGTTGCGCTGAAATTCGGCTTGGGCCAGCTCGCGCCGCCGGGCGGCCTCGACCAGATCGTCGGGTACCCCGGTCTTGCGGTAGTCATCGATCACCGCCTTGATCTTTGCGACCGCGTCTTCCGGAGGGGTGGAAGTCGGCACCGCGATCGCCGCCAAGGCGATGCCGGCCTGGGAAAACGGCCTCGCCTCAAAGGCGGCGGAAAAGGCCTTTCCGGAGGCGACCAGGTCATAGAGCTTGCCGCGCCGGCTGTTCAGCACATCGGCCAGAATTTGCGAGGCCGCATAATCGGCATTGTCGTAGCCGGGGAATCGGTAGCCTAGGTAAACGCTGGTGTAGCCCTTGTCGCTGCGGTCCTGGAAGACCGCCGGTTTCAGGGGCTTCAGATAGACCTCTCGGCGCGCCGGCAGCTTGGCGGCAGCAATCTTGCCGAAGGCCTTCTCGACTCTGGCCAAAGTCGCCGACGGATCGACATCGCCGGCGATGATATAAGTCGCGTTGTTGGGATGATACCAACGCTGATAAAACTCCTTCAGTTGCGGTGCATCGATTTGCCGGCCGAAGCTGTAGAGCGTTCCCAACCCCGGATCAGCGTAGGGCGTTCCGGCCATCAGTTGCCCGAGCATCCTGACATAGAGCCGGTAGCCGGCATCGCTGTTGTCGCGGGTGACTTCCTGTTCGATGGCTCCACGTTCCTCGTCCCAAAGCGCCTGGCTGTCGAGCAGCCCCGCCGCGCGCGAAGCCTCCAGGTTGAGGGCGATATCCAGATACTGGGCGGGCATGACGAAGAAGTACTGGGTGACGTTGTTGCCGGTATCGGCGTTGAAGCGCCCGCCCGTGATGGCGGTGATATCGGCGAATTGCGAGGCTGAAAGCGAGCGGCTGCCGCGGAACATCATGTGTTCCTGGGCGTGTGCGAGCCCCGTGATGGGCTCCTCATCGGAGCCCATCTGATAGTTCATGACGGCCGCCACCACGGGCGCCAAAGGATCGCGCACGATGATGACACGCAGTCCGTTGGAGAGTGTCGCGCGCAGCACATTGG
>DATKKX010000022.1:0-3641 GCA_035542775.1 Phycisphaerae bacterium | reverse complement strand
CGTGATGCCACAACTGGACAGTTTGATTCAGAGCCGGGCGCTCGCCGGGTATGATATCGTCTCCCGGTATCTGCCCAGCCACCGGATGCAACACGAACGGCAGCGAGCCTTGCCTGAGCGGGCGGTTCTGGAACGGAATCTTGACGCCGCGTCAAAGGGGCTGCCGTTTGCCCCCGGACTCTTCACCCCGTTTCTATCGGCCGTCGAGGCGGCCCGCACCCGGCAATTTGTCGATCTCGATACCTTTGCGGGGACGATGACGGCGATGAAACTGGAGTCGTTGATGTTCTCGCAACAGGATCGATGGGTGGCTGTCGCGCCGCTTCGCGGGGTGGCCGATCGGCGGCAATTGGCATCGACCGTCGAACGGTGGGGAGTGGCGTCCGTGCGGTACGTGGATCTGAAGGAAGAATCGAACCAACTGATGACGGCCTACCGCGACCGAACGTTGCAATTGCTGGGATGGGGGCTGGCAGCCATCGCGCTTACGCTGACGGTGGGGCTGCGGTCGATTGTGCTCGTCGGGCGCGTCCTGGCTCCGATTCTTTGCGCGTTGATCGTGGTGGCCGCCGTGCTGAGGGGATCGGGAGAGCCGCTCTCGCTGTTCCATGTGGCGACCTTCTTACTCGTGATCGGGTTGGGGCTCGACTACGCCCTCTTTTTCAACCGAGCGGAGGGAACGGCAGACGACCGGGCCAGGACCACGTTCGGCCTGCTCGTCTGTGGCACCACGACGATCCTCGTGTTCGGCGTGCTGGCGTTCTCGACGATTCCCGTGCTGCACGCGATCGGCATGACCGCGGCCTGCGGGTCTCTGGCCTGCCTGGCCTTTGCGGCCTTGATGGCGAGGGGGGATGCCCATGCCGCCTAACGTACAACCGATGGCGCCGCTGATCCTGTCCGCCTATACCCTTGTGACGGCGAACGGCCGGGGAGTGGGCCCGGTGCTGGAGGCGCTCCGCGCCCGACGATCGGGGTTGACGCCCTGTGATTTCGAGGATGTGGGACTGAAAACCTATATCGGGCGAGTGGCCGGTCTCGAAGATTTTTCGCTTGATCATGACCTGGCGCCTTTCGATTGCCGGAACAACCGGCTGGCCTGGCTCGGTCTTCAGCAGGACGGGTTTATGGTCGCGGTGGCGGAGGCAAAGCAGCGGTACGGAGCTCACCGTATCGCGGTTGTGATGGGGACCAGCACCTCCGGGATTCTCGAAACCGAGCATGCCTACCGGAAACGCGATTCGCGTACGGACGCGCTGCCGGGGTGGTATGTGCCCCGTTATCGATATACCCATAATATGTTTTCATTGGGCCATTTCGTGCGGACCTGTCTCGGGTTGAAAGGCCCGGCCATGGTTATTTCGACGGCCTGTTCCTCCAGCGCCAAAGTTTTTGCGACTGCCGCCCGGCTGATGCAGGCCGGCTTGTGCGATGCCGCCATCGTCGGCGGTGTCGACAGCCTCTGTCTCACAACCTTATATGGATTCTCCGCGCTCCAGTTGCTGTCCCCCGGCCCCTGCAGGCCCTGTGACGAGGATCGTGATGGACTGTCGCTGGGCGAGGCGGCCGGCTATGCCTTGCTGGAATCAAGCGACCGGAGCGGAGGGCGGGGCACTGTGGCGCTGCTGGGATACGGCGAGAGTACGGACGGCTATCATATGTCTCACCCCCATCCGGAGGGGGCGGGCGCTATGCGGGCTATCAGGGATTCGTTGATCAGGGCCAGTCTTCGCCCTGAACAGGTCGAGTATGTGAATTTGCATGGAACAGCCACGGTGGCCAATGATTCCGTCGAGGACAAGGCCGTATACGGGCTGTTTGGCGCGCGTCCCGCGTGCAGTTCGACCAAAGGCTGGACCGGACATACGCTGGGCGCCGCCGGCATTACGGAGGCGGTCATCTCAGCGCTCTGCCTGACTCGCGGCTTGCTGCCGGGGACACTCAATTGCCGGCGGGTGGATCCCTCGCTGAAAAGCCGCATCTTGCGTGAGAACCAGACCGGCCCGTTGTCCTGTGTGCTGAGCAATATTTTTGGATTCGGCGGAAACAATTGCAGCTTGGTGTTGGGAAAACTGTGATGGAAATCGCGATCAGAGGCGTCGGGCTTTTAGCGCCAGGTCTCATCGGATGGGAAACCGGCCGCGCAGTGCTGGCCGGTCTCAGCCCCTTTCAACCCGGCGCGGTGCCGGACCCGGAGGCGATGATTCTTCCGCCGAACGAGCGGCGGCGTAGCAGCGATTGTGTCCGGTGGTCGGTGCAGGTCGCGCAAGAAGCCATGGCCCAATCGGGACTGGACCCAGGCGATGTACCGACGGTGTTTGCGTCCTCCGGCGGTGAAATGGGCGTGTTTGACAAACTCTGTCGCGCGTTGGCCCTGCCGGATCGGGCGGTGTCCCCCACGTTGTTTCATCAATCGGTGCACAACGCGGCTGCCGGCTATTGGGGAATCGCCACGGCCGGCCAACAGTCGTCGACAGCCCTGTCCTGCTACGACGATTCGTTCGCGGCAGGCTTGTTGGAGGCCATGACGGTCGTGTGTGTGGAGCGATGTCCGGTTCTGCTGGTCGCCTATGACTTGGCCGTGCCGGCTCCCCTCAGCCAAGCCAGGCCGATTACGACTGGATTTGCCATGGCGCTCGTATTGGCTCCCCCAGCGGATCAGGCGTCTGCCGTCATGCGAGTGCGACTTGAGGAAGGGGACGTTGTCGGCGCCTGCGGTCTTGCAGATCCGGTCTTGGAAAGAGTTCGGCAAGACAATCCTGCCGCTCGATCGCTCCCGCTCTTAAGTGCTATTGCGGCGGGAGGGCAGCAGAGCGTCAGGCTCGGCTTGCTGGAGAGCCAGCATCTCATCATGGAGCTGAGCCCATGCCGTTTTTGACCAAAGATGAACTGGCTTCCTTGCTTCCCCACGCAGGGGCGATGCGTCTGCTTGATTGTGTCGAAACATGGGATGCCTCCACCATCCGTTGCGGGGCCGTGTCGCACCGTGACCCGGCGAATCCGTTACGGCGTGGCGCGATGCTCGACGTGGTTTCTGGGCTGGACTATGCCGCTCAGGCGATGGGAGTCCATGTCGGGCTGCTCGATGGGCGGCTGTCGGCAGGCGGATCGATCGGATATGTCGGAGGCTTACGGGACGTGACGTTCGGCACCGACCGGCTTGACAACTGCCCGGGAGAGCTCACGATCGATGCGACCAGATTGTTCGCGGATCACAGGAGTTTCATGTACCGATTTGCCGTTTCATGCCGCGACCAAACAGTGCTGACAGGGCGGGCGTCGATTTTTCTCACGCAGGCGTCGGGATGACGAAGAAACGAGCTCTGGTGACAGGAGGGAGCGGCCCCATCGGCGCGGCGATCGCCGCGCGGCTGGCGGCAGACGGCTATGCCGTCGTGGTGCACGGACATCGGCATGGCGAATCGGCTGAGCGGGTTGCCGAAAAGATCAGGGTTCATGGCGGATCCGCGAGGAGTGTGTCGTTGGATATCACGGATGAGTCCGCCACGCGCCAGGCGATGGAATCGCTGCTGAAAGATGGACCGATCCAACTCGTCGTCAACAATGCGGGGTTGCACGACGACGCGCCGATGGCCGGCATGACCGGAGCGCAATGGACGAAGGTCATCGATGTGTCGCTC
>DATKKX010000021.1:0-3536 GCA_035542775.1 Phycisphaerae bacterium | reverse complement strand
GCCGGTGAGGATGCCGCTGACCGCGTTGGGCAGCACGACCGATCTGATCGTTTGCCACCGGGTGGCGCCCACGTTCCAGCACGCCTCCCGGAAGCTCCGGGGCACGCTCGCCAGTGCCTCGCGGGTGCTGGCGATGATGACCGGCAGCGTCATGATCGCGAGCGTGAGCGACGCCGAGATGATTGAGTAGCCCAACCGGGCAGCGTAGACGAATGCGCCCAAGCCGAACAGCGCGTGGACGATGCTTGGCACCCCGGCCAAATTGATGACCGCCAGATTGATGATGCGATTGAACCAGTTGTCCTTGGCGTACTCGTTCAGATAAACGGCGGCAAGGATGCCGATCGGCGCGGACACAATCAGTGAGAGGGAAACGAGATAGATCGTACCGACGAAAGCCGGCCAGATGCCGCCCTCTTTCATGCCCCGCGCCGGCACGTCGAGCAGGAAACCCAGGCGGAGCGAGGGCCAAGCCCGCTCGATCAGGTACCCGATGATCAGCAGCAACGGGACGATCATTGCGGCCGCCATGGCGCAAAAGATCCACTTGGCGACGGCCTCCTGCCGCAGCTTGCGGCGAGATAACGGGCTCGCTGTGAACATGGTGTTCGGCTTGGCACTCATTTACGGCGAATCCCCCGCACAAAGAAATCGGCGGCCAGATTGACCACAAAGGTGATGGTGAACAGCAGCACGCCGGTCAGGAACAGCACCCGGTAGTGGTCCGAGCCTTCCGGTGCCTCGCCTAGTTCGGCGGCGATGTTCGCCGTGAGTGTGCGCACCGAGTCGAGGATGCTATGGGGAATGTGAATCGCATGGCCCGTGGCCATCAGCACCGCCATCGTTTCACCGACGGCCCGCCCTACGCCGAGCAGCACGGCCGCGAGCAGTCCATTCTTGGCCGCTGGCAGGAGCACGCGCCAGACGAGTTGCCAGCGCGTCGCCCCCAGCGCCACGCCGGCCTCACGGAAAGAATCCGGCACGGCTTTCAGGGCGTCCTCACCGATGGAAACGATGATTGGCACGCTCATGAGCGCCAGGATGATTCCGCCGTTGAGGATGTTGACGCCGACCGGGGCGCCGGTGTACTGCACGATCAGCCGGCTCATGACCGTCAGGCCAACAAAACCCCACACCACGCTCGGGATCGCCGCCAGCAGTTCGATCACGATCTTGAGCGTCTCCCTGAGTCTGGGGCCGCAGAATTCCGAGATATAGATCGCGGCGCCGAGGCCGAACGGCACGGCGAGGAGCATCGCGAGCGCCGTGACGCTGAAAGTCCCCGCAATCATCGCCAATACGCCATACCGCTTATTGATCTCCGAAGTCGGGTACCACTGATCGCTGAACAGGAACTGGCTGAGGCTGAACTTTCCGTGGCCCAACACCGGAAACGCTTCCTTAAAGACGAAGAAGAAAATGCTCAGGACAAAGACGATCGCGCTGATGCCGCAGAGATAGATCAGACCCTCCAGTCCCCGTTCCCCTCCGACCGCCCATGCGGGTCGCCGCATCCGGCGTACCGCGAGATTCGGTTCGGCGAGTGCTGGTGTCAGTGGTTCGTTCATCTCAGCATGAGGCTGACGGAAATCGGCAGGAGTTGTTGAAACCGCTGGTCTGCGCGGGGTGCACCTGTGCCGCCCGGCTCCCGCCACGCCCGGAAGTTCTCCCCTCCGCGCCTACGGGGCGCCGCGTGCGGCCACCGGGACGGGCACGTATCCGCTCGCTTCGACCACCTTCTGCCCCGCGTCGGACAGCATCCAGTCGATGTAGAGCTTCACCGGACCCTGCGGCTCACCGAGGGTGTAAACGAGGAGTGAACGGGAAATAGGATAGGTCTTGTCCAAAGTATTCTGGACGCTCGGAGCGTAGGCGGGTTGTCCGGCCTTCTGGGCCACCTTGAGCATTTTGACGCCGGAAGTCGCGTATCCCATCCCGCTGTAGCCGATGGCGGTCGGAGTGGAAGAAACGAGTTCAACGACCTCCTTCGAACCGTTCATGTCGCGGGAACCGAGCTTGTAGTCCTTCTTGTTCAGGACGTGCTCACGAAAGAACTCGTAGGTGCCCGAACTCGACTGGCGGCTGACCCGCACGATGTCATCGCTCGAAGTTCCCGGAATCTTTACTCCGAGATCGGACCATTTGGTGATCTTGCCGCCTTCCGCAAAGATTCCAGAGAGCTGTTCAAACGTGATCTCATCGAGCGGATTGTCCTTGTGCACGTAGACCGCCAGGCCGTCGTAGCCGACGATGATTTCCCTGGGGACTTTGCCCGTGTTCTTTGTCGCCTGGTCGATTTCCTCAGGCTTCATATTGCGGCTGCAATTGGCGATATCAATCGCGCCCTTGATCAGCGCCGCAATCCCCTGGCCGGACCCGCCGCCGGAGACCTCCACCTCCACGTTGGGCGCCACTTTCCGGTATTCCTCCGCCCAAGCCTGGGCAAGATTGACCATCGTGTCAGAGCCCTTGTTCTGGATGGAAACCCTCGCGACAGTGCCACCGGCCCCACCGTGATCGCTTTTCCCGCATCCGGTTGGCAGCAGGCACGCGGCAAGCGCGGCTGCAAAGGCAGCCCCCAGTTTCAGATCAAACCAGTGTCTCGTGTGGTGGATCATGGCCATTGCTCTTGGGTGTGACATCTCCGAGAATTGCCTGAACCAGCTCCCGAATGTGGGCGTTCAAAGCCTGGTAGGCTGATTCGAAAGCCGCCTGCCCAGCCTCAGCCGGTCCTTCCGCTGTCGCTGGATTCGTGACTGGCCAGGTCAAACATACCGTTTTGGTGTGAGGCCCCGGCAACGCTCGCCGCCCGGCCTGATCCAGCGCGATCATCACCTGGTAATACTCCCAATACGGCACCTGCTCGAGGGACTTCGTTGACTGGCGCGAGAGGTCGATGCCTTTCGACGCCATGAAATCCACCGCGCGCTGGTCGACCGGCTGGGGCGCGATCCCGGCGCTGCTGAAGACGAAGCGAGGCACGCCGAGGGCCGAGCCGATGCCCTCGGCCATCTGGCTCAGGCAGGCATTGCGTTCGTCAATGAACAGGATGCGAAACGCCTCGGCCCCCTTGTGTTTGACGAATTCGCCGGTGCACATGTACAGCACCTCTTCGCAGACGTTTTGAGCTTGGTCCGTGACTCGCTCAAATCGCCGGGCAATGCTAATCAGCGGCTCGAGGGCCGCCCCAGGCAGACGGTGGGCCGTGCGCAGCTCGGCCAGTTCCGTACTGATTATATTGCGCAGGTCGTCGGCCCGCGCCTCGATCTCCATCGTCCGACGCGCCAGATCGGCATCCTGGTTGACAAAGGCCTGGACCGCATCGTGCAGCATGTGCACGGAGAGATTGGCCAGTTCGATGAGCCTGGCGTAGGGCGGCTGCGGTTTCAACGCGGTCACAGCCAGGACCTGGCGGGCGATGCTTTCGGCGTAATCGCCCACGCGCTCCAGTCCCTTGTTGATCTTGATGGTCGCGAAGACAAACCGAAGGTGACTGGCGACCGGCTGCTGGCGGACCATGAACTCCAGGCAGAGCC
>DATKKX010000020.1:0-13080 GCA_035542775.1 Phycisphaerae bacterium | reverse complement strand
GGAGTACATCCAACTCAGGAAGGAGCCGAATCCGAGGTTCTCGAATTCGTGGATCTGACGGGCAACGTCGAGGTAAACATCCTGAAGGACATCGTCAGGACTGATTCTCGCCTGCAGGGATTGGTCCAGCCGCGCCGCCGTTCGCGCCCGCAACTGGGGGTGACAAAGCGTCAGCAGCTTGGCCAGCGCCAGCCGATCTCCGCGGCTTGCTTCAGCAATCCAGATCTCGACCTGATCCTGCTGCGACATGGCCCTCTCACCGCCCTCCACTAGGCCCGCTCGCCGTTCGCATCGGGCAGGTCATGGGTCGATAAGTCGTATGCCCGATTACCAGCTCCCTTGCCAATTATAAACTCGACCCTCAGCCCAAGAGAGGCGGCCGTTTTGCGAAACTGAGGAGATTGGTCTACAATGAGCACGTGGCAACTCCACGAGCCCAGATCGGGACGCGAGTATGGGGCCGCCCTTCACGCCAGAAGACAGAGAACCCGACCCACGTATCACCGAACTGGTGAACCTGTTCTTCAACCGCCGCCAGGCCGGCGAAGACGTCACGCCCGAAAGCTTCGCCGCAGAGCACCCCGAGGCAGCCGAGCAGATTCGGCTTCACCTTGCGGGTTTGCCGATGATCGACCAGGTCTGTCTGTCGAATCTGTCCGGCGAGCCCGACGCGGCTGAGGACTCGCCGAAGAACCTGCTCGAAGTCAAAGGCTACCGCCTCGTGGAAGAGATCGGCCGCGGGGGCATGGGAATCGTCTATAAGGCCATTCAGCTCTCCACCAAGCGCGTGGTGGCCCTGAAGCTCATGCTTCCCAGCCCCTTTTCCTCACCGGCGGCGCGGCGTCGATTTGACCGCGAAGTCGAGTTGGCGGCGCGGCTTCAACATGCCGGCATTGTCCGCGTGCTCGAAAGCTCTGAGGCCGCCGGACGCCCCTACTATTCGATGGATTATGTGCAAGGCACTCGGCTGGACCAATACGCATGGTCCCCGGAGCGGGATTGCCGCACCATTCTCCCCTTCTTCATCCGGCTCTGTGAGGCCGTGCAATACGCTCATGAGCACGGCGTCATTCACCGGGACCTCAAGCCGGCCAACATCCTGGTCGACGCCGAGGTCCTGCCGCACATCCTGGACTTCGGGCTGGCAAAGGGATTGGACGAAGCCGAGCTCGATGGGAACTCCCGCTGCCTTTCCTCGCCGGGGCAGGTTCTGGGCACGCTGTTTTATATGGCCCCTGAGCAGGCAGCCGGAGAGTTGTCCAGGGTGGACGCCCGAACCGACATCTATGCTCTCGGCCTCATCTTGTATGAGGTCCTGACGGGTTCGCTGCCCCTGGACACTGCAGGCCGTCCTTCCGACATCATCAGGAGGATCATCGAATCACCGCCCACGCCGGCCAGCAAGCGATCAGCCGGCATTGAACCCGATCTGGAGATCATCCTCCTCAAAGCCCTGGAGAAAGACCAGGCACTGCGATATCAGTCCGCCCGGGAACTGGCCGACGACTTGAGGCGGTATCTGAACGGGGAACCGATCGGAGCCCGCAGGCCCAGTCGGATCTACGTCTTCAGAAAACGTCTGGGCAGGCACCCGCTCGCGGCATGGGCTACGGTGGCAGCGATCGTGATGCTGCTGGCCCTTGGGGGACTACGCGCCTGGCAGGCCCGCCGCGACACCCAACAAGCCCGGCTCGTCTTACTGGCCTGTCAGCAGCAGGTCGAAGCAGGGAAAGCAGCGGAAGCCATCGGGCCCGCTCAGGCAATCCTGGACAAGCACCCGGAACTCCAGGAGGCCTCGCTGGTCTATGCGCAGACTTTATACCGGCTGTACGACACCGGGAACCCGGCGGTAGTTTTCCTGGAGCGGCGGCGCAGCACCAACCCCGGCCAAGAATTGGACAAACTGCTCCTGGCGGAGATGTACAGAGCGAAGGGCAAACCCACCCTTGCCGACGGCCTCAACCTCCCGGCTGAAGCCAGCCTGCCGAACAGCGCGGAAGCCCTGTACCTGCGATCGTTCGCCACCCTCGACATACCCAACGCGTTGCGATGTGTTGAGGAGGCAGTGCGACTTGAACCCCTCCACAAACTGGCCTGGGAACGGCTCACTTATCTGCGACTGCAGTCGGGGGACCTGGCTGGAGCGATGGATGGCGTCGACCAGATGATCCGGTTTGCCGACCAGCCCCTGGACTGGATCATGCTCCGTGGGCATCTCCTGGCCAAACAAGGGCGATTAGAGGAAGCGCTGGCGGAGTACACCCGGGTCGGCGCCTATGTATATCGGGCCCACGTCTATCGGCGACTCAGGAAGTACGAAGAGGCGATTGCCGACTACACGCGTTGCTTTGCTCTGGACTCTGCTCCCAGCGGCGAGAGCGTCTGGGTTCATTACCAGCGAGCGACGCCGCTCTGGATTCTCGGACGGGCTGAGGAAGCCCTGGCTGATTACCGGCACGTACGCACCGTCCTGGGGCGGCCTTCCTACGGGGATGCGAGGGCCTACGTGATCCTGCGCGACCTTGGCAGGCGCCAAGAAGCGGATGACCTGCTGGCCGCAGCCCTTCGCGATACGCGGGACCCCTGGCTGCGGCAGATCTTCGACTGCCTGGCCGGCTCTATCCCGCCCGACGACCTGGTCGCGCAGGCCCTGACCAAAGGAAGCCTGGAGCAGGTCTGCGAAGCGACCTACTACGCCGGCGAGACCTCGCGTATGGCCGGTCATGAGCCGGCTGCCCGCCAATTCTTCGAGTCGTGCCTGCGAACCGCATTGCTATACGATCCGGACGCAGGCGTGCAAACCCCCATGAACGAATATGAACTGGCCCAATGGCGTCTTGAATCCGTGGGAGGCAGTCCCACTTCTTCCCAACCGTGAAAATATCGCATCCAGGCGCGTCGTCTAAGAGCGACGTTCTCGATTAACACCCTGGTGAACCTACGCGCCCGGCTAAACGCCGGCCCCACAGCCCCGAGCTGACGTGCCCTCACCCCATTGCGAAACGGACGAGTGCTCGATTCAGCGCGCCGAGGTCTTCTGTCAATCGAGGAGCAATACCATGAACACCAAGACGACCTGCATGATCGCCAGCCTTATGCTGATAATCACGGCGGCAAGCCCGAGCGCCGCCCAGAGCCCTGTCGGCACGGCATTCACCTACCAGGGGCAGCTCAAGCAGGGCGGGTTGCCGGTCACCAACACGGCCGATTTCCAGTTCTCGTTATGGAACGCCCTGGCCGCCGGCACACAGGTCGGCACAACGCAGAACGTCAACAACGTCGCCATCACCAACGGTCTGTTCACGGTGACGCTGGACTTCGGTGCGGACGCCTTCCCCAGCGACGGTCGCTGGCTGGAGATCGCGGTCCGCGCCCCCGCAGGTGGCGGCAGCTATACAACGCTGAGTCCGCGGCAGAAGCTGAGCGGGGTTCCTTATGCCCTCGGGCTCCAGTTGCCCTACGCCGGAGCTGCATCACCTCCTGGGGATGTCTTCGCCGTGACCAACAGCTCTTCAACGCCTGCCGGCGCCGTCGTATCCGGCACCCTGCGGGCCGCGCCCGCCTATGTGGATAGTACGCCCGCTGCCGTGCTCGGCTTGTCGGACGTCGATCACGCCGTCGGTGTGCATGGGGCCGCCTTTTGTGGCGTGTACGGCGAGACTTCCGTGGGATGGGGCGTCAAGGGCTACGCTCGTGAGGGCGGCATTTATGGCGTGGCCGGCTATATGGCATCGGGTGCGTCAGGTTGCGCCGTGTACGGTAACGCGGATCCCTCCACCAGTTGGGCAGGCTTCTTTCAGGGGAGGGGTTACTTCAGCGGTGATGTCGGCATTGGGATCATTCCCACGACCAAGCTCGAAGTCGCCGGCACGGTGAAAATGACCGGCTTCCAGTTGACGGCGGGCGCTGCCAACGGCCGCGTGCTCACCTCAGATGCCGGCGGCGTCGGGACGTGGCAGCTTCCCGCCGGAGATATCAGCGGCAGCGGGACGGTCGGCAAACTCGCGAAGTTCTCCGGAACCAAAACACTCACCGACTCGATCATCACCGAAACGGCGGATGGCAAGATCGGCGTGAACTGGGCCTCCCCGACGTATCGATTCTCGATCGCCGGGACCCTGTCGAACGACGCGATACTGTGTCTCGAGGCGGAGTGGAACCCGGAGATCTACATGAACGCCGCCGGCAGCGACGCGGACTGCAAGATACACATGGTCAGTGCCTCGCGCCAGTGGAACATCATCAATGACGGCTCTGAGGACCGGCTGACAATCAGCCGGGATGGCACAGGTGGTGTTGGAACAGTTCTATGCCTTGAGGAAACCGGCTCCGTGGGAATCGGCCTGGTCAATCCGACGGAGAAGCTGGATGTGATCGGCACCGCCCGGCTCCGTGGCATCGGTTCATCGACCGGAACGGCGGTGGTCGCGGATGCCAACGGCAAGCTCTGGAAACAAAGCTCCAGCCGACGATACAAGACCGACATCCACGACTTGAACACCAAGTCTGGCAACGTTCTGGATCTCCAACCGGTATCGTTCCGGTACCGGGAGACGGGCGAGCCGGACATCGGACTGATTGCCGAGGATGTGAACGCCAAGCTCAAGGACCTGGTGCTCTACGACGCCGAGGGCAGACCGGATGCCGTAAAGTACGATCGCGTGGCGTTGTATCTTCTGGATATTGTGAAGTCGCAGCGCGAGCAGATCGCGGCCCAGCACGCGGATCTGGCGAAGTTGCGCGCACGGCTGGACAAAATCGAACGTGCCCTTGATCACCAGAGCAATCAGCCCCAAGGAGGTGTCCGATGACCGGTAATCGGAAGGGACTTTTGGCTCTGGGCTTGTCGGTTGCGCTCGCAGGTGGAGCCGCAGCGGGGCTCGGACAGGACTTTGACGTTGACTGGTGGACCGTCGACGGTGGCGGATCCGCGGTTGGTAGTGCCGGCAGCTTCGAACTATACGGCACGATCGGACAGCCGGATGCGAACACCACGGCGATGACCGGCGGTAGCTTTGAGTTGATCGGCGGCTTCTGGGCCGTGCCGCCCTGCTGGTGCATGTCCGACTTGAACAACGACGGACTGCTCAACGGCCAAGACGTTCAGGTGTTCATCGATTGCATGATTGCCGGCGGCGCCAACTGCGCCTGCGCGGACTTGTACACCGACGGCCGTCTGGATGTGCAGGACATCGCCACGTTCGTGAGCGACCTGCTGGCTGGCGAGGAGTGTCCGTAGATGACTGGCCCACGGATCGCTGTCCGTGGGGCTGAGGGTTCAGGGTTGGGGCGATGAGCGCGCCGGTCGGAGTCTAATCTGGTCGGCATTCTGTGGCGGCCCTGAAGAACACGTTGCCGCGTGCCTGAGACGTGGGCCTGCGGCAAGCAAACACATCTGATCGACACGTCAATAAGGGGACAAATCATGATGCTCAAAACGGTTTGTATGACGGCTGTGGTCACACTGGGCCTGATAGTGACGGCGCCGGCTGCCGCGCAAGGCCCTATCGGCACGACATTCGCTTACCAGGGGCAGCTCAAGCAGGGCGGCCTGCCGGCGACCGCCACGGCGGACTTTCAGTTCGTGCTGTGGGATGCCCTGGCTGGTGGCAACCAGATCGGGGCGATGATCCCGGTGAGCGGTAAGAGTGTGGTCAACGGCTTGTTTACAGTGACGTTGGACTTCGGCGCGGGCACGTTTGCCGGCAACGCCCGCTGGCTGGAGATCGCCGTCCGCTCGCCGGCGGGCGCAGGCGGTTACACGACGCTGACGCCGCGGCAGGAGCTCACACCGGCCCCGAATGCCCTTTATGCAGTCAGCGCCGGCAGCGTGCCCAGTGGAATGACCGGCAGCGGCACCACCAACTACATCCCCAAGTTCACCGGCGCGAGCACGCTTGGTAACTCGGTCGTCTATCAGAACGGCAGCAGCATCGGCATCGGAACGACCGACCCAGGCGAGTATGCAAAGTTACACGTGCACTCAGACGGCGCGCTCATCAAGATCACAAGCAGCGCAACGGGCACCGACTACGGCGATGGGGCCCTGTTTTCTTACTTCAGTACTGGTTCCTCAGACGCGTGCCTGTGGAACCGGGAAAATGCAAGCCTGATATTCGGCACGAACAACACCGACCGGATGCGCATAACGTCCAACGGCAACGTCGGCATCGGCCTGACCGATCCGTCGGAGAGGCTGGACACCGACGGCACCGCCCGGCTGCGGGGCATCCCCGCCGGCAGCGGCACCACGGTGGTCGCTGACGCCAACGGCAAGCTTTGGAAGCAAAGCTCCAGCCGCAGGTACAAGACGGACATCCGCGACCTTTCGCCGCAGACGGACGCGGTCCTCGATTTGCAGCCGGTGGCGTTCCGTTGGCAGACGACCGGCAACGACGAGATCGGGCTGATCGCCGAGGACGTGGCCGAGACGCTGCCGGAGTTGGTGGTCTACGACGCCAAGGGCCAGCCGGATGCAGTCAAGTACGATAAGCTGGCCCTGTATCTGCTCGACGTGGTCAAGGCCCAGCATGAGCAGATCGGCACGCTCCAGTGTGAGAAGGACGCGGAGATCGCGGCCCAGTTCCACAAGCTGGCCGCGCAAGATGAGGAAATCTCAGAGTTGCGTACCCGGCTGGCACGGATTGAGGAACTGGTGGCCACGCTGGCCGACATGAAGACTGGAGGTGCGCGATGAGCCGCAGCATTCCAGCGACAACCCGATGGTTCGTGCTCCTCGCCATTGCTCTCGCCCCTGCGGCGATCGCCGACGATTTCTCCGTTGACTGGTACACGGTCGACGGCGGGGGTGTGATGTGGACAAGCGGCGGCAGTTTTGAACTCGGCGGCACGATCGGCCAGCCAGATGCCAATGCTGCCACCATGACCGGCGGTTCGTTCGAGCTGAGTGGCGGCTTCTGGGTGGTGCCGCCGTGCTGGTGCCTGTCGGACCTGAATAACGACGGTTTGCTTGACGGCCTCGATGT
This sequence comes from Phycisphaerae bacterium, assembly GCA_035542775.1. Classification (GTDB taxonomy): domain Bacteria; phylum Planctomycetota; class Phycisphaerae; order UBA1845; family UTPLA1; genus DATKKX01. The sequence goes on along the minus strand of DATKKX010000020.1, from coordinate 6,094 downwards.
TCAGGGCTTCGTGGACTGCGTGCTCGGCAGCGGAACCAACTGCGCTTGCGCCGACATCGACCGGAACGGCCTGTTGAACGTGACGGACGTGGATACGTTCGTGAGCGGATTGCTGGTCGGCGGCGAATGCCCATGAGGACCAACCGGGCATCCCCGCGCTGAGATGCACGCTGGTGCCGGCCGCGCGTGATTCCGATCTCGCCTCGTCAGGCGCCGACAGCGATGGCTGGCGTGCACCGGATAACCGATTGTTCACGGGTTTCACACATTCCTGGTCCAGCGATTGGCCGGCTCCGTTGAACGCCTGATCCTCAGACTCATCCCAGAAACCATCGCGGAACCGGTGCGTGTTATCGGCCATCCAGGTCGACAGGCAATTCATGCTTGACTTTCGGCCGCCTTCGGGAAACCATAAGGAGCATAGCCACAAGCACTTCCGATCGTGGCATAAAGTGGGCTGGCAGGGTATGCAGGCCAGCCAGTCGTAAGGGGGGCGATCCCGCGCCGCCGCCAGGTTGCGCCAGAGACAAGATCACGCACCTTGCGGATTGAACCGGAGGGCACAGGATGAAGCTGTGGCGCAGGATTCTGATTGTCTTCTCGATCGTCTGCGCTCCCGCAGGCGCGCCGATCGTATCGGCCGAGCTCATCAACACGATCCTGGATCCTCGCCAAGCAACGTCTCTACCCGGCGGCATCGAGCTTGACAGCAGCGTCTCGGAAGGCGAATCGGATGGTGGAGCCATCGGCGCACGTGGTGGCCCGACGTTCACCCTGCCGGCCAACCTCGCGGTGGAGTGTGACGGCGCCGGCAACACGGCCGAATTCATCGCGTGGATAAGCAGCGCTACGGCGACCGACGGCAGCGGGCACAGCCTCCCGATCAATCCGGTGCAAGTGAGCGCCGTCCCTGGCTGCGGCAACACCATCGTCTACACCTATCGATGGGCAACCTTCGGCACGGGCGGCCTGACGTATTCGGATCCGCGCACGTTCACGATCCAGGACACCACGGGCCCCACGCTGATCCTGCCGCGAGACCAGATCATGGAGTGCGACGGCACCGGCAACACGGATGCGTTCGAGGCCTGGAGAGATAGCGTGATAGCGAGCGACACCTGCGACGGGTGGGACTATGACGCGACGTGGGTGCAGGACAGTGACGTGCCAGGCTGCGGCGGAACGCGGGTCATCACCGGTCACTGGACGTCTACGGATGCCTGCGACAACACTTCGATTTCGGCCCTGCGGGTGTTCACGATCCAGGATTCCACACCTCCGACGTTTGCACTGCCACGTGACGCGACGGTGGAGTGCGACGGCGCCGGCAACCTGGACCGGTTCAACGCGTGGAAGAACGGCGCCTATGCGACCGACGACTGTGCGGGCAGCTTAACCGCGACGCCTGAGGAGGTGAGTGCCGTACCGGGCTGCGGCAACACGATCGTGTACACGTATCGATGGACAGCCACGGACGGGTGCAATGGCACAACGCGTTCGGCCACACGCACATTCACGATCAGGGACACGACGCCCCCGACGTTCACGCTGCCGGAGAACGAAACAGTGGAGTGCGACGGCGCCGGCAACTTGGACGCGTTCAACGCGTGGAAAAACAGCGCTACCGCAACCGACACCTGTGCGGGCAGCTTGGCGACCACGCCGGTGGGCATGGGCGGTGTGGTCGGCTGCGGCAACACGATCGTCTATACGTACCACTGGACGGCCACTGACGGATGCACCGGCACGACGAATTCCGACCCGCGGACATTCACGATCCGGGACACCACAGGCCCGACGTTCAGCGGGTGCCCGGGCAACGTGACTTTGGCTGCATCCTCGTCATGCACGGCCGCCTTGCCGGACCTGACAGCCGGGATCGGCGAAGCGGACGCTTGCGATGCACACCCGACAGTCGCACAGAGCCTCCCATCGGGTACCGTGCTGGGCTTGGGAGCGAACCAGATCACCGTTACGGCGACCGATGCCTGCAACAACGTAAGCCAGTGCCTGATGACCGTTTCGGTCGTCGACGGCAATAAACCCACTATTACCTGTCCGCCCGACTTGACAATCGCCTGCAACGCGTCGACGTCGCCGGTGAACACCGGGCAGGCCGCGGCTACGGATGATTGCGATCCGGCTCCCTCGCTGAGTTACGCGGACGATATCACTGCGGGAAGCCATGAAGGTGAGTACGCAATTCGACGAACCTGGACTGCCGCCGACAAGGGCGGCAATACCTCCCAGTGCATCCAGTATCTGGCCGTCATGGATAGCACACCGCCGGCCATCACTGAGTGTCCCGCCAGCCAGTCTGTGCAGGCGGATGAAGCCGGATCCGCAACCGTTCCCGATCTCTGCAGCGCAGTCAAGGCCGAGGACAACTGCGACAACAGTCCCGCCGTGGCGCAGGAGCCTGCGCCGGGCACGACGGTCGGCGTCGGGCAGTACGAAGTCACCATGACGGTCATTGACAACGCCGGCCTGAGCACTACCTGTAAGACAACCTTTGAAGTGCTCGACGCAGGGGCTCCCAACGCTCAGTCGCCCGATCAGCAACAGGCGGAGTTGGTGCAAAAACTATTCGACTACCTGCTCTACCGAATGCTGCTCCAGTCATTCTGCGGTGTTCCCATCTGTGCTCCGGGCTGGTTCATGTGCATACCGCCGACGTTCTTTGGCCTGCTGGCTATGAAGTCCATCAGGAGGCGTCAGGCCTCGAGGCATACCCGGCGATAACGGGGTCGCCGCATTCCCATGCGAGTTCGGGTCGCTAACGGGGTGCCACGTGACGACGGCAAGCAACTCCAGCATCGTGTTGTTCGCAGCGAGCCCTCCGGAAACAACAGCGGCGGAGGCGGAGCAGGTCTATCGGATCGGCGAGACGGGCGAGGACCACAGATACTGCTCGGGGTGCTTCATGATGACGCGCTCGAGCGCGCTCATGACACGTCGAGTGATGTCGCCATCCCCGCCGGTTACCGCTTCGGGTGCAATCGTTTCATGAAGAGCCAGCTCGAATGAGAACGGGCGATGGCGGTGGACCATTGCTCTTGGGCGGTGCGGCCCCGCCGCGTGGCCTCTGCGGCAGGTCACGACCGCAACCGGGACCTCGAACCAGTGGCACAGGCGATCGATCGTCGGGTAACAGTTCAGGTCGCGCCCAAGAAAGGTCGCCGGCACGGCATGGCCTCGCCGGCGCTCGTGCTCGCACACCATCACGACCGCGCCCCCGGCGGCGAGGAGTTGCGGGAGAGCGCGGACAGCATCAGTTCTCTCGATGGGGCGGATCCAGCGATCGGCATACAGCTCGCGCTGCCAGGCGCGGAGATACGGTTGGGTGAAGGTATCCACGATGACGTGGACAGGCCGGAAGATCCGACCCAGGGTCCAGACCCCGACAGCCGGATTGCCGAAGTACGCTGTGGCCAGCAGGCAGCCGCGACGCGCTTCGGCAAGGGCCCGCAGCTCCGGTTCGTTCCCTACATGCACGCAGCGTCGCCAGGTCGAGTCCCGCAGCAAGCGCCTGGCAAAGAGGGCCTCGATCCAGAAACGGGCGATGTGTTCGTACATGGACGCCATAGTGAGGGGGACGTCTGACGGAGCATGATCGGCCGGCGGACGGGTCGCGGCGGCAAGGCGAGCCTCAGCGGCCCGATGCGCGGGCGTGTTCAGGTTGAAGACCGCGCGGGCCACTCGGCAGGCAAGTCCCTCCGCAGCCTCGAAACCCATCGCGGCAAGGGCGGTGCCGACAACGCGACGCAGGTAGATGTAGCGAAGCGGTTCGAGGTTCATGGCGTCGTGCCGAGCGGAGTCGCATCCATAGCCGTCAGCCTTGAGCGGCTGGCACTATTAAGGTATCGGCGGAGGCAACCAGCGGGCTTGCGGCATCGGTGATGCGCAAACCGGTGTGCCGCATCTTGCTGTCCAGAGAGGCTTGGCGATGTTCGCCCGGCCAGACAGATTCGGTCGCTACGCAACCATCAGGGGATCGCGAACACCGTCCGAGGGCATGCGACCCAGCAGCACGTTCTCGTAGAGGCGGGAATAGCTGTCGAGGAACGAGCGAAGTCCGAAACACTCATAAGCCTGAGCCCGGGCGGCATCGGTCATTCTGCGGCACAAGTCGCGGTCCTCGATGGCGGTGAGTAATCGAGCAGCAAGCCGGCGCGGTTGGCGCGGCTTGCAGAGCAGCCCGGTCTGATGATCAGCAATGAGCTCAGCAATGGAGCGCACCGCCGATCCGACGATCACCACGCCGGCGGCCATGGCCATGGCAAGCGGGTCCGTGCAGATTTCGTCAACCGCGGGAGCCAGGAGAATGTCCGCACAGGCGACCAGCTCCGCCCAACTCAACTTCGGATCGGGAACCGTAATCAAGGACGGCATCCGGATGCCGTCGACAAAACGCCGGAGCCGTCGGGCCTCCGCCGAATCATAGGGCATGATGACGCGGAGATCAGGGTAGATCTGCCTGACGATGGCGGCGGCCCAAAGCGCATAGTACTGACCGCCGTCAGGCGACGGCGGACCGGAGAGCAGGATGACCGGCTTGGCATCACCCGTCATCCGGCGGCGAAGGTCGGATTGGCGGGCACGATTGATGCCCGCGAAATCGACGGGGCCGCGGATGACGACGGTTCTTTCCGGCGCGAGGCCTGCGGCTACAAGCCGGGAGCGGAGAGCCTGGCTGCCTGCAACCACCGTCGCATCCGTGGGAAACGACCCGATCCATCGGGCGGCTGCGCGTTCTGGCTCCGCACCCGGCAGCGTCAGCACGAGCGGCAAATCGGGCAGGCGCGTGGCGCAGGCGATCGCAGCCTCGATGCCCCAGGCGTGGACAAGGCCAGCGTTGTGCTCCCTGGCAAGACCGGGAAGCCTCGGGGACCAGTTGAGTGGAGCCAGGCGGGCTTCGGCTCGCGAGATTCGGTCGCCCCAGAGCCGATGCGCCCGATCGACGACAGTACCGTCGATGCCGCAGACAATGTGCGTGCAGGCGTCAGTGGCCTGGCGCGAGCGGAGCGCATGCAGAAGCTGCAGTTGCGTTTCGTTACATGAGGCGTCGAGAACGTGCAGCAAGGTCGGCATGATGGATCGTCGAACTGGTCCGCGCGGGGGACTCTACCGCGTTTTCTTCCCTTCGAAAGAGCGGTGCTCGTAGAAGACCTCCGTGATGGCCTGGCCCATCTTTATGGCCAACTCCTTGGCCACGTCGGAGGCGGACTTGTCGCCTTCGCTCGAGATTGCAGGCGTACTCACCGAGAAACGCCGGCCGGAAGGTTCATGCGGCCATTGGCGGACGTCTTTCTCCTGCATGGTGCCCAGGACCTTGACCCTGGTGGTGAACTCTCCCTTGAAAATGGGCGCGCCGGGCTCGCTCTGCAGGGTAAACTTCTCGACTCGGATATAGAGCACTTGCTCGGCACCGAGCTTCTCGCCGATCTCGCGTATGCTCAACTTGGCGTAGTCCTTTTCCGCTCGCTCCAGGCGCTCGCGCTCTTCCCAGGGGATGATCCGGTTGTTGACCTTGAATTCCAGAAATATGTCGGAGATGGTCGCGTGAAGCTCGCGAATAGCGCGAGGATCGGTCACGTCACCCCGCGGGTCCTCGATCAATACGAGGAGCGGGCCCTGGGTGAGCTTGAACTCGGGCTCGATGACGTCCCCGCCGGTGATATTGGCCCAGGCGGAGGCGAACTGGATGCAGCCGGAGAAGGCAAAAGGAATAAGCAAGAGGAGGAACACCAGATAGGCGCGACAGGGACTTCTGGTGGCCGCGATTCTCGGCTCAGCGGGTATCTCCTTCGATCGGCTCCGGCCCGGCACGCGGGCATCGGATCGATTCCTGGCGCCCATGGCGTCACATCGGGGGTCAGCGGTCAGATGGACCGCGGAGCGATTCCTTGTGGTCATAGAACTTCCTTGCAGTCACCTCGGCGAAGTGCTCGATGGTTTCGTGGAGCAGATCGGCCTCGTTCAAGTCGGGAACGCCGTGGGCGGCCCTGGGCGGGTAGTCGGTCACCACTTCGGTCTGGTAGACGGCCTCGCGTCCGGCATCGGGCTTTCCGTAGTACAGGTTCACGGTGGCGCG
>DATKKX010000019.1:0-8720 GCA_035542775.1 Phycisphaerae bacterium | reverse complement strand
GATGATGCTCGAAGCCCTGCACCAGAGCGGGCTTCCGCCGGATGATCCGGTCTATCAGCGGGCCCTGGTATTCGTCTCGCGATGCCAGATGAACGAGGTGACGAACGACCAGCCGTTCGCCAGGGGCGCCAGGGACGGCGGCTTCATCTACAGCACCAACGCCGGCGGCGAATCGAAGGCCGGCGAAGATTCGCACGAGGGCAACGTGCCGCTGCGGTCCTACGGCTCGATGACCTATTCCGGCTTCAAGAGCATGCTTTACGCGAACGTGGCCCGCGACGACCCACGCATCAAGGCGACGCTGGAATGGATCCGCCGCAACTATACGCTGGAGCAGAACCCCGGCATGCCGGAGAAGCGCGCCCTGGAAGGACTGTACTACTACTATCAGGTCTTCGCCCGGGCCCTGGCCGCCTGGGGTGAGCCGATCATCATTGATGCTGCCGGTCGGCGGCACAACTGGCGGGAGGACTTGTGCCGCAAGCTGGTCTCGCTGCAGAAGCCCGACGGAAGCTGGACCAACGAGGCCGACCGCTGGCTGGAGGGCGACGCGAATTACGTCACCGGGCTGACGATCCTGACCCTGCAGACGGCGCTGAAGGACGACGACGCGGCTCAGCGATAATGCGGAATCACTAGCCCGCGTAACGGTGCTGAGAAGTGTCGGGACGCCGGCTTGAATCTTGGCCCGATCTCGGTTAACGATCCCGCATCATGGTACCGCCGATTGTCTGGACCATTCTCTCGATCGCGAACTACGTCGTCGTCATTCTGCTGATCGAGCACATCGTGCGGACCCGCCGGGACCCGCGCGGGGCCCTGGTCTGGATCCTCACTCTGATCCTCCTGCCGGTCCTGGGGCTGGTGCTGTACCTGCTGGTCGGGCAGGCACCGATCATGAGGAAGGTGCGCCGGCGGCGGCGCCGGCTCCGCAAGATCCAACGGGCCCTCAGCCAGCAGACCGCCGTGCTGGCCCAGGCTTATGATGCCCGCGAAAAGGAAGCGATCCAGGGGCCGCAGCGGGATCTGATCCACGTTGCGGCGCGGGTCAGCGACGCCGTGGTGACTCGCGGAAACAACGTCGCGATCTACCACGACGCCGAGCGGGCTTTTCTGGCCCTTAGCCTGGCGATCCAGGAAGCGCGTGCCCACGTGCACATGGAGTATTACATCTTCGCCGAGGACGACACCGGCCTGGCCCTGCGCGATCTGCTGGTCAGGAAGGCCCGCGAAGGCGCGGAGGTTCGCGTGCTCCTGGATGCGGTCGGCTGCTGGAGGCTTGGGCAACCGTTCGTCGACTCGATGCGCGAGGGGGGCGTGAAGGTGGCCTTCTTCCTGCCCTGGGGACTGACTCACCGCCGGCTGCAGTTGAACTGCCGGAACCATCGCAAGCTGACCGTCATCGACGGCAGGCGCGCGTTCTCGGGCAGCAAGAACATCGCCGACGAGTACCTGGGCCGCAAGAAGAAGTACGGCCCCTGGCTCGACACCCATCTGGAGGTCAGCGGTCCGTGCGTGGCCCAGTTGCAGGAGGTCTTCGTGGAGGACTGGCACTTTGCCACCAAGGAGGATCTGTCCTCGGGCCATTACTTCCCGACGCCAATCGTCGAAGGAGACAAGATTGTTCAGATCGTGCCGAGCGGGCCGGACCGCCGCGAGGGGGTCATGCACCAACTCCTCAACGCGGCGGTGAACAGTGCCCGACATTCGGTCTCGTTGTTGACGGCCTATTTCGTGCCGGATGCCACGATGGTGCTGGCTCTCACGTCGGCGGCTTTCCGCGGGGTCCGCGTGCAGGTGCTGCTCCCATCGCGGTCGGACCACTGGGTGGTTTTGTGGGCCGGGCGGGCCATTTACGAGGACCTGCTGGACGCCGGCGTCGAGATTTACGAGTACGACAAGGGCATGCTGCACGCCAAGGAGATGATCGTCGACAGCCATTGGGCCATGGTCGGCTCGGCGAACATGGACATCCGCAGCTTCCGCATCAATTTCGAGCTGACCAGCATGCTATACGACGAGGAATCGGCCCGGCGGCTGCAAGGCGATTTCGACGCTCTTCGCGACGCCGCCCGCCGGGTCACGCTTCACGAAGTCAAGCATTGGACATATCCGCAGAGTCTGGCGGCGGGCTTCGGTCGGCTGGCTGCGCCGCTATTATGACGGTCATTCCGGCTTGGAATCACGCGGCGCGGGCTGAGATGCAGCGGCAGGGGGTTTTTCCAGCACGTAGTGATCGAGAATATTCCCCTGCGGATTGATCTGCATGAGCTCCAGTCGGTTGCCGGTCAGATCGACCTGCGTGAAGCTCAGCTCCTGGTCGTAGTAGACCCTGATGTAATCCGGCGGCGGCAGGTCCTCCGGGTAGCGCGGCGCTCCGCCCGCTCCGGTGGTGATGTAGACCACGCCGCTGCCGTCCTCGACGATCCGGTCGCCGCGAATCGGCGCGGTACGTTCGTAGAGATGGTTATGGCCGACGAAGACGATGTCGACGCCGCAGTTTTCGAATATGTCGACGTATGCCTCCTTCATGTAGGCCCCACCTTTCGCGGGATGCGTGCTGCCGGTGTAGAACGGATGATGGAAGTACACGAACTTCCAGCGTGCGTCGCAATTGGTCAGCACATCACGCACCCAGGGGGCGATGACGGTCTTCATCCGCTTCTTGGTGAGCACGGCCCCTTTCACGTTTCCGACCCGGTTCGAATCCAGTGCCACGAATCTGGCGTCGCCGAAGTCGAACCAGTAGCAACGCCCGGGCTCGATCCCCGGGGGACCGTTCCGCGGCAGGTCGAACGTGTCCAGAAGAGGCTTTCCGTTTTCGGTGAACGCGTCGTGGTTGCCCAGGACCGGCATGAAGGGGGCGAAGCGGATCAGGGCCTCGTTGGGCTGGAAGAAGTGGATGAGGTAATCCTCGCGGGCTCCCGACGGGTAAACCAGATCGCCGACGTGGATGACAACGTCGGGATGAGACCTGGTGATCTGCTCGGCGAGGGCCGCCTGGGCGTGGTTGCCCATGCCGGAGTCGCCCAGGGCCGCGAACCGCATTGGACGGCCCCGCGGCGCCGGCATGTACACCGGCAGGGGTTCGGTGAGCTCGATTTCCCGGCCGAGAAAAGCGTAGCTGAGCACGGTATAGGTGTACTTGCCGATCGGAGCCAAGCCTTTGAAGGTGGCTTCATAGCCGCCGTCCTCTCGGATCCTGGCCGGACTGACGATCTTGAAGCCGTCGGGCCCGGCCAGGCGCACGGCGCCGTGGTGGAAGAACGCCTTCGTGTTCCAGATGACCGCCAGCTTGTCCGGCTCAGGTATCTGCACCATCGGTCCCGATATCAAAACAGGCCGCGTCTTGCGATCGAATATGGCGCCGGCAACGATGATGGCTGCCAGGACCAGGGCGACGATAAAAATGAAGTGGTTGCGTTTACGACTGCGGTCCGGGGGCGTCATATCCGATCCCTTGTCAAGGCGTTGACGGTCGCGCGGCGCAGGCTCGCCGGCATTGTCGGTCGAGAGCCGGGCCGCTATAGTACCGGCGGATAGTGTGGAGAACCACCGATGCCATTGCCAGACGGAACACCGACAATTCAGGAACTTTCCGACCGGATCAATTCCATACGGGACTCTCTTTGACCTCTCCCGTAAGAAAGAGCGTCTGCGCGAAAAAGAGATGCAAATGGGCAAGCCGGGATTCTGGGATTCGGGCGATGCCCAGACCGTCGTCAGCGAGCTCAAGTCGCTCAAATCGATCATTGAGCCTGTCGAAGCGGCGCTGAGGCGCCTGGAGGACGCAGTCGTCCTCTACCAGTTGGCTGATGAGGAGAAGGACGAGGCCACCCGCTCCGAGGCCGATCGCGAGCGCCTGGCGCTGGTCGGAGACATCGACAGGATTTCGCTGATGGCCCTGCTTTCCGGGCCGAACGATGCCCGGGACTGCTATTTCAACATCCAGGCCGGCGCCGGCGGGACGGAGGCCTGCGACTGGGCCAGCATGCTCTTGCGGATGTATCTGCGATACTTCGAGCGTCAGGGCTACAAGGTCGAGGAGTTGGCTCGCAAAGACGGCGAGGAGGCCGGCATTCAGTCGATCGACATGCTGGTCAAAGGCCCGTACGCGTTCGGATACTTGAGCACCGAGATGGGCGTGCACCGCCTGGTGCGGATCAGCCCGTTCAACGCCCAAGGCAAGCGGCAGACCAGCTTCGCGGCGGTGGACGTGGTGCCGGTTTTCCCGGAGAGCAAGATCGAGTTGCCCGAGAACGAGCTGGAGATCATCGCCTTTCGCCGGGCCAGCGGCGCCGGCGGGCAGAACGTCAACAAGGTCGCCACGGCGATCCGCATCCGTCACGTTCCCACCGGCATGGTGGTGGAGTGCGTCAACGAGCGGAGCCAGGCCCAGAACAAGCGTCAGGCCCTGGGCATCCTGAAGTCCAGACTCGAAAGGATGGAGCAGGCCAAGCGCGACAGCGAACTGGCCAGGGTCTATAGCGAAAAGGGCGATATTGCCTGGGGAAATCAGATTCGCAACTACGTCCTTGATGACCCGCGGGTGAAGGATCTGAGAACAGGCGTGGAGGTCGGCAATCCGCAGAAAGTCCTGGACGGCGACCTCGAAGCATTCATCCAGGCCGCCCTGCGCTGGCGAGCCCAGAAGGCGGCCAAGCAGGAGGCCGCCGGGCAGCATGCGGACACTTCTTCGTAAGGCGATGACGCGACGCGAAGGCAGCGGCCAGACGAGGCAACGAGCAGCCGGCGCGGCGTCTCGGGAGCGGGCGGAACGGCGGCCGCAAACGCGATCCAGCGGCAGGACGGCAGATCTTTCGGTTAACGCCCGGTAATCGGGTGCCGGAAGAGGCGGCATTTTCTCAGTGCGAGGGCTCATGGCAGGATTTGGCACGGCGCCCCGGCGACGGTACACTGCCCCCGCGTCGAATAGAGCCGCAGAGGGAACTGGGAGTTGAACGGCCGCTGGAGCGGGCCTAAGATGAGTGGCATACCTCGTCAAGACAGCGGCGATGCCGGCCTGGTTTGGGGCGGCACCTCCACATCGCCGAAACCGAGGGTCTCAGCGACGCACAACCGGTTCAAGGGCAGGGCTGCCGAGATGACCCAGACCGCGTTCATGCGCACCGAGCTCGCGACCAAGGCGAACGTCGGCGTCACCTGTGTCAGGGACGATCACCAGTGGCGCATCGCCCCCGGTCACGCTGCGCTGGTGGAGTCGGGGCGCGTTGACTGGTTTCATCTGGCGGAGAGCACCACCGCCACGCGGTTCAAGCGGAACAGTCTTCGCGACGTCTGGCGCGTGATCTGCGACGGTCGGGCTTACTTCGCCAAGCTGTACCACCCCAACGACTGGGTCGCCAAGGCCAAGTTCCTGCTGCGCGGGCCGGTGGCGTTGCTGGAATGGAGCGTCGGCATGTACGCCGCCGAGCATGCCATCGGGGCGGTGATGCCGGTCGCGGTCGCCTGGAGCAGCTCGCGCGGCAAGATCGGTCCATCGCTCCTGATCACCGAGGCGATTGCCGACGTCGAGCCGCTGAACGAGTACTGGCTGCGCATTCGCGATGACCGCCTGCTGGCCAACGCGCTGCTCGAAGAAATGGCCCGGTTGATCGCCCGGGCCCACCAGTGCGGCTTCCAGCATCGCGACATGCACCCGGGCAACATCCTTGTGCGGCGGGTCGGCGGCCGGACGGAGGCCTTTTTCGTCGATCTTCATGACGTGCGGATCGGGCGGCCGGTTTCGCTGCGCGAGGTCGTGCGGAATCTCGCCCAACTCAATCAGTGGTTCCGCCGGCATGCGACTCGCACTCAGCGGCAGCGATTTCTGCGGCACTACATCACCTATCGCGATCGCTATGCCCAGGCCAGCGTGTTTGCACGAAACTGGCGCCTGGAGTCGGCCACGCTTGTCGCCAACCTGGCTGTGCAGGCCGAACGGCACGCCAACAAGCTGTGGGCCAAGCGAGATCGCCGCACCTACCGCGATGGGCGGTACTTTGCCCGCATCAAACCGGCGCCGGGCTGGCGCGGACACGTCCTGCTGCGAAGCAAGCATCCCAGCCCGTCTGCGGGAGCGGCCTCGCTCACCTACACGCGGCAGCAATGGCAGGGGTGGCTGCGCGCGCCTCTCGAGTGGGTCGATCCGCGGAAGCACGAGTTGCTCAAGGATTCGCACACCGCCACCGTTTGCAGGGCGACGCTCCCGACGCCTACCGGTCCGGCGACCGTCGTCGTGAAGCGCCCGCTGGCCCGGAGTTTCTGGAAGCGGCTGGAGCACTTGTTCGGGCCGTCCAGAAACCGCCGATGCTGGAAAGTGGCGAACATGCTGCTTAATCGGGCATTGCCGGTGGCTCAGCCGTTGGCGGTGGTGGAGCGGTACGTTTTCGGCTTCATCCGCGTGGACTCGATCGGTATCACGGACTATGTCTCGGCGTCCGCGGATCTGGAGACTTTTCTGACCCGCGAAGTGGCGGCGCTCGACGCCCGAGAGCAGCCTCGCGTCAAATCGCGGCTGATTGAGTCGCTGGTGGCCCTGCTGCGGGCCTTCCACGAGCGGGGTTTTGTCCATCGCGATTTCAAGGCCCCCAATCTGCTGGTGAGCTGGCAGCCGCCGTATGTCGGGCTTCCGATCTTCACGTTCATCGACATGGACGGCATCTCTCATGTCCGTCGCGTCAGCCCCAAGCAGCGGACCCGCACAATTGTCCGGCTGGCCGCCAGTCTGCTTGCCAGCCCGGCCTGCACCCGTGCCGACCGTGTGCGTTTTCTGCGGCGTTATCTCACCGAGCCGGGCAGGACACCACGAGACTGGAAGGATCACTGGCGGGCGATCGATGCGCAGGTTTGCGAGAAGCTCCAGGACAAGGAGGCCCGTCGGCAGTGGAAGCTGGAGCGATACGGGCGGGAGTAGCTTCTACTGATTGGCCGCAGGTGTCCGTTACTTATTCCGCAAATAGCGCTTCGACGAACGTCTCGGGGTCGAATGGCTCGATGTCGTCGATCTGCTCGCCCAGGCCTACGAATTTGACCGGCACATTGAGCTGATCGCGGATGCCGACGACGATGCCGCCTTTGGCGCTGCCGTCCAGCTTGGCCAGGATGATGCCGCTGACGGTGACGTGCTCGCTGAAGCTGCGGGCCTGATTGACGGCGTTCTGACCGATGGTGGCGTCCAGCACCAGCAGCACCTCGTGCGGCGCGCCGGGGATCTTCTTCTCCACCACGCGCTGGATCTTGTTCAGTTCCCGCATGAGGTTGTCCTGCGTGTGCAGCCGCCCCGCGGTATCGACCAGCAGGATGTCCGCTTTGCGGGCCGCAGCCGCCTCGCAGGCGTCGTAAGCCACCGCGCCGGGGTCGGCTCCCTGTTCGTGCTTGACGATGTCCACGCCGCAGCGATTCGACCATTCGGTCAGTTGCAGCACGGCGGCGGCGCGATACGTATCGCACGCCGCCAGGACCACTTTCTTGCCCTGCTTCTTCAGATAATTGGCGAGCTTGGCCACGCTGGTGGTCTTGCCTGAGCCGTTGATACCCGCAACGAGGATGACCGTCGGCCCGCTCGGGGCGACGGCGAGCTGCCGGGCCTCGGGCGGCCACTTGGAGACGACCTGCCGCTTGAGGTAGGCGACGATGTCCTGAGACTCCTTGATCTCGCCCGCCTTCCAGGCAGCTCGAACCTGTTCGACCAGCCCGTTGGCCGTGGCCGGGCCGAAGTCGTCCTGGAGCATGGTGTCGTGGATTTCCTGCAGCAGGTCCTCGTCGATCTTCCGCCCGAAAGGCAGCACCGACCGGAAGCTCTTGACGACCTTGTCGCGTGTCTTGCCGAGGGCCTGCTTGAAGCGATCAAAGAGTCCCATCTGTGGTCCCGCTTGCCTCCGGTTGGGGTAGAGCCTCGCCTTCGCGCTTCTTGGCGACGGCGTCGAGGACGCCGTTGATGAACGCGCCCGACTCGCCGGTGCCGAAGGCCTGGCCGATCTCGACGGCCTCGTTGATGATCACGGCCGGCGGAACGTCCGGTCGGTGAAACAACTCGCAGGCCGCGACGCGAAGCACGTTGCGATCCACTGCGGCCATTCTCTTTAGTTCCCAATTCTCGGCCACTTCCTGTATCCGCCGGTCGAGCTCCGCCAGGTTGGCCCAGGTGTCATGGACCAGATCATGAGCGTAATCCCGGATTCCGGCCTTGTGCGGCTCCTCGGCAAGGAATTCATCGAGCTGCGGCAGGAAGTGATCGGCCAGCACTTCGAGCTGACACAACGCCTGCATGGCCAGGATACGCGCCGGACGACGATCGATCATAATCGGTATCTGCGAATGATTGCAGCCCCCAGGGGCAACCGGATCACTTGCCGCGTTTGGATTTGCCTCCGATGGTTCGCAGGAGGTTGGCCATCTCCAGCGCGCTCAGGGCGGCATCCGCGCCCTTGTTGCCTGCTTTGCTGCCGGCCCGTTCGATGGCTTGCTCGATGGTGTCGGTCGTCAGCACGCCGAAGCCGATCGGCACGCCGCTATCCAGAGAGACGTAGGCCAGTCCTTTACTGGTCTCCGAGGCGATGTACTCGTGATGCGGCGTCTGCCCGCGGATCACGCAACCGAGACAGATGACCGCGTCATACTGCCCGCTCTGAACCATCGCCTTGGCCGCCAGAGGCAGCTCCCAGGAACCAGGCACCCATACGACGGTGAGGTTTTCCTCCGTCGCGTTGTGGCGAAGG
>DATKKX010000018.1:0-2973 GCA_035542775.1 Phycisphaerae bacterium | reverse complement strand
TGCAGATACATGGCATCGGACGATTGTGATGCCAGTGGATCGCTGGGGGCAAATCTGTTGCGGGGCCGTTCATCGCCGGTTAAGGGGCGCGTCGCCGCCAATCAATGTCCCGGTTCCGCGTCGTCCTGTGTCAGGAAGATGTTCTCGCCGGACCGCCGGCTGGAACGGAGGCTATCCCTTCAACACCGATAGAACGACCCGCGGGAGATCGCTGGGGAGCTCGACCAATCGGTCGGCGCCGGCTGCTTCAAGCTCATCCCGGCTGCCATATCCCCAAAGCACGCCAAGGCCGCGCATATTGACCGCGTGGGCGCCAGCGATGTCATGCCGGCGATCCCCCACCATGAGACTGTGCGAGGCGCTTATGTCCTGTTCCGATAGGATATGGGCGAGCAGCTCAGGCTTATGGTCCAGCTTGCCGCCCGGCACCGAGCCGTAGATGCCGTCGAAGTATGCCCCCAATTTCAAATTCTCGAGGATGCGGCGCGCAAAGACCTCACGCTTCGATGTGGCCACGTAGAGTCGCAATCCTTCCCGTCGCAACTCCTGCAGGGCGTCGCCGATTCCGGGGTAAGGTTCGCTGCCGAGCAGACCGGTCTCGCCGTAGTGGTGACGATAAGCCGTCACGGCTTCATCGATCCGGTCGTCGCCGTACGGTTGCAGCAAGGCTCGCATGATCTCTTCGATCGGCGGCCCGATGGCCGGCTTCATGTCGAACGTTTCGCCGGGATCGTGTCCGAGCGCCCGCAGTGCGGCCAGGCAACTCGCGAAAATCCCGGGCTGCGAATCGATCAGCGTTCCGTCGAGGTCCAGCAGTACGGAACGGGCCGGGGACATGCTCGACCATAGCGGCCGGCGGCGGGCTAGTCGATCTTGTGGAAGACGAAGGTCACTTCCTGATAGTCGTGCCCGGCGACGCTTGGATCCGAAACGATGCCGGTGATGCGGCCGCTGACGGTCTGCTGCTGGCCGGGTACGCGGGAGTCGGCAAGGACGAGATCCAGGTCCCGTCCGCTCTGCGTCTTGAACCCGTCGGTGGCCGATGGCTTCCCGGGACGGCGAGGCACGTCGGCGACGAACGTGAGCTCACCCGGCTGGGTGATCATGGCGAGGCTCGTGAGGGGGCGGCCGTTCAGCTTGGCGGCTGTCGTGGAAACATTGCCTATCGTGCCGTTTTTGACGCTGACGCGCAGCCAATGGAGCTGTGCCATGCCCGTCCCCATCCAGACGCACCGGGCATAGCATCGCCGGCCGCCGCCGGTCAGTGACCTTGCTCACAGGATCAGTGCCGTATTCGCCGATGCCGCCGGCGCCGGCGTTCCCAGCGCTGCCGTTTCTCGGTTACGCGCTCCGAAACGATGAGGGTGACGTCCCGCAGCTGCTGACGCTGGCGGGCAACGTACTCGGCGATGAGAAGGGCCAGGGCCAGCCCGAGATCCAGTACTGCCAGCAGCAGTGACAGCAGTTGCATAACCGATCAAATGCGGCGGGGCGGACAAGGTTCCCATGTCCGCCCCGCATGCCAGCCCGGCTGCCGCGGCTGTCTCAGGTCGACGGCCGTACGGAACGGAAGGCCGTACGCAGCTCGGCGGTGAGGAGCGACGGCTGTTCCCAGGCGGCGAAGTGGCCACCCTTGTCGAGCTTGTTGTAGTGGACGAGCTTGGGATAGGCCTTTTCCGCCCAGCTCCGCGGTGCTCGAGTGCACCCGACTCATTTCGACTGCTTGATGACGTCCTGCGCCTTCTGATAGCTCTCCATGACAGCGGCGTAGTTCGGCGCCACCAGGCCATACAGCTTCGCGAGCTCGGCTGCTTCCGGACGCTTCCATGTGCGATGCGTCTCGGACAGCACGGCGTTTGCCGAGGTCGGGATGATGCCCCCCTGGATGAAGCGGGCGAGCGTCGTTCGCGATGCCAGCTCGCTCGGGTCGCCGGAGGCGTCCATCACCGCGTAGACATTGAATCCCTGCGCCTTGGCGTCCAGGGCGGGAAACATCACGCAGACGCTCGTCCAGACGCCGCCCATGACCAGCGTCTTCCGGCCGGTGTCGCGGACCGTCCTGACGAAGTCCTCGTTGTCCCAGGCGTTCACTTCGCCCTTGCGCGGCACGAACGTCGCGTGGGGGGCGGACTGATGGATCTCCGGCATGAGCGGCCCGTTCGGCCCGTTGGGCTCGGACGCGGTCGTGATGACGGGGATCTTCAGCAGCGCCGCCAGCTTGGCGAGCATCGCCGTGTTCGCCCGCAGCTCGGCGACACTGATGTCCTTCACGGTCTGGAACAGGCCGGCCTGATGATCGAGCAGCAGGAACACCGTGTCGGACGTGTCGATGAGGGCCCGTCCGCCGCCGGTGGGCAGAACGCTTGAGGAGGTATTCGAGGAAGTCGACATGAGCTTTCCTTTCGAGAGTCATCGGTTGGGTTGACCTGAGGGAGCGCGCGGGCGCTGCGTGCGAGGGAAGGCGGCGCGCACCATGCGCGCGCGCCGAAGTCTTCAGATCGATTCGCGGAGTGATCTGAATCCCGTGCGAACCTCCTCTGAATAGAATTGCGGCTGTTCCCACGCGGCGAAGTGAGTGCCTTTGGGAAGCCTGTTGTAGTGGATGAGCTTGGGATACGCCTTCTCTGCCCAGCTGCGCGGGGCGGTATAGATCTCGCTCGGAAAGGCGCTCACCGCCACCGGGACGGTGGCGCCCTTGACGTCGAAAAAGCCCTTCTTCGCCGTGGCGCTGTAGTCCCAATAGCTGCGCGCCGAAGACACCGCCGTGTTCGTCAGCCAGTAGAGCGTGATGTTGTCGAGGATGTCGTCTCGGGTGAGCCCCTCGGATTGTCCGTCGAACACGCGTGCGATCAGCTTGTAGCTGCGATCGTCGTGGTCGAGGATCCAGGCGGCCAGGCCGACCGGTGAATCCGCGAGGCCGTAGAGCGTCTGCGGGCGGAGCGACATCTCGTTCGCGTACCCCAGCCCCTTCTT
>DATKKX010000017.1:0-3632 GCA_035542775.1 Phycisphaerae bacterium | reverse complement strand
GCCTGTGGATCCGGCTCGGCGCCGCTGTATTCCTTCTGGTAGGCTTCCACGAACTTCTTATTGGCCGGGCTCATCCCGGAAACGGAATCCACGAACCCCATCAACCCTTCGGCCGAATCACGGGCCAGATCCAGCGTGGGCTTCTGAGCGATGGCGGGCGGGCCCATGAACTTGAAGGGGGCACCCATTTGCTTGTACTGCACAAGGATGCGGGCGAACTCCTCTGTCCCGGCACTGTACGGAATCAGGACCTCGGTCCCGGCCTTCTTCAAGGTGAGAAGCTGCGCCGTGAAATCGCGATCGCCGAGGTTCAATCGCTCGCGCGCGACGACCTTGAGCCCGAATTGCTTTGCATACTGCTCGATCGCGTCGGCTCCGCCCGATCCGAAGGCCTCGTTGGAGTGGATGATGCCGATCTTGGTGAGCTTCAGCTCGTCTTTGACGTACTTGACCAGGATGGCGCCGACGATCTCGTCACTCACGCGGCAGCGGAACAGCCACGGGTTGCCCTGCTTCGTGATCGTGGCATTGGTGCCACCGACCAACGTGGGGACGCCGAACGCCTTGATGGCGTCGGACATCGCAAGGATCTGGGTACTCTTGTTGCCGCCGATGTAGGCCAGCACCTTGTCCTGTTCGACCGCCTTGTTCAAGGCTGACAACGCGGCCGGGTTCGTGGACTGGTTATCGAAGATCATCACGTTGAGCTTCTTGCCGTTAATCCCACCGGCCTGGTTGATCTGCTTTTCAGCCAGACGGACATCGTTGACGTAATGCGGCGCCTCGGCCGAGAAGCCGCCCGTCGCGGAAACGCTCACGCCGATCTTGATCTCTCCCCTCTCCGGCGCGGCGGCCTGTCCCGGGCCCGCGAGCGCCGCCAGGCCCAGCAGCGCGCCTACTAGTCCTGCCAGTCGTGTCCCACTGTGCATGATTACCTCCTAGGATTGAGTGTTATGACGTTCGCGCGAGGGGGCCGAGCCGCAAAATCGACGGAGGGGTCCCTGGGGTCGTTACACCGCGCAGGGTGGCAGAGTATGCCCGCCGACGGGTATAGGTCAAGGCGACACCTCTTCCCTGATGGGGTTTGTCTCATCCGGCAGATGATTGTGGCTTCGCATTCCCCTTGCGGCCCGGCACGTTGCCCGACACGTCGCACGAGAACACGTGGAGCGTCCGCACCCAAAGCCCCAGGTGCGAACGGTCCTCCGCCCGTGGAACGTCCTTGTAACAAAGCTGAGACAAACGGTCTCAGGGCGTTTATGCATTGGGACAGCCAGCGGCTTGCGCCAAACGGTGGCTGACACTCGAGCAGGCTCGCTTCAGCCGGATTAGGAGTGAAAGGCCGCATTTCTGTTATGCTTGTCGCAGGCCGTATGCACCCGCAGTGCAGGTGCGGCGTCATCCTCAGACGTGGCATTGCCTTTGCACACGTACAAAGCACTGCGATGACCACCTCTTGTTGCGTGCATACTATGCGATCACCCGCTGAGCATCTCTTGATCGTGGAAGATGATCAGGAGATGCGCGACCTTCTCAGAAAAGTCCTTGAGAAAGAAGGGTATCGTGTGTCCGTCGCCGGCGACGGTGCCGAGGCATTATCCTTGCTCGACGGCGAGACGTTCGACCTCGTCGTGACGGACATGTTGATGCCGGTCAAGAATGGGCTCGATCTGCTCCACGACGTGCACCGCTCGCGTCCTTTACTCCCCGTGATCATGGTGACGGCCTTTGGCGATTGGGCGAGTTATGCCCGCGCCGTCGAAGAGGGCGCGGCGGCGTTCATCAAGAAGCCGCTCCGCATGGCGGAGCTCGTCGCCGCCGTGCAGTCCACACTCTCCCGTCGCGAGGGACCCGCGTCCTAACGCCCGCCGTCTCCCGGTTCCTTGCCTGCTGAGGCTTCTGATAACGCGCTGTCGGCAAAGGTATGGACCCTTGACTCCCTGCTTGGAAAAACTGCCAATCTGTTGCTATGATGGGCTGACTTGGAGCCTAGCATCTGCGCCGATGCCGCCAGGGGCGTCGTTGCAGTTCCGAAGATGAGGGACAGCGCACCCGTGAGTCATCTCTCGGCCGAAACTATCCACGCGACCGTTCTCGACCTCTTCACGCGCCGCACCGTCATTCTGGTCGGCCACTTTGGGAGCGGAAAGAGCGAGATCGCGATCAACCTCGCCTTGGCCTTTCGGGTGCACGGGGAAGACGTCACCTTGGTGGACCTCGATCTGATCAAGCCGTACTTCCGCTGCCGGCTGGCCAAGGATGACCTGGAGGCGCGCGGCATCCGGCTGGTCGCGCCGGCCGGCGAGCGATTCTACGCGGATCTCCCGATCCTTGTGCCCGAGGCGCGCGGGCTGGCCCGGGATGGCACCGGGAGCAACACCCGCGTCATTTTCGACGTTGGCGGAAACGATTTGGGCGCGCGCGTGCTTGGCAGCCTGTCCGGGCTCCTCGAACGACACACGACGGATCTGCTCTTCGTGGTGAACGCCAATCGGCCGTTCGCAGAAGACGTGCCCGCCTGCCTCGCCATGCTGCGGGATATCGAGGCGGCCGCCCGGATGCCGGTGACCGGTCTGCTGGCCAACACGCATCTCATGGACGAGACCACGCCCGCGACGATCGCCGAGGGCATTCTCCTTGCGCGGGCGCTCGCGGCGGAAAGCGGCATCCCGCTGCGTTGCGCCGGGGTGCCGGCGCCATTGACGCCGGCGTTCGGCGGTGGAGACGGCGAAGCCGACGGCCTGAAATTGCTGGCCATCGAGCGGTATATTGTTGCGCCATTCGCGAAGCAGCCGCCGGGCTCCCACCGGCGCGCTGACCGGCTCTGATCGAAAGGAGTGGGTATGACCGTCCTGGTGGAAAAGGACCGCTGCAAGGGCTGCGGCCTGTGTGTCAATGCCTGCCCGACGCACGTCCTGGCCATGTCCCGCGAGATCAACGCCAAGGGCTATTTCTATCCCCTGGTGGAGCATGCGGACCAGTGTAACGCGTGCCGCCATTGTGCGGTGGTATGCCCCGATGTCGCCATCCAGGTCGAGCATAAGGGCAAGGCCACCGCACGGCCCGAGGCGCTCCTCGACATCGCGATGCACTATTGTCCGGGCTGCACGCACGGCGTCATCCACCGCCTGGTGGCCGAAGCCATGGACGCCTTGCACATCCGCGAGCGGGCGGTCGGGGTCGCGCCGGTCGGCTGCAGCGTTCTCGCCTACGATTACTTCAACTGCGATATGCACGAGGCGTCCCACGGCCGTGCGATGGCCGTGGCCACCGGGATCAAGCGGGGACGCCCCAACCTGATCGTGTTCACCTACCAGGGCGACGGCGACCTCGCCTCGATCGGCATGGCGGAGACGATCCACACGGCCAATCGCGGCGAGAAGGTCACCGTGATCTTCGTCAACAACGCCATCTACGGCATGACCGGCGGCCAGATGGCGCCGACCACCTTGCCGGGCCAGGTCGCCTCGACCAGCCCGGCGGGACGGGACGTGGCGCTGGCCGGCTATCCGATTCGGGTGGTCGAGCTCCTCAAGGAACTGAAGACCCCTGCCTATCTGGCGCGGGTGTCCATGCACGAGCCCAAGGCCATCCTGCAGGCCCGCAAAGTCATCCGGACCGCATTCCAGCAT
>DATKKX010000016.1:0-2100 GCA_035542775.1 Phycisphaerae bacterium | reverse complement strand
GGCCTTGAGGCCCCAGACCCCCAAATACTTAGAGCCTGTTTGAGCCTTATAAATCAGTCGGTTGCGGAACTGCGGAAGTTCCGATTGCCCCGGGAGGGAGCCCCTGATTCGAGAAAATCGGCATTCCCAAGCTCCTCCGTTGCTCGGCAGCTGGAAGCTTCGCCACTGGTGGCGGTAATCTGACTAGTAACAGCTTGAAATCGCTCGCTCAAACAGGCTCTTAGCCGTGCGACGGTGTTTGCAATAATATCAGATGGCTAGCCTTTTCCTATATCACGAGAAGAGAGGTGGTCCGGAAAAATCGGACAGTTCGATAAGTGGATTTCCCGGCGCCATTGCGGCCTGATGGCTGCGGAGAGGAACGGGACAGATGACGAGACGAGCGCGCCGGATGCACTCACCGGCCTTCAAGGTCAAGGTTGCGATCGCGGCGATCAAGGGTGAGAGGACACTGGCAGAGCTGGCGAAGGAGTTTGACGTCCATCCGAACCAGATCACCGCCTGGAAGACCCAGTTGCTGGAGGGCGCGGTGTCGGTCTTCGGCGGCGCTCGGGGTGCCGCTGAACCGTCAGTGGACCTCAAGGACCTGCACGCCAAAATCGGCGAGCTGACGTTGCAGAACGATTTTTTGTCCGGTGCGCTCAGCAAGGCCGGATTGCTGAGCGCAAAGCGATGATCGACCGGGGCCATGAGCTGGCGCTTGCCACCCAGGCGCGGTTGCTGGGTATCGCGCGCTCGACGGTCTACCGGGACGCGCAGCCGGTCTCGGCGTCCGAACTGGCGGTGATGCGCCGGATTGACGAACTGCACCTGGACTACCCGTTCGCGGGCAGCCGGATGCTGCGCTCGATGCTGGCGAACGAGGGCATCATCATCGGCCGGACACACGTACGGACGCTGATGCGCCGGATGGGCATCGAAGCCCTGTATCGACGCCCGCGGACGAGCAAACCGGGGCCGGGGCACAAGATCTACCCGTATCTTCTGCGTGACGTGGTGGTAACCCGGCCCAACCAGGTCTGGGCGGCGGACATCACCTACATTCCGATGGCCCGGGGCTTCGTCTACCTCGTGGTGGTGCTGGACCGGTTCAGCCGCCGCGCGCTCTCCTGGCGTGTCTCGATCAGCATGGAGGCGGAGTTCTGCGTCGAGGCCCTGGAAGAGGCGTTGACGCGCCACGGCACGCCGGAAATCTTCAATACCGACCAGGGCAGCCAGTTCACGGGCTTGGAATTCACCGGCGTGCTGCTGAAAAACAAGGTCAAGATCAGCATGGACGGTAAGGGCGCCTGGCGGGACGACGTGTTCGTCGAGCGGCTGTGGCGATCCGTCAAGCACGAGGAGGTCTATCTGAAGGCCTATGACAGCGTGCCGGAGGCCCGGGCATCGATCGGCCGGTATCTGGACTTCTACAACAGCAGGCGGCCACATTCGCACCACGGCGGCAGGACACCGGACCACGCCTGGTTCGCAGCCCTGGCGCCGGCAGCGGT
This sequence comes from Phycisphaerae bacterium, assembly GCA_035542775.1. GTDB lineage: Bacteria > Planctomycetota > Phycisphaerae > UBA1845 > UTPLA1 > DATKKX01. The sequence continues at coordinate 607 of DATKKX010000016.1, read as the reverse complement.
GGCGGCATGAACGGGCCGCCCCAGCGAGCATTCACGGAGAGACAACCAAAAGCGGGGCGATCCACTTATAGAAACCGAAACGGTGTCCGCAGAAACCGGACCACCTCTCTTTCCAACGCGCTCACGCCACGGACGGATATCTACGTAGCTTACAACAACTGTCCTTGTTTCCAGAGGCAAAGAGAACACCCGTAACGAAATCACCGACGGGGAAGGGCCCCATGCAAGCGGTGCTGATCAGGCACGGCCTCGTCGCCATGCCACTTCCTCGCACCGCCCGTCAGATGATCTCGCTGACGCTGCTGCCGAGGTTCCCGTACACGTTTTTATGTTCATGTAACGACATGGCCTGCCTCGTAATGGGAGTGGTCAGCGGCGTCTGCTTTCTGCTAGTCTATCGCACAAAGATCGTGTGCTGCTGTCGAGGATCTTCCTGTTACTGCTGCTATGCATGACAACGCTAGGGCTCAAGAACTACTGCGCACCCGGTCCAGTTCGCCGCGACGGAGATGCCGAGCCTGGCGATTGACACCATCCTCTTCATGCTCGTAGGGAATCCGGTGATTACATGGAGACTCAGATAATCGCTGGCAATCGCCTCGATGTT
>DATKKX010000015.1:0-9723 GCA_035542775.1 Phycisphaerae bacterium | reverse complement strand
CCAATCGCTGTTTCGACAGAACCGATTTCATGCCTCAAAGCTGCGGCCCGCGCGGGAGTCTGCATGGAGGCGATCGTCAAGGACGCCGAGAGTCCATGCCGAAGCCGCTTCGCTACTGGGCGTCGGAGGCCCGCAATTTTTCGCTCGCCGTTGCGATCACCTCGCGGATCGCTTCGTCCATGGTCTTGTCATAGAAGCGGATCCCGGCTGCCTGGGCATGGCCGCCACCGCCGAACTTCTTCGCGATCTCCACGACGGTGACACGGCCTTCGCCGCGGAGATTGACGCGGATGACGCCCGGCTCGCCCTCCGAGAAGAGCAGGGCGATGCGGACTCCTTTCAGGGCTCGTGGGATCGAGACCTGGTCATCGATGTCGTCGGCTTTGCAACCGGCGCCGGCGATGTCCTGATGGCTCAGGTGACTGTACGCAATGAGCCCGTCCTCGACGACTTTGGTGTGGTCGTACACGCGGCGCAGTAGCTCGAAATCGCTGCGGTTCTGGGAGCGGCAGAGCTGCTCGCCGATGTGCCCGACGTCGGCGCCTGCTTGAACCAGACCGGCGGCGATGCGCAGGGAATCCGCGCTGGTTGAAGGCAGGCTGAAGCCCGCCGTATCGCCGTGGATGCCGGCGTAAAGCAGCGAAGCCACGGCTGTTGAAAGGGGCCAGCCCATCCCCACGATCAAGCGGGCGACCATTTCGCTGGTGCTGGTGGCGTGGGGCACCACCCAGTTGTGCGTCCCGAAATCGGTGTTGGTGATGTGGTGGTCAATGTTGAAGATGGGGAGCGGTCCGGCGAGATCCAACGGCGGTCGGATGTTGATCCGTTTCTCGCTGGCGGTGTCGAGGACAATCGCCGAATCGTAGCGCCCATCCGCGGACCATTGTTCGGCCAGCGGAGTCTGCGGCACGAGATCCACCATGAAGCGAAGCTTCGACGCGAGAGTCGCGGTGGGGAGGCCGACGACGGCCTCGATGCCGTGTTCGCGCATGGCGGTCGCCATGCCGAGCATGCCACCGACGGCGTCCGCGTCCGGCGTGACGTGCGCGACAATCAACGGTCGCCGGACATCCCGCAGAGTCTCCACGAACTCTGCGGGCGGCTCGCCGTTGTATTCGATGTCACTGGTCGGACTGCCCGGGGTCTTTTTCTGATTGGCTGTGGTCATTCGCTATTCTGATCCCTTCATCCATTCGCACCGAATTCGGCGCGATTCTCGCCGGTGCGCGCGAGTCGTCTTGTTACAGGATAAGCCCCCGCGCAGCGCAGGACCAATTTCGGCCACAAGTCGGCCCTCGCGGCTGGCTTGGCATCGGCCGAGCCTGTCAATGTAGGAAGCTGTTATCGGAAAAAACGGCCAGGGTTCGGGTGCGTGTTGGGGGGGGACACGCGGGGCTCCGAAGCCCTGGCCAGAGTCCTCAGGATAGCCGACATGTGATTTGATTCAAGGCAATTCTTCGCTCGTTTTTCGTGTAAGTTGTGCCGTGCGAGGCGATTACGTAACCATCGCATCAACATAACGTTAGCGCGTCGGCGGGACAGTGTGGGCGCGGCGACGGCAGAAGGCGCCGCAGCTGGGCCATGATAGACCCCGTGCGCCCACATGTTCAGCGAGACAATTGTAACAACAGCAGAACGAGAATCGCGATGGCGATCATGCCAATTAACAGCGCCGTCAGACGCGTGGCAGTAGGCCAGCAGAATCGGTACAAACGCACCAGATGCCTCAGGTAGAGCAGTTGCTGCTGAAATGTCAGCTTGCTCTTCCCGTGCAGCCGGTCGGAAAATTCGATAGGCACTTCAGCTATCGTCCGGCACCGCGCCTTGACCAGGGTCTCCAGACCGATCTTGTACCCGATGGGACTGAGACCGGCTCTCTCAGCACGATTGAGGACCTCCCTCCGCAGGCAGAAGAAGCCTGCCATGGGATCCGTGGTTGAGGTCAATGGCCGGGCCAGCCAGGTTGCGCCGAGAGAGTTTAGCTTTCGCAACAGGCTCCAGTTTTCCTTGGTTCGGCCGCCGGCGACGTAGCGGGAGCCGATGCAGAACTCGGCACGGTTCTCGGCGATCGGGGAGATCACCTCCGGCAAGGACTCCGGCGGGTGGGACAGATCAGCATCCATACAGAGAAGGATGTCGTGCCTGGCCTCATGGAAGCCTCGGACCACTGCGGATGAGAGTCCGCGCTCACCCTGGCGCGTGATCAGGCGGACGGGAAACTCCGCCGCCAGCGCCTGGACCGCTGCCTCGGTTCCATCTCCGCTATCGTCATCGACGATCACCATCTCGGCGGGAATGCCGGCCCGGCCCATCGCGGCGAATACACGTCGAACAAGTGGGGGGATGTTTTCGGCTTCCTTGTAGGTGGGGACGACGATGGATACCGGTTCGGGAAGCATAATCGCGGATTGTAGCGTTTTGGCCATTACCCGCATCCAGGCCGGCAATCGGTCAGCAGGTCGGGATACCATTCCGGCGGGGTGACAACCGCTCTGCCTCGGGGCATACTTCCCTCCACTGGGAGCGGCTCAAGAGGAGATTGGCGGCATGGCGATCAAACAGCTTACCGAGGACCAGATCCGCACCATGGCGGTCGAGGAAAAAGACCGTTGGTGGCTGGAGAACGTCTTTCAGGGCGATGTGCCGCAGATGACCGTGCGAGTGGTGATCTGCGGCTTCCTGCTCGGCGGGCTGCTGTCGATCACCAATCTGTACGTGGGGGCCAAGACCGGCTGGTCCCTGGGAGTGGCGATCACGTCGGTCATCCTGGCCTTTGTGATTTTCAAGGTGCTGCAGGCGATCGGTCTGGCGCGCAATTATCACGTGTTGGAGAACAACATTCTCCAGTCCATCGCCTGCTCGGCCGGGTACATGAACGGGCCGCTGTTTGCCAGCATGGCCGCGTACATGATCATCACCAACCAGGTCATCCCCTGGTGGCAGATGATCATGTGGCTGATGGGCCTATGTGTGATGGGCGTGCTGTTCGCCTTTCCACTGAAGCGGCGGTTCATCAACGAGGACCAGTTGCCGTTTCCGGAAGGCCGTGCGGCGGGCGTCGTGCTGGACACGCTGCACAGCGGGGAATCAGGCAGAGCCATCCTGCCTGCCAAGTTGCTGGTCATATTCGGCGTGATCGGCGGGGTGCTGAAATTGTTACAATGGGGCTTCCTGCGGGCGTGGCTGGAGCCGAGAAGACTCGGCTTCCTCCGGGTGCCCGAGATGCTGGACGAGTGGTACTACCGATTGGCGGCGAAATACGACCTGTGGATTCCCAGGATCCTGGGCACGCCGCTGAGAGAGTTGACCATCCGGCCTGAGCTGGATGTCGCCATGATCGGCGCCGGGGGCCTGATGGGAATTCGCACGGGCGTGTCGCTGATGATCGGCGCGGTGGTCAACTACTTCATTCTCGCGCCGATCATGATCCAGCGGGGCGACATCAAAAGCATGCTCAACGCGGCTGGAGAAGCACATTACGGCTTTACACCGATTACTCGATGGGCTTTGTGGTGCGGCGTCGCCATGATGACCACTGCGTCGCTAATGGCCTTTTTCGCCAAGCCGCAGATGCTGGTCAGCGCGTTCAGCGGCATCTTTCGCCGCAAGAAGCGTACCGACGATTGCCTGAAGCACGTTGAGCTGCCGTTGTGGGTTTCGCTCATTGGCGTGCCTATCGTCGGCGCCTATCTGGTTTACATCGCCCACTGGTTCTTTGACGTGCAATACTGGATGGGGGCGGTCGCCGTCCCGATGGTGTTCGTCTTCACGCTGATCGGCGTCAACTCCACGGCGTTGACCTCGATTACGCCGACGGGGGCCCTCGGCAAGTTGACGCAGTTGACGTACGGTGTTCTCGCTCCCGGAAACTTCAGAACCAACATCGCCACGGCCGGCATCAGCGCGGAGGTGGCCGGCAGCGCCTCGAACCTCATCCAGAACATCAAGCCAGGCTATATGCTGGGGGGCAAGGCCCGCCTGCAGGCGATCGGCCACGTCATCGGTGGTGTGGCCGGCGCGGGGTTTTCCGTCGCCGTCTTTTACCCTCTGTTTCTGCGGAACGACCCGGCCAAACTCATCTCCGAGCAGTATCCATATCCGGCCGCCACCGTGTGGAAGGCCGTGGCCGAAATCCTCACCGAGGGGCTGAGCCGGTTACCGCATAGTGCGGTGTATGGGGCAGCCATCGGCGCAGTCCTGGGCATCCTGGTTGAGCTCGTTCGCGTTCTGAGCAAGGGAAAGTTCCCGATCTCGCCCGTGGGCATCGGCCTCGCCTTCGTCATCCCCTTCACCACTTGTTTCGCCATGTTCTTCGGCTCGTTCGTGTTCTGGGTGATCGGCAAGTTGTGGCCCAAGCCCGAGCAGCGGATGAACGAGGTCATTGTGCAGAACCAGGAGTCGATCTGTGCCGGTCTCATCGCCGGAGCGGCCCTGATCGCCGTCGGGTTGATGGTGATCGAGGTGGTGTTCAACCTCAAGTCATGAAACGCCCCTGCGGCGCAAAGCAGGGGCCGACAGCCCTTGGCGTCGGAGCGTGCCCCGCTCCCGACGCAAACGGCTTGCGGCCCCGCTGGTCAATCTGCTTCCAGTCGCTGCGGCGGATCGCGCCATCCACCTTCGACGCAGGCGGCTAGTAGTCCAGCACTTCCGCCAGCGTTTCCTCCTCTTCTTCCTGGACCATGCCGGTCTTCTCGCCCGGCTTGCCTTCGTGCTTCATGCCCTCGTGTTTCATCCCTTCGTGCTTCATCTTTTCGCCGCACATCGTCTTGCCGGTCGGGCAAATCTTCACTTCCTCTTCCTTGTCACCTTTCTTGAACTTGGCTTCGTACAGAATGACGGTCTTTTTCTCGTACTCGATCTTCGCGCCCATGCCGGCTTCTTTCTCGGCGGCGGCCTTCACCGCGGCCGGGACCTTGTCCGCCATCACCGGTTCTTCCGTCGCGAGCAGATCACCCGCCGCAGTCACGGCGACTTCCATCTCTCCCTCGGCCGTCTTCCATTCGGCCTTGTAGATCTTCTGATCGTGCTTCATCTTCTCCTCGAACTGCTCGATCTTCGCCGACCCTGCCATCTTCTTGAGGGTTGCCAGGGCCGCGGGAGGCACCTGTGCCTCCGGGATCTTCATCTCCTTCTCTCCTTCCTTCTCCATCTTCATCTCTTTCCCCATTTCCTTGCCCTTCTCGCCCTCCTTCGGCTTTTCCTGGGCAAGCGCAATCAGGCCCACCAACAGCAGCGCCGAGACACTCACGCCGACCATCCATGCGAATTTTCTCAACATGTTCAGTCTCCTGATTTGCGTTACCGGTCATTGCGCCCCCGCCGCGCATGCGGCGGAGAAGAGGCCAACGCCGGGAAACGGGTCGTCGCTGTGCGAACTATTTTGTGATCTCTTGCGCTTCGGTCTCCGGCGCAAATCTGCCGAAACGCAATGCTAGGGTGGGTAGGACGAGAAGATTGAGCAAAGTGGAAGTCACCAGCCCGCCCAGAATGACGATAGCCATCGGACCCTCGATCTCGCGGCCGACCTCGCCCGAACCCAATGCAATCGGCAGCAAACCGAGGCCCGTAACTATAGCAGTCATCAAAACAGGGATCAACCGTTCGGAGGCCCCCCTGATAGCGGTGTCACGACCCCACATCATGCCTTCATGTTTCACCAGGTGCTCGAAATGCGAAATCATCATAACGGAATTACGCATGGTAATACCGAAAAGAGTGACAAAGCCGACGATGGAGCCGATGGACAGGGAAGCGCCCGTCAGGGATACCGCCAGTACGCCGCCCACAAACGCGAACGGCAGGTTAGCCAGCACGAGCAACAGATTCCGGGGCTTGCGGAAGACCGACGCCAACAGCAGCAGAATGGCGACGCCGGCAATGCCGGAATGCAGCAGGATTTCGTTTCGGGCCTCGGTTCGTGCCTCGGCGGTACCGCCGAAGACAGTGTACACGCCGCTCGGAAGATGCACGTTCTGGATTTTCTGCTTGGCTTCAGCAACGAAACTGGCCACATCGCGGTCTTCCACGTTGCAGGTAACGGCCTGGCGGCGACGGGCGCCGTCATGGAGGACCATGTAACGGCCGGTCCTGGGCGTCAGATCGACCAACTCGCCCAAGGGGACATACGTGCCCACCGCGTTTCGCAGTGGCAGGTCACCGATCTTCTCGGGATCGCGGCGGGCCTCGGGAGCCAGGATTACCGCCACGTCGAAGACCTTGTTACCTTCGTAAATCTGGGCGACGGTGACGCCCTGATAGGCGGTCTGCATGGCCGAGAGAACCTCGATGGGCTGGAAGCCGTATTGCCTCAAGCGGTCGAGCCGCAGGCGAGCCACGACTTGCGGCGCGCCGGGCGGCGAAGCTACGCGAACGTCCTGTGCACCCGCGATTCCGGAAATGACCTTGGCGATCTCATCGGCCTTGTCATCGAGAGCGTCGAGGTCGTCGCCGAAGATGCTCACGACGACGGCGGAAGTCTCCCCGCTGATGGTTTCGCCGATGCGGTCCTCCAGGAAGGTGACCGCCTCCGAGCTGACGCCGGGGTAACTGGCCAACAGATCGCGGATCTGCTGCTGTACCTTTTCCTGATCCTCGCCGGGAACGTCTGGCTTCAATTCGACGTGAATTTCGCTGCGGTGCGGCCCCCAGGGGTCTTCGCCAAGCTCCGCTCGCCCGGCCTGATGCTCCACTGTCGCGATCACGGGCTCCTTGTCGATGGTGACCTTGGTCAGGAGGTCATCCGAAATCCTCTTGCCAAGTCGCATCATCTCCGGCAGGGACGTTCCGGGCACGGTCGCGACCATCAAGACGAAGTGGCCTTCGCGAAACGCAGGCAAGAATTCGCCGCCGAAGGTGGCCAGGAGGCCGGCGGCCCCGAGGCACAACGCCAGTGCCAGCCCCATGACTACTTTCGGAGCATTCATGACCCGATTTATGATGCGCCGGTGCAAAGTTTTCAGAAGCTGGATGGATCTGTGCTCAGAGGCTGTTTCGGCGGCACTCGGCAGCAGGATGAGGCACAGCGCCGGCGTCACGGTGAGGGCGACGACCAGGGACGCCAGAATGGCGAGGATATAAGCCCAGCCTAGTGGCGCGAACATCTTCCCCTGTAAGCCGGAGAGCGTCAGCACCGGCACGAAGACGATGGCGACCACGAATGTGGCGTATACCACCGCGCTGCGGACTTCCAACGAGGCCTCGAGAACTACGTGCATGGCGGACTTGGGATGGCCGAGGCTGCGGTTCTCGCGCAATCGCCGGAAGATGTTCTCGACGTCAATGATAGCGTCATCCACCACCGCGCCAATGGCAATGGCCAGGCCGCCGAGCGTGATCGTGTTCAGCGTCATGCCCCACCAATCGAGGATGACGATGGCTACCAGAAGCGACAACGGGATCGCGGTGATCGAGATGATGGCGGTGCGGAAGTTCAGCAGGAACAGGAACAAGACGACGATGACCAGGATACCCCCCAGGAAGAGAGCGATCCGCACGTGGTGGATTGCCGTCTCGATGAAGGTCGCCGGGCGGTGGAGGCGGGGATAAAGCTCGATTCCTTCCGATTCCAGAACCGGCTTCATGTCCTCAAGGGCCTTCTCGACCGCCAGGGTCACGTCCATGGTGTTCGAGCCGTACTGGCTCAGCAATTTGACCAGGACGCCGGGCTGGCCCTGGATCGTGCTGTCGCCGAACTTCGGCGCGGGGGCGACGGTCACGCGGGCTACGTCCCGCAGGCGAACGCTGACGTCCTCGGCATGGCTCACTACCACTTCGCCGAGTTGTTCGGGAGTCAGCGCCTGCCCCTCAGTCTGAATCACGACGCGTTGATTGTCGGTTTCGACGTAGCCCGCGCCGCGTGTGCCGGTGGCCACGCGAGCGACAGCAAGAACGTCCTCGATGGACAGGTTGTGAGCCAACAACCTCTCCGGCAGTATCTGAATCTGGAGTTGCCGCGTGTCGCCGCCCTGGACGCCGACAGAGGCAATGCCCGGCACCGCCTGCAGCCGCAGGCGAAGCGTCCAGTCGGCGAAGGTGCGAAGCTCCATCAGGCTCAGCTTCTTCGACACCAGCCCGATCTTCAGCAGGTCCATCGTGGACGAAGTCAGCGGCGTGAGCTTGGGAGCTTTCACGCCTTCGGGCAGAGTTCCCGCCAAAGCGCCGAGCTGCTCGGCGAGCATTTGGCGGGCGGTGAAGATGTTGGTGCCTTCCTTGAAGACCGCGGTGACGATGGAGAGGCCCTGGATCGACTGCGAACGAACCGACTCGATATCCGGCACGCCGATCACCGTGCTCTCGATGGGAAGAGTGACGACAGACTCGACCTGCTCAGGCGAGAGGCCGGGGGCCTCGGTCTGCACCGACGCCTGGGGTGGCACGAAGTCAGGAAAAACATCCAGCTTCGCGTGCATGGCGGTGTATATGCCGTACCCCACCAGCACACAGGCCAGAACGATGACCACGACGCGAAGCCGAAGTGACCAACTGACGAGTTGTTGCAGCATCGAGAACGATCACCTTATGGAATATCGTGAAGTTTGCGTCATGCTGGTGGCGTCGGCTTGGTTCGTCGCCTTTGGCTCTGGCCGGCCTATTCGGCGGCCACCTCTTCGCGTTCAATCTGGGCTTTTAGTTCCTGGGAGAGAAGGACCTGGGCGCCGGTGACGACTACCGTGTCGCCCGCGGACAGCCCGGCCGTCACGAACCAGCCGGCTTCCGTCGGACTGAGGAGATGCAACTCCCGGCGAGTGAACTGATCCTCGCCGGTCTTCAAATAGGCCCACGCCAAGGCGGCATAACGGACAATCGCGGACCGTGGGACGATGACACCCGTAAGAGGATCACCCGGCAAAGCCATGTAGGCCGCGACCGCCATGCCGGGGCGGATCGGCGAGCCGTTGCATGCAACCTTGAACAGATAGGCCTGCCCCTGGGTCCGCTGGCTGACGGTCGGCGCAAGCCCCATCGGTTCCCCTGGCAGTACCCAGTCTTCGTGGCCGATCACGGCGATACGGGCGGCTGGGACAGCGTCGTTGACTTGTTCACCGGCGGGGAGTTCGACGCGGGCCAGCAGGTGGTCGCGGCGGGCGACGCGCAGCACGGGCTGGCCGCTCTCGATCGCCTCGTCGGGCCCGGCAAGGACTTCGACAATCTCGCCGCCGCGCGAAACGATCAGCGGCTTGCCAGCCGATTCAGCCGTCTGTATGCCGAGCGAAGATTCAGTGAGCCGAACCGTCTCCGTCGCGGCCTTCAGCCGCGCTTCTTCGGTCTTCACCTTGGCCTCGGCCTCCTCGACGGCGCGATCAGAGACAGCCTTGTTCTGATCGTGAAGCTCTTTCTTGCTCTGATAGGAGGCCTGCGCAGCCTGCAATGATGCGGCCGCTGAGCTCATTTCGGCATGGGCCGCCGCCAGCTTGGACGAGACATCGAGTTGCTCGACCGCCGTGAGCCGCGGCTCGATCTCGGCAACGGTCGAATTGTCCGCGACGACTTCGCCGAGCGACGGCCAGGGGCGAGAGGGAACGGTCCGCAGAATGCCGGTCATAGGAGCCCGCAGCGTGAACGATGCCGTGGGGTCTTCGATCAGATTCCCGTAGGCGACGACCTCGGGTTGGCGCGTCATGCCCGGGAGTGAGGAGGTCTCCAGGCCGATACGCTCCTGCGTTTCCTCATCCAGGCTGATGACCGCCTCGCCGGCAGGAGAGCGGGACACATGGGCCGGGCCCT
>DATKKX010000014.1:0-12116 GCA_035542775.1 Phycisphaerae bacterium | reverse complement strand
GTCGGCCGCTTTGAGATCTGGACCGACTGAATTCTGGGTTGTCGTGGATCCAAAGACCTGGCAGGTGTCGTACATCTGCCGGGCCGGAGCGATCGGGCCGACCGTCAATCATTACGGCCGCTATCGGGATGCAGGAGGCTTTCAGTTTGCCTATCGGGATTACCGCTACCTCTTGGGGCTGGGAATGGCTTTCTGTGACGTGCAGGCTGTAGAGCCCCGGAGTTCCTCGGACGACGAGAGATTCGCACTGGAAGCGAACTGGGAGACGGATGCGCGGTTCGACCGGAAGGCGGGGACGCGGATCACGACCCGACGCACCAAAGCCGGGCTTCTCATGGTGCAAGCTCGCATCAATGGGCGAAAGGCGCGTTGGTTCCTCCTCGACAGCGGAACGTCGACCATGGCCATCCTCCCAACCGCGGCTGACAAGCTAGGCATGCCGACGACCTTGGCGGGCAAAGCAGATCTGTTGGGGCAAGAACAAGATGCAATCTTCCGCACCGCCGACAACTTCACGCTTGGACAGATGACCATCCCGCGCGTCCTGTTGCTGCAATTCGATATGAGCAAATTCGCTTCATTGCAAGGTATAGACATGGCTGGCGTCTGTGGCTACGACCTGTTCCGGCGGGCCCTAGTGGAACTCGATGCCGGCCGCGGCGTCGTAGAAATCCACGACCCGCATTCGTACGAGAACAACCAAGCTCGTTGGGAGCCGTTTTCCTATCACCGCCGCGTGCCTTGCATTCGCTGCCGATTTGAGGGAGAGCGGGAGGGGTTGTTCGAAATTGATACCGGTGATGGAGACTCAGTTTTCTTTAGGGGGCCGGCGGTGCGACATTTCGGGCTCCGCGGCGAGGGCTGGACCGCCGAGGGGTTGAACGCAGATATGTCCGGGAACATTACGCGCTGTCGAAGGGGTTCACTTGGATGGTTCGACCTTGGCGGAACGAGGGTCGCACCATTGTCGGGGGTGCGGCTTGCTCTCGACGACGAAAACGACGTGCCCTACGACGAGCATCAACCCGCTGGAACTATCGGCTTGGGACTGTTGTCCCGGTTCAAAGTGATCTTCGATTACCCCCACAAGCGGATCGGTTTCATCAAGCAGCCCGACGCCAATAAAGGCGCGGCTACCACACAGAAAGCGGAACATTAAGGAGAAGCACACGTGGAATTGCGTCTTCGCATCGGGGGAGGGTCGGCCGCCGTGGCGGCTACGACTCTGGCGTGTCTGCTCCCGATCGGTTGCTCGCCGGGGGCCTCGCTCCGCGACAAGATCGTGGGGACGTGGGAGTACCAGGGCGATAAGGTCTTCTCCGTCACAACCTATCATTCCGACGGCACCTGGGTGAATGACGCCGAGGTCAAAGAACCCACGGGCGGCGAGTCATTCATTCTGGGGCTTTTTGCGGGCCCAAACATCACTTGCTCGGGCACGTGGAAGATACTGGATGGCAGGCTGGTCAGCACAGTGACCGCCTCGGCTACGAGCTGGCTCAAGGTGGGGACGATTTCGACTGACGAGATCCTCGATGTGGGCGATACCGCTCTGCAACTTCGACCACAACTCGGCGACACACAAATGTGGCACCGTCAGAAGCCCCCCAATCCACCCACGAGCCGGCAATGCCTCTGACACCTATGATCGCGGAGCAAGGAATCCTGCAATGGAAACGCACGACAAGACCAACGGGGGCGGTGATGCCCCCCTGAGCGGCACGATTCCGGGACGGACCGCAAGATGCGTAGGCTTTGCCGGCGTCCTCGGTGTCATCGTGGCCGTGGCTGTCTGGACCGTACCAATGATCCGCGAAGCCCAGCAGAGGGCCGACGGCCTGCTGCACCCCACAGTGGTTGCGCCGAGCTTTGATTACGTGTGCGCGATTGCCACGTGCGCCGCCATGGGTTGCACCCTGCTCGGGTTTCGGCAGGCAGCCGTCGCCGAAGTGCAGCGCAAACCCAGGGCTTGGTGGTGCCTGGCATACGCCGCGTCCGCCGTCGGTTTCAGCGCAATTCTGCTCGGAGTTCACTGGAAGGTGGCCGACCTGCTCCGACAGACTGGTGAAGGTTCATCGGCGGGCTCGCTGGGCATCAATTTGCCATGGGTCGCGCAAGCTGGCATTGCATTGATGCTCCTTGGCGGTGTTGCGCTGTACTTTGACGCAGGGCGCCTGTGGGTAACTCGCAGAGCTGAGCGAGCCCGCGCGCAAAAGGACGAATCAGTCTGAGGCGGGAAACCGCGGTCCGCTTTCTCCCGCCAGTCACCCTGCGGAACAACACTGCGCGGCTGACTTGTCAGGCAGGGGCTTGCGCCCCACCTGCCCGGCGCGCTCGGTGGACCTGCGATGCGTCAACCGCATCCGGAGGAGGCGGTAAGAAGCAAGGGCCGTGATCATTGATGGGGATTGGTTCTGACACTTACAGGAGTCGATAGAAGCTGGCTTCTTTCCCCTCCGGAAAACGCCGGGCTTACCCATAGCGGGGCTCGGCGCTTTCTTTTTGATGTGACCCCGATACGCCGGCAAGACAAACCAAGATAGGCACCGAACCGGCGCCGTCGGGGGTGCAAATGCCGCGTTTCGCCTGTAGCATGGGGGCCGCGGTAATCGGAGCGCCGGGGGGAAACGCGTTTGTTATGCCGGGAGAGCCCCTATGGTGACAAGCATGGCATTGGCATTAGCGGTGGCAGGCGTGGTGGGACAGGAAAGCAAGGCAACACCGGCAGAGTACAATCCCGTCGCCGACCCCAAGGCGACGGTGGTCGTCAACAACGCCCGCTTCACCATCCTCACGCCGGCCCTCATCCGCATGGAATGGTCGCCCGACGGGCAGTTCGAGGATCGGGCCTCCTTCGCCTTCATCAACCGCAACCTGCCCGTCCCGCAGTTCAAGGTTTCCTCGGACCAGGACTGGACCACGATTGACACCGCCCGACTGACACTACGCTACAAGAACACCGGCGAAAAGTTCCGCAAGGCCAATCTATCCATCGAGATGAACCTCGGCGGCAAGAAGGTCGTCTGGAAGCCGCGGCTGAAAGACACCGGCAACCTCTTCGGCACGACGAGGACGCTCGATGGTGTCTCCGGCTCCTGCCCCCTGGAGCCCGGCCTGCTCTCGCGCGACGGCTGGACCGTCGTGGACGATTCCAAGCGGCTTCTGTTCGATAACAGCGACTGGCCCTGGGTCACCACGCGCAAGAACAAACGCGCCTTGGACTGGTATTTCTTCGGCTACGGCCACGATTATGCCAAAGCCCTCAGCGACTTCACCAAGGTCGCCGGCAAGATCCCGCTGCCGCCGCGGTTCGTCTTCGGAACGTGGTGGTCTCGCTACTGGGCTTACTCCGAGGATGAGCTCCGCGACCTCGTCAAGCAGTTCCACGATCACGACGTGCCGCTCGACGTGCTGGTCATCGACATGGACTGGCACCTCGACGGCTGGACCGGCTACACCTGGAACCCGAAGTACTTCCCCGATCCCGACAATTTCCTGAAGTGGGTCCACCAGCAGGGCCTGCGGGCGACGCTCAATCTCCACCCCGCCGAAGGTGTCGGCAAGCATGAGAAAGCCTTCCCGGAGATGGCCAAGGCGATGGGCCTCGATCCGGAGACCGCCGATCGCGTCCCGTTCGATTGCACCGACCGCAAGTACATGGACGCCTACTTCAACATCCTGCACCACCCCATGGAGAAACAGGGCATCGACTTCTGGTGGATCGACTGGCAGCAAGGCGGCAAGAGCAAGGTCGCCGGTCTCGATCCGCTCTTCTGGCTGAACTATCTGCACTGGACCGACATGGAGCGGCGCGAGAGCGAGACCCACCGGCGGCCGATCCTCTTCAGCCGCTGGGGCGGCCTCGGTAACCACCGCTACCAGGTCGGTTTCTCCGGCGACACGTTCTCCGTCTGGCCGTCGCTCGCCTTCCAGCCCTACTTTACCTCGACGGCCGGCAACGTCGGCTACGACTACTGGAGCCACGACATCGGCGGTCACCAGCCCGGGCCCGCCGAGCCCGAGATGTACGCCCGCTGGATCCAGTGGGGCGCCCTCAGCCCGGTTCTGCGGACGCACACGACGAAGAATCCGAAGTCGGAGCGGCGGATCTGGGAGTTTCCGAAGGAAGTCTTCGAGAGCGCCCGGAAGGCGTTCTGGCTGCGCTACGAGCTGATTCCCTACATCTATACCTCGGCGAGAAAGTGCTATGACACCGCGATGCCGCTGTGCCGGCCGCTCTACTACGAATGGCCGGAGCTGCCCGAGGCGTACGAGCACGGCGGGGAGTATCTCTTCGGCGATCAAATGCTGGTCGCGCCGGTCGCCGAGCCGATGGACAATGTCAGCCGTTGCGCACAGGTCAAGGTCTGGCTGCCGCCGGGCGAGTGGACCAATTGGTTCACCGGCCGGACGTACAAGGGCCCATGCGACGCCCGACTGCTTGTGCCGCTCGATGAGATTCCGTTATTTGTCCGGAGCGGCGGGATCATCCCCACGCAGCCAAAGATGAACCGCACCGCCGAGAAGCCGGTCGATCCGCTGATCCTCAACATCTTCCCCGGCGACTCCGGCGAAACCCGGGTTTATGAAGACGACGGCATCGGACCGGGCTACAAGACGAACCAGTGCGCCTGGACGCCCGTTTCGCACAAGCTGGTGAACGGCGAGCGACATATCACGATCGGCCCGGTGGAGGGCTCGTATGCGGGGATGTTGAAGGAGCGACGGCACGAGATTCGATTGTACGACTCCTTAGGCGATGCCGAATCGATTCTGGTAGACGGGAACCTGCTGAAATATGAAGCCAAAGATCCTAACGATTATGCGCCGGGTTGGTTTGTCTACGGCCACACCATGGGGCCGATCATCCAACTTCCGGCGATACCTGCGTCCGAGCAGATTAATGTGGTGATCAAGAGAGCGCCTAAGCCATCGCAGGCGCACGCCGTCCCTTCTGGATTCCGTGGCATATACAAGTTGCTCTATCGATACCGCAAGGCTGTTGCCCCGCAGATTCTGTGTGGACGAGGCGACGGAACCAGCCAAGAGAGCGCGGGCCCGGAGCCGCCCGAGGAGGAGTTATCAGAGGAGGAAGCCGTAAGCGTTGGCTTCCCCATGGTCTGGGGTGAATTCCCCGATTTGCCTGATCAAATCCAAAGCCAGTGGCTCGACTTACTCAAAGCGGCTCAGCAGTCCAACCTAAGCGAACAAGACAAGAAGGAGGCGATCATTCGACTCTTGGGGTTCTTCTCCCGGTTGAGCGTACAGCCGCCTGCGGTAGGTTCCAAAGAAGTCAGCGCCACGATCGATGTCGCTCCGACACTCAATGTACCCGCCCTGGTCGGCCTCAGCGGCGAAGTGAAATTGTCCGCCGCCGAACCCTGGCGGATTGACGGGCAAAGTGAGTGGAAGACCGAGGATCTGTCGGAGGCCAAGCCGCTCATCGGCAAGGTCACTTTGTCAACCGACGGCGACATGACGACCGGCGTCCTGCGGGCTGATTTGACCGTCGAAAAAGGCGATATCAAGATCGACCTCCCCATCGAAACCACGTTCCTCCCCTCAATCAACGCCTGGTGGATCGTCGGACCGTTCGAGGTGCCCTTCGAGAAGGCCATGGATACATCCTTCCCGCCCGAGGAAAAGATCGACCTCGCCGCGCAGTACGAAGGCAAGGACAAGCAGTCCATCGGCTGGAAGCAGATGAAACGCCCCATCGGGCCGGACGCGAATCTGGCCGATGAGTTCTTCGTCGATCTGACCGGCGTGTTCGGCGGTCGCAAGTACAACGCCGTTGCCTACGCCCTCGCCTACCTGATCGCCCCGGAGGACACGGACGCGACGCTGGCCCTCGGCTCCGACGACGGCGTGGCGGTATGGCTGAACGGCAAGGAAATCCACCGCGTCCCCGGCGGCCGCGCCTACATGTCGAAACAAGATCGCGTCCCCGTGCACCTCGAGAAGGGCGCAAACACCCTGCTCCTGAAGATCATCCAGGGCGGCGGCGACTGGGGCTTCTGCGTTCACGTGGAGGACGCCAAGGGCAGGCCGCTGACGAAAGTGCGGGCAAGCCTGTCCGCCGATGCAGGAAAGTAAGGCCGTGCAGCGCGGGCCTCACCCGCCGCACCGGAATCCGCCACGCTCCGTCCGCCGCTTATTGCTTCGCTCTTCTGATGAGGAAAGCCGTGCCGTAGTAGAACACACAGAACAAGACCGCACCGACTACCTCGGCCATCCATCGTGAAACGCGACGCTCAAACGTCCAATGCTCCCATTGAAGCAGAAGGAGATACAACAGCAGGCCGATCCCGGCGCCAACTCCGGCCGCGATCAACAGACGAAGAATCTTTGTCCTGAGCCTCATCGTGTATCTGCCTGCGCTGAGACCCCGTAGGCTCTGCCGCGCGGCCCAGCGTCCGCCACTACTCCTGCCCGCCGTCGCGGCCACGTCCCGAAGGGACAACCGAAACTAGCCAGGTCCCGGCGCGCCGGGGCTGGGTGCAAGCGCCGCCCGCGACGATTCCTCAAGTCCCGTGGGGACGACCGACCGCGTCCTCGGCACACCGTCCCGCCGGGTAGTGCAAAGCTCCACTTTGCACAAGTAGCATCGGCCGCCCCTACCCGACGTGGATTTCAGACGGTCCTCCTGCCCAGCCTCCCCCATTAGATTCCTACGTCCCTGACGTCGCTGCAATCTCATACACCTCAATGCTCGTGAACTTGTCGCTTCTCTCCGTCCAGTCGAAGCTCAGATAGTACCGCAGGTAATCCATTGCCTCTTCGTTGGAGCCAAACAACCCGTTGCGGTTCAGCTTGCTGAAATGCTCCTTGAACAGAACGCCCTCTAGGTCGGTCCCGTGCCATCGAGGAAAGAACAGGGCGTCGCAGATGCAACTGAAGTGGCCCGAGACGAACTGCGCCGCATCGCATCCGAGGAACCGCGCCCCTGGCGGCGGCTGGGTGCCGTCCGCCTGCTCTTTGCCGAAGATGATCTCGTACTTGGCCCGAGTGGCGCCCAGGGCGCTCCAGGCTCGCAGTATGTCCGCTTCGGCCGTCATCCCCCATCCCCCTGCCCTTTACATCGCATGGCGATGTCAAGGGTCATCCTTCCGCGTGCCCCCACTCAGGACTCAGCATGCTCTGTTGAAACCCTTACGCGGCACGCCTGAGGATCATCAGGTCATGGACCAGAATTCGAAGAAAGCACTCGGCTTGGCGACCGGCAGGGGTGCGAGCCCGCAGGGCCGAACCCAGTCGCCGCTTGTGCCGGGAGTTCACGCTCTCGGCGTGCCACCGTCGGCGGTAGGTCCGTCGAGGAAATCGTTTGTGCATCTGCCGACGATAGCGTCCGGCCGGGCGGTGGGTCTTTGGACCACGAGGGTTGATGGGAATCACGGTCTGGCGAATACCCAGTTCCTCCCGGCAGATTTGGTGGTGGGACTCGGCGTCGTAGGCCGCGTCCGCCAGCAGGCAATCGATGGCCAAACGCCCAACAGCCTACCTCATGGCGGGCAGGAAATCCGGGGCGTCGTTGCACGGACCGTAGCGCAGCTGCATGGCGGCTATCAAGTAACTGAAATGGTGATTCACAAAGGTCAGCTTGGGAAAGCGGCGGTATCGTCTCAAGCGGCCCTGGCGGGCTAGAAAGTATCGACTGACGTGGTGGCTCTCCAGACCAGTGGCGTCTATCGACGCCTCTGGCTGCTTCTCAATCAGGCCGCACGTTCCAGCAATGCTGAAAATCGTATCAAGCAGTGGGTCAAGAGCCCCTTTTTTAGCAGCCGTTGCGAGGCATAGCGGAGGGTGGAGTAATGCGGAACCTTGGTGAGCTTCAGCGCCCGGCACAAATCCGGCAAGTCCTCCAGCAACGCGATCATGCCGCGGTAGTCGGTCTTGAAAAACAACCGCAGCGCCAGGATGGCCAGAAGTTGATGCTGGGTGAAGTCCTGCCGCGAGTACTTGGTGGAATAGGCCGGCAAAGCGTCGTGGGCCACCCGCAAGGCCATCCTGGCCAACGCCACCGGCGAACGCGTCATGCTGCGTCGAGTGTCCATACTCCATATGACGGCAACCTCAGGCGGATTTGACAAATGGTTTCAACAGAGCAGACTCAGCACTCAGAACTTTGCCTCTTTCCCGCTTGACTCCCGCCAAATATTAGGGTATAGTTAGGTCATGGCCATGGATGAACGCCCAACCCGTGCGGGGCAGTCCGCGCCCAGCGCTACGCCCCTGCTCTCGACCGGCACCGACAGCCGTCGCGCCGTCGTTCTGGCTGGCTCGAAGGCAGCGGCCTCCCGCTCATGGCCGCTGCCCGCCGGCTCATCCCCGCCGCCTCGAGTTTCATGGATTTTCGTAAAATTTCGTAAAATTTCACTTTTCAATCCCGCCAACGTGAAAAAAGACCGCCGCCCTGTGTGCGAGCTTCGTCGTCTGCCCGGCCGTCGCCCGCTCCTGCGGTCACGGCGCGCCGGCTTGAACAAGCCGCTGGCCCGCCGCCCATTCCGGATTGTCCGGGCTTGTTCAGGCCGCCGCAGAGGGTGAACCAAAATATGAACTCTTGCTCTTCTCCGTGCCTCAGTGTCTCCGTGGTGATGTCTCCCGCCGCCGGCTCGCCTCTCCGCGCCGGCCGGCGTTTTGCGGCTCGCCCGGATCAAAAGTTGCGCCTCGTTGCGCCTGGTTGCACTTTTTTCAGAGCCGCGCAAGCGCAACCGCTGTCGAGCCGGCGAGGGCCGCCCAAAGGCCGGTCCCGGATCTGCTGACCGGCCATTTGTTGGCCGCGGAGCTTTCTCGATAGAATCCGCCCAATGGCGGCACACAACGAATTGCTTTTCCTCGCTCACGTCCTGGTCGGCGGCGGG
This sequence comes from Phycisphaerae bacterium, assembly GCA_035542775.1. Classification (GTDB taxonomy): domain Bacteria; phylum Planctomycetota; class Phycisphaerae; order UBA1845; family UTPLA1; genus DATKKX01. The sequence continues at coordinate 3,255 of DATKKX010000014.1, read as the reverse complement.
CTCATCCTGGCCGCCGGACGTCGCGGGCAGGCCTGGCTGGTCTCGCTGATCGTCGTCTGCACCATCCTGATGAACATCGCCGTCTTCAAGCAGATGACGGTGTTCGGGCTCGCCGTCACCGGCGGGAACGTGCTCTACGCGACCGTCTTCCTGGCCAACGACGTGCTCAACGAGCATTTCGGCCGCCGCGCCGCCCGGCGCGCGGTCGTGATGGGCTTCTGCGCCGGGCTCACCGTCGTGATTCTGATGCAGTTCGAGCTGTTCTACCGGCCCAACAGCTACGACGACTCGCAATCGCACTTCGACTACTTCTTCAGCGTCGCGGCCTATCCCCGCATCGTCGTGGCCTCGATGGTCAGCTACCTCCTGTCGCAGTTGCTCGACACCCAGCTCTACGACCTCATCCGCCGCCGCACCGGCGTCCGCCGCCTGCTCTGGCTCCGCAGCAATGCCTCGACGTGGATCTCGCAGGCCTTCGACACGGTCTTCTTCACCACCGCCGCCCTGACCGGCCCGCACTCGACCATCTCCTCCTGGCCGGAGTGGCGCGATGCCGTCATCCTGGCCTACATCATGAAGATCGCCGTCGCCGTCCTGGACACGCCGTTCCTGTACCTGACGACGTGGGGGAGATTGATTCCGCCGGGTTCGACACGCGGGCGCTAGGGCATCTGCTAGCGCGATCTGCTGGTGCGATCCGCTGGTGCGAGAATCCCTTCTCGCACCCACTCCTGAGGGAATCCTTTCCCATGTCCGCTGGTGCGAGAATCCCTTCTCGCACCTGCTCTCGAGGGAATCCCTTCCCATGTGCCCATCCGCGCGATACCGTCGTTCCCATGAGCCGTTACCGCGCCGACGAGCATCTTCCTTACTTCTGTACGATCACTGTGCTGGACTGGACGCCGGTTTTCATCGAATCGAGATACATCGACCCGTTACTGGAATTGCTCTCCTTCTGCCGCCTGAAGAAGGGCCTGCGGCTTTTCGCCTTCGTCGTGATGCCCAACCATCTTCACCTCATTGCTGCGGCCGACGACTTGCATGCGATGATGCGGGATTTCAAGCGGTTCACCTCGCGGACGATTCACGAGCGATTGCTCGCCGACGGACGACACACCGTTCTTGCCTGGCTGGAGCAGGCCGCACAGCGCGCCCGCCGACAACGCGAAGAGTTTTCATTCTGGGAGGACGGCTTTCATCCGCAGGCGATCTGCACGGCCGCGGTCCTCCAGCAGAAGCTCCGATACCTGCATGACAACCCGGTGCGGAAAGGACTCGTCTCTGCGCCGGAGGATTGGAAGTACAGCTCGGCGGCGTGGTACGCTGGCGGACGCGAGGTCAGCATAGAGGTGGGTGAGCTGGAGATCTGAGCCGCCCATGGGAAGGATTCCCACGGAGGTGGGTGCGAGAAGGGATTCTCGCACCAGCGAACCTGCAGACCCTTTCCTCAGCGTCCGCGACATGCGAAGATCCCGCCCATGAAACCTATCATCAAACCACGACTTGTTCTTCAGGCGTTCGCGACCCTCCTGGCCCTCTGCCTCGTCGGCCTCTCGCTCGGCTGCCAGGCCACTCAGCGGCCAGGGGTCTATCGCGTCAAGTACGAATCCAACGATCGCTGCCTCATCATGGAGGTGCTGGACGACGATCTCGTCCACTTCGAGTTGGCGAAAGGGCCGCCCGACGCCGCCGCCAACAAGCCCATCTACACCACGCCCATGGTCTTCAAGACCGACTACCGCGGCCCGACCAGGCTCAAGAAGCCCGGTCCGGGCGTGGTCGAGACCATGGAGATGCGGATCGCCGTGGACCCGCGCACGCTGGCGGTAACCATCACCGACATCACCCGTGAGCACCCCATCGAGCTCACCACCATCCACCCGGGAGAGCTCGGTACCGATGCCACTTCGCTGGCCGTTGATCCCAAGACCATGCGCTGCGTGTACGGCCTCGGCGAGCAGTTCGACGACGTGGGCCAGATGGACGGCGACTGGATCGAGCACGGCTCGCGGACGCCGGGCTGCGAGTACGGCAACGCCCTGGTCGAGTATGACGGCAAGGGCGACAAGGCCGGCCACGTCGGCAACGCTCAGTTCCCGGTGCTGTACGCGTTGGGCGAGGCCCACGCCAATTACGCCATGTTCTTCGATCACCTCTACGCCCAGAGCTGGGGCTTCGGAGCAAAAGAATGGTGCCTGTCCACGCAAGAATCCGCCCACGACGGACTGCGCTGGTACGTGATGACCGGCCCGGACCTGCCCGACCTGCGGGAGGATTACATGGAGCTGGTCGGCCGGCCACCGGTGCCGCCGAAGAAGGCCTTCGGCCTATGGGTCTCAGAGTACGGCTTCGACAACTGGGCCGAGTTGGAGGACCATCTGGCGACGCTGCGAGCCCACGAGTTTCCGGTCGACGGCTTCGTCCTGGACTTGCAGTGGTTTGGCGGTGTGAAGGACAAATCACCGCTCAGCCGGATGGGCTGCCTGGACTGGGACGAGAAGAACTTCCCCGAGCCAGCCAGGAAGGTCGCCGAGCTCCGCGAGAAGTACGGCGTCGGCATCATTCCGATCGAGGAGCCGTTTGTGAGCGAGGGGCTGGCAGAGTTCGCAGCCATGGAGGACCGCGGCTACCTAGCCCGAAAGGGCCCGGACAATGACGCGGCCATTCTCGCTTCCTGGTGGGGCCGGGGCGGCATGGTCGACTGGACCAATCCCGCCGGCGGCGACTACTGGCACGACCTCCAACGCATGCCGCTGATCAACGTCGGCATCAACGGCCATTGGACCGACCTCGGCGAGCCCGAGCGGTTCGACCCCGCGGCCACGTACTACGGCTTTCCGGAGCTGAACCTGCACACCCACCGTGACATCCACAACATCTACAACTTCAAATGGAGCGAGAGCATCGCCCGCGGCTACCAGCGAAACGGCGTACAGCGGCGGCCGTTCATCCTCTCGCGTTCGGGCACCTCCGGCATCCAGCGGTTCGGCACCGCGATGTGGTCCGGCGACATCGGCTCGCGGCTGGGCCAGCTTGCCGCCCACATGAACGTGCAGATGCACATGTCGTTTTCGGGGGTCGACTACTTCGGCGCCGACATCGGCGGATTCAACCGAGATGCGCTGGACGGCGATCTGAACGAGCTGTACACGCAGTGGTTTGCCGACGCGGCGGCCATCGACGTCCCCGTCCGCCCGCACACCTCCAATGTCGAGAACGCCCACCAGACCGCGCCGGATCGCGTGGGTGATCTGC
>DATKKX010000013.1:0-3775 GCA_035542775.1 Phycisphaerae bacterium | reverse complement strand
ATTAATCCGGCGGTATCGTTTTGTCGAGACCACGAGTCCGTCCGGAGCCTGGACTTGTCCGGGGGGCTTTTTCGGGTACGGCACTGCCGCGTTGAGGTTGGCTGGGTCGGGGGTTAGAATCCGGGCTTGAGGTTTGGCCGGCCGGCCGGCGGCTGAATGGGGTGCGTCGGCGGGCGCCGGCAACTGCGCGGGCGATTAGCTCAGTTGGTTAGAGCACCTCGCTTACACCGAGGGGGTCACAGGTTCGAGTCCTGTATCGCCCATTCACCTGCTTTATATTGATTTGCCGCGGCGAATCGAATCCGCATTGACGCGCGAAGCCTATGGGTCGAACCGTCTCACGCGTTCTTCCGTAACCAGCATGTGGACCTTGACGTCGTGAGGGCCGGCGGGGATGGAGTCTACGACCTGGGCTTCGAGGGCGAAGGCGCAGATTTTCCCCTGGAACTCGGGCTTGGCCAGGAAGCGATCGTAGAAGCCCCGGCCGCGGCCGAGACGGTTGCCGAAGGGGTCGAAGGCCAGGCCGGGCACGATCACGAGGTCGATCAGTTGCATGGGAATGGGCAAGCCGCGGATCGGCTCGCGGAGGCCCATCTGGTTGCTGGCCACATCCTCATCGAGATTCCTGATCTCCATGGGGATCATCTGGCGGCTCTCCCAACTCACCTGCGGGGCCACGATCTTCTTGCGGTCCTGCCAGGCGCGAAGGACGATCGCGGTGGTGTCCGCCTCCTGGGGAAGGGACAGGTAGACCATCATGATCTCGGCCTGCTTGTACTCGGGTTCGCGGAAGAGGAGTTCGGCGGCGAGGCGGGAGTTTTCCTGAATGGTCTCCGGGGGGATAGATGCAAGAACGGATCGTAGCCTGGTACGAAGAGCTTTTTTCACCGAACCCTCCCCGGGCAATCGCAAGATCGCAAGCCGGACCGCGAGCACGAGGGAGCGCCTTACGGGGCGGGCACAGCAGCCGCTCGATCATCATTGCGGCCTGGCTACATCGCGCGCTCACCCGCCCGATAGGGCGATCTTGCGATGGCCCTGGCCCCCTCACCAATGAACCGGCGTAGAATATGGACTTCCGCCCCGGCTTTCAATAGCATCGCTGCCCAGATGACCAGAGAAACACTCCCGGTTTTCGTACTCGTCGTCGCGGGCGTGCTTTCCGCCGCTGGAACGTGGCTCGTCCGCCGATGGTCGCTGGCCAAGGGCTTCGTTGATCGACCAGGCGGGCACAAGGGGCATGCCAAGCCCGTGGCTTTGGGCGGCGGAGTGGCCGTCACGCTGGCGATCTGCCTACCTATTTTGGCGGGAGTTTTGGCCGCCCGGATGTTTGTTTCTGAACCTCCGGGGTGGTTTCCTGCGGATCTAGCACCGCATTTGAGAGGGATTGTCGCCAAGACGCCGCTGGCACTTGGAATAGTCGGGGCGGCCCTGGTCATGTGCGTGATGGGATTGGTGGACGATGCCCGACCGCTGGGAGCCGGGGTGAAGTTTCTGATCCAACTGGCAGTCACGGTGGCGCTGGTGGCGGGATTCGACCTGCGGTTGTTGTCGCATCTGGCGTGGCCGGTGTCGGCGGGGCTGTCGGTGCTGTGGCTGCTCACGTTGACCAACTCGTTCAACTTTCTTGACAACATGGACGGCCTCGCCGCCGGCGTGGCAGCGGTGGCGGCGGCCGTGTTTGCCACCACGGCAATGCATACGGGACAGATCTTCGTGCCGGTCTGCTGCTGGCTTCTGGTCGGGGCGCTGGTCGGGTTCCTGCCGTACAACTTTCATCCGGCATCGATCTTCATGGGCGATGCGGGCAGCCAGGTCATCGGATTGCTGGTGGCCGTGTTTACGATCCTGACGACGTTCGCCGACCCGTCGCAGGGCCAGCGGCCGATCGGCGTGATCGCTCCGCTGGTGGTCATGGCGGTGCCGCTTTACGACACCATCAGCGTGTGCGTGCTGCGCTGGCGGCTGGGCGTGCCCATCTGGAAGGGCGATCGGCGGCATTTCTCGCACCGGCTGGTGAGTCGCGGCATGGGCGTGCGGAGGGCGGTGCTGGTCATCTGGCTGGCCACGCTGGTGACCGCGATGCCGGCCCTGCTGCTGCCGACGGCCACGTGGCCTTTGGCCATCGGCGTGCTGCTGCACACGTTCCTCGTAGTGCTGCTCGTCGCCCTGCTGGAAAGCTCGGGGTCCCTGGAATGAGCCGTCGCCGGCGTGAGAAAGCATCCATGGCCGGGGATCAGGGAGCTCCCGATCTCCGAGCCGGCGGCGGGGGTCCGGCGCGGGGGGAACGTGCAGACGGAGCGCAGGCAGGTGCGAGAGCGGGCGCCGGCGCGGCGCGTGGACCCGTGGGCCAGCGAGATTCGTTTCTTGAGCGCGTCGCCTTGTTTGCACTGCTCGCGCTGATTCCCATTCGCGCGATCTCCTCTGAGACGCACACGTTTGAGCTTCTTCGCTGGCTGCGGAATCTGGAAGCGCCGTCGGGGGCTACGCCGGCGACGACGCTGGGCATCTTTGCGGTCATCGCGGCAATCGCGATCGTCATTATGTGCGCGCGGCTCTGGCGGGGAGGGGGGCGATACCTGCGGACCGGCGCGGAGCTCGGCGCGGTCCTGCTCCTCGTGGCCGGCGTCATTTCGACACGGCAGGCCGGGCAGAAGCATCTGGCGGTCACGGGCACGGTCGATTTCCTCGGCCTCGTATTATACATGCTGGCCCTGCGGCAGGTGCTGACACGGGCGTGGCACATCCGTCTGGCCGTCACGGTGGTGCTGGCGACGGGGGTGATGATCGTCACGAAGTGCGTCTACCAACGGCTGGTCGAGATGCCGATGACGATCGAATACTACAAGGAGTACAAGCCCGAGTTGACGCAGGCTGACGCGGCCGCCGGTGATGACACCGCCCGGGCCGGCGCCCAGTATGACTACGAGCAACGGCTATATGCGCGCACGGTCAGCGGGTATTTTCAGCATCCCAATGTGCTGGCCAGCTATCTGATCCTGATCATGACTACTTCGCTGGCCGTGGCGGTGTCGCGGTTTCGGCGGCGGCCTTCGTGGACGATGGTGATGCCGGTGGTGCTGGCCGCGGGGACGGCGGTGGCTTTTGCGTGGGCGCAGAGCAAGGGGGCTGTTCTGGCGCTGGGGGTGGCGCTGTTGCTGTGGGCAGTCGGCGGCTGGGTCGTACGGAGAAAGCCGAGCCCGGTGACTCGCCGGCGGCTGGTGATGGCGCTGTGGGTGGCGTTCGTCCTCGGTGCGGTGGGGCTGGTTGCTGTGTTGAAGAGCAAGCCTGATTCCTTGGGACGCTCGATGCTGTTTCGCTCGATGTACTGGCGTGGGGCGTGGAACATGCTCGTGGACCAGGGGCCGTGGGGCGTCGGCGCGGACAACTTCGGGCGCTACTTCACTCGCTACAAGCCGCTGGAGTGCCCGGAGGACGTCGACGATCCGCACAGTTGGGTGATGAAGGCGGTCAGCGAGTGGGGCGTCGTGGGGCTGGCGGGATTGGTGCTGGTGCTGGCGGGTTTTTCCTGGCGCGTGGCGGGCGTCGGCGACGATCGGCGGGGCGTCGGCGGTGACGTTCACGGCCAGACCGGGGCCGCACGATCCGGCGCGGGCGAGCGTCCGGGCGGGTCGATCATTCTGTGGCTTGCAGCAATTGGCGGGGCGATCCTGCTTTGGTCGGTGTGGCTCTGCCTGGGGGCGAACCCGGCCTACGTGGCGTTGACCTTGTGCGTGCTGGCGTTTCCGTGGGCGGCGGGCTTTGTGGCGATGGC
>DATKKX010000012.1:0-11178 GCA_035542775.1 Phycisphaerae bacterium | reverse complement strand
CCGAAGGGTTGCCGTCGATGCTGTTCCTCTGATGGCGTCAACGTCGCTCATTGTTTTCCTCGCTTGCCGTGCCTTCACCCTTCCATAGGTGTGTTACGAGCCGGCGATCGGGTCTGTTCGGATTCGGCGCGCCCCGTGCTGAGCTCCACTTCCCTGCTTCATCCGGACCCTTGGGTGCCTCGGCGAGCAGCTTTCGACCACGGGCTTTATATCGGTGCTAGGGATGCGAAAACTACAATGTTTCCGGCCTAAACCACCATATGTGGCATGTGCGAATCGGGCCGCTCCAAGGGCAACACCACGCGCCGTTGGCGCTCTTATCGGCCTAACCTCCGCGGCTAACGGAGTATCAGCGTTGTCAATCTGAAAAGGCTTTGTCATCGGAAGTGGCACTTCCCCGGCTGCCGCATCTCGTGGATACACCATATGTTGTGTGGGGCCGAGCACGGCTCGCGCCGGCATTCCAGACTCGCCTCTTCCGAGTCCCCCGCCCCGCCTGTACTACCAGCCGCCTTAAAGAGGGCAGGAATTGCGCAGCGCGAGATCAGAGATTCACACCGAAGAAAAACGCCTCGGCGAGTTTTTCCGCCATGCGTTTATTAGAGAAAATGAGCGGAAGCAGAAATCGCAGATCGGAATTCGGCGGGCGGAGATAATCCGCCATTTCGCGTCTCCAACTCGAATCGAACTCGATGAGAGCATCCTGCGGATGCTTCGACGGCAAGGCCGCCACGCACGCATCAACCGCCAGCTTGGCGGACCAGATCGCGGGATACAAGCCTTCGTGGCTGACGGCGGTGACATAGCCACCGGCATCTCCAATGAACAACACGTGCTTACCGACGTGGGTGTCGAACTCCAGGGCCAACCCTCGCGGCACTTCCCGAATGTCCACAAGCTCCTCGGCCGGATTTGCTTCCGCGGGCAAGTAGCCCGCGCGGGTCCATCGCGTAAGGGCTTCGCGAAATCCGGTGCGAGGGTCTCCGGACGATGCGGGTGCAACGGTGCCCACGACCAATGCGGTACCCAGCAAAAAGCCGTATCCAAAACGGGACAAGTCGTCCGAGTCGAGGAGCAGCGTCAACTCCACGGCGGCCCCCGGCCGCGGTCGAGGCTGCAGAGTACCTACGACCGCCTGACAGCAAAATGTCGGAGGCGCCGTGCCAGTCTCGCCTTCGAGCTCGAAGCACTGAGAGGCCAGTGAGCGCGCGCCATCAGCGGCAATCAACAGTCTCCCGGTGAAGTGGCCGCCTCCGTCCGTCGCCAAGCTGACGGTCTTCTCGTGCGCTCGAATCGCCGTCACTCGGCGCCCGAATCTATCTGCTCCCTTCTCCTCGGCGCGGGCGAGCATGTTGTCCGTCAGGCGAGCGCTGTCCACGATGTCGATCTTCCGCCCAATTGTCACCCGAACGTCCTGCTTGCATGTCGCGTCCACGAAACGGACGCGGTCGATCGCGCCCAGGACTGCCTCCCGAGAGTCCACACCCCCGTCCACGAGCAGCGCCGCGCCCTGCGGATGAAACCACTCCACCTGCGGTTTTGCAGAAGCAGGCCCGCCGTGGTGGACGACTGCCGCCTTCAGGCCCTTCGCCGCGGCGAACAGTGCGGCCGCGGCGCCCGCGGGGCCGCCGCCGAGAACCAGGATGTCGTAGAGCGTTTCCTTGGCCATTCGCGAACTCGTTGTGTTTGACAATCCGGGTTAAGGATATAATCGGTGAAGCAGACGTCAACGTCGTTGCGAGATTCGCACCTGCTGTTTCGCGCTCCATGAGCGCTTTTTCGTCGGCAAGGAGGGGCCCCTCGAAGCCTCTTGCCCGCGGTTCGAAAACGCCCGCAGCGTCAAACGCGTCAACCAGTGAGGATCCACATCGTGTCCAGAACCAATCACGCCAACGGGGATCGGAGCAAAATCATGAGCTTTCAGGCGGCTGTCACCGAGGCGGGACGCTGCCTGCTCTGCCACGAGGCCCCCTGCAACACGGATTGCGGGGCGGACACCCAGCCGGCCAAATGGATACTCAAGCTGCGTCTCGGCGACATCCGCGGCGCCGTCCGGACGCTGCGCCAAAACAACGCCCTGGCCGCCACGTGCGCCCAGGTCTGCCCGACCTGCCGGCTATGCGTGAAGGGCTGCTCGCGGTCGGGCATCGACGAGCCCATCCGCATCGATGAGCTGCAGGCGTTCCTGGCGGACTTCGAACGCCGCGAGGGGCTGAAGGTCCTGCAAGCACCGCCGCCCGGCGATCGCAAGGTCGCGGTGATCGGGTCCGGCCCAGCCGGCTTGTCCGCCGCCGCCAGCCTGGCGATGAAGGGATACGCCGTGGTCGTCTTCGAGAAGACGCCCGAGCCCGGCGGCTTGCTCCGCTGGGGGATTCCCGACCACCGGCTCAGCCAGGAACTGCTCCGACACGAGATTGATCTTATCAAGGGCCTGGGAGTCCGGTTCGAGTGCAACCATGCGATCAAGACCCGCAAGGAACTGGAGGATCTCCTCCAGAACGGCTATGACGCGGTCTTCCTCGCCTCCGGCTGCGACGCTTCCTATCACCTCGGTATACCCGGCGAAGATCTGAAAGGGGTCTGTCAGTGGGACGACTTCCTCCGCCGCAGCAAAACCGCCGACGGCCGCGCCGAGCTGGCGAAGCTGGTCAACGGCAAGCAGGTGGTGATCATCGGTGGCGGCTCCGTGGCCATGGACTGTGCCGTGACCGCTAAGCGGCTGGGGGCGTCGCGCGTATACACTGTGTCGCTCGAAGCCATGGAGGAGTTGCCTGCCGACGTCGATGAGAAGATGCAGGCCTTCAAGGAAGGCATCCGCTTCAGACCCAACGGCCGCGTGACCAAGATTGCCGCCCGGCGGAACGGCGCGGTCAAGGGCGTCAGCGGCGTCGAGATTCGATGGAAGGAACCCGGCCGCTTCGTGCCCGACAACGCCGAGGACATCCGCGGCACGGCGTGGTCGCTGCCCGCTGACGTGCTGATCGAGGCCATCGGCGCAGGCTTGTCCTCTGAGTCGAAGGCCATGTTCGCCGGCCTGGAGACGCGCCCCAACGGCCGCCCGCTCACCGACGAGGCCAACCAGCGTTCCTCCAACCCCCGCATTTTCGTGGGCGGTGACCTGGCCGCCGCCGGCAAGACCGTCTCCGCATCGGTCCTCGACGGGAAGAAAGCCGCCGAGGCCATTGCCCAGGCGATCCCGCTGCGAAAGCCGGTCCAGGCTGTGAAGCGCTCGCGGCCAAGCCTCGAAATCGACTTTTGCGGCCTGCACTTCCGCAACCCGTTCTGCCTTTCGTCTTCGCCGGTGGGCAACTCCGCCGAGATGGTCGCCCGGGCGTTCGAGGCCGGATGGGGCGGCGTCGTCTACAAGACTGTCGGCCTGGAGGAAGCCTACCAGATCATCGACCCGACCCCGCGGCTCAACGCTCTGCACAACCTCGACCGCCGCTTCATCGGCCTGCAGAACATCGAGATGATCAGCGAGCGGCCCTTCAAGCAGAACCTGAAGGACATCGCCTGGCTGAAGAAGCATTACCCCGACAAGGTGCTTATGGTCAGCATCATGGGCTACTCCGACGACGGCTGGCGCCAACTCGCTCAGGGCGTGGCCAATGCCGGCGCCGACCTGCTGGAGCTCAACTTCTCCTGCCCGCAGATGGCCATCGAGGGCGCCGGGCACAAGATCGGCCAGCAGTATGACATGCTCGAACGCTACACCCGCGTGGTGAAAGAGGCCGTCTCCATCCCGGTCATGGCCAAGATGACACCCAACATCACCGACATCCTGCCGCCATCGCTGGCGGCCAAGCGCGGCCTCGCCGACGCCGTCTCCGCGATCAACACCATCCGTGCGATCACCGAGGTGGACCTGGACACGATGGCCCCCAAGCCGACCATCCAGGGACGCGGCTCGATCAGCGGCTTCTCCGGTCCGGCGGTCAAGCCGGTCGCCCTCCGCTTCATCGCCGAGCTGGCCCAGAGTAAGGAGCTGAGTCTGCCTGTCTCCGGCATCGGAGGCATCGAGACCTGGCAGGACGCGGCCATGTTCCTGCTGATGGGGGCGTCGAACCTGCAGGTAACCACCGGCATCATGCGTTACGGCTACCGCATCGTCGAATCGATGTGCGAGGGGCTGGAGGATTACCTGGAGTCGAAAGGCCTGCGGTCCGTCGGCGATCTGGTCGGGCGTGGTCTGCCCTTCACAGTCGATCCGTCCGCCCATCATCAGACGAAACACGTGATCTCCAAGGTCGATCCGGACAAGTGCGTCGGCTGCGGTCTGTGCCACATCGTCTGCAACGACGGTGCCAACCAGGCGATGCAGTTCGACTCCGTGGAGCGGAAAGCGCACGTGGAGAAAGAGCAGTGCGTCGGCTGCCTGTTGTGCAAGCACGTCTGCCCGGTGTGGGACTGCATCACCACCGAGGAGACCGACCACGCCGTCACCGGCGGCCAGCACAAGAAGGCCCTGGAATTCGTCGAACGCCCGTAGCGGCCGACCTCCCGGTCGGCCGTGGCGTCCACCGGGTGCCCTCGCCCGGCCGTCGCCGCGCTGGCGTCGGGAACGTAACGGCTTGTTCCCTCTGGCGGCCGTTCGCGTCCTCGTGCAAGCCAATCATGAGGCTCCACCCCGGCCGACCTCGTCGCCACCAACGGCATCCATGAGCTTCGGGTATCGCCGCCAACGTCGTCAGCCCGGCCAATGACTTCGCCCACCTCTGGCCCAGGCGGATCTCGTTCCGCACCGGCGGGCTGATCACCGGCGTGGTGGGCATCCTCATGCAGCCCTGGAAGCTGGTGGCCGACTCGAGCGGCTACATCTTCACCTGACTCATTGCCTACTCCGCTCTGCTCGGTTCGGTCGGCGGCGTGCTCATCGCCGACTACTACCTCATCCGCCGGACCCGCCTGAGCCTGCCCGGCCTCTACCGCCGCAACGGCCCCTGCCCAAACGTCGGCGCGCGGAGAAGACTCGTCCCATTCCCACCGCAATTGAATGAGCCCAAAGCCGACCTTGGGCCCCTTGTTCCTCCCCACAACCGCTAACTCACGGCCGATCGTAGCAGCGTCCGCCCTTGAAACAAGCCCATGCCGCCCACAGTCCGCTACAAACCAACCTTCACGCTCGCGCCCGTCACCACACCCCAGAGCAGCAGGGGAGGCGCTTTGCTTGCGAATTCTTCCTCCTTTGCCCTTTCAGATCCTCGCTCCGCTGGCGCAACATCCTCCCGGCGGCCGATTTTCCGCTGTCAACTTACGATTTTCCACTTGCCATCTGCAATAAATTAGGGTATAGTTAGGTTAACTGTCCGTGCGCCACTGCTCCGCGAACAGTCCAAAGCCAGGGCAGCGTCCCCGCGCCCTCCGCCCTCCTCCCCCGAGGGCCGAAAGCAGCCTGCTGAGCGCCCGACGACTCCGGCTCCAACAGGCGGTTTGCACCAAAAGGCGCTGTTTTGCACTACTGTGCGGAGAATAAGACTCGCAGGCTCCAAGGAGGACGAAGATGAGTGCTGAGGCCACGAATCACCAACCCGGCCGCCATCAGCGGCAACGGCTCCTGTTCCATCCGTCCTTGTCCGTGCCCCGGTGTCTCCGTGGTGTTCTGTCCCGCCCCCAAATTCAGGCAGATTCCGGGAAATTCAGGTTGCCCCAAACCAAAGGAGGTTGAAAGACATGTCCGATGAGCGTTCCGAAACACCCCCGCTTACCCAGATTGACTCCAAGTCCTCCATGTTCGAGAAGGTCCATCCCAACATCCGCCGCCAGATCGATCAGGCCCTGATCGACCGTCAGCCCGCCACCTACAAGGCCGTGTACGACAAGTTCAGTCTCCACGCCATGGGCGTCAGCTACACCGCCTTCTACTGCTACGCCAGCCGCCTCCGCGCCAACGCCGCCTTCATCGGCCTGGCCCAGATCACCCTTCCCGAGGGCGCCGCCGTCAACAACATGCTCCCCGAACTCCTCGGCCAGCGCCTTTTCGAGGCCGCCCTCGACGAGGAAACCTCCGCCGCCACTCTCTACCGCCTCGCCCACACCTACCGCATCGCCAACGAGGCCTACTACGCCAAGCGCCGCTTCACCGCCCAGCTCGAGGACCAAGAGCGCCGCGCCCGCGCCAAGGAAAACGACGATTTCCTCCGCATGGCCAACCAGCTCATCCATGCCCAGGCCAACGAGGACTTCATCAAGTCCCACGTCGCCCACCAGGCCCAGGCCGCCGTCAAATCCCTCGTCAGCCCCCCGATCCAACCCCGAAGCGTCAGCGACGGTGATGCGAGTGCCAGCGGCCGCGCGAACGATCTCTCCCCGATCAGAGCCCCAGCGGAAGCGACGCGCATGGACGCCACCGAGCACGACTCCGTCGCCTCCGCGCGCACCGCGGCTCCTTCCCTCCATCCGGCTCAGCACTCAGCACTCGGAACTCAGCACTCCTCCCCAGCCGCCCCCGCCAAGCGCGACGATAACCTCGATCTATTGAACCGCTATCTCGTCATCCTCGAGCGGTACACCAAGACTCGTGAGCAAGCCCTCCAGTCAAAACCCCTCGCTGCCACCAACGCAAACGCCGATTCCGCCCCGATCCGGGCCCGAAGCGCCGGCGAGGGTGACGCGACTCCCATCACGCCACACGCCCCAACCGCTGGCGAGGGCGTAACTCCCACCGTCCCGCATGCCGCCCACTCGGATACGACCGGCCGCTCGGCACTCCACACTCCGCACGCCCACGCCCCCGCGCACGCTTCATCCTTCATCCGCCCGCCCTTTACATCGCCCGGCGAGGTCAAGGGTCAGCCTTCATCCTTCTTCCTCGAGCCCGCCGCCTTCACAACCCTCGCGCCGTCGATCCCGCGCACTACGTCACCAACCTCATTGTCCGAGCGGCGCCATGAGCTTCGCCGCCAACGCCGGCGCGAGCGTCACCGGAAGCGCCGCGCCTAGTATGGTGCCGCCAGGATGCTGGATAACCCGACCAACGCCGCGCTGTCGGGCGAGGACGATCAGAGCCCGCGCGGGAGCGAGGGGCATACTCGGGACACAACCTGACGGCGTTGGGCACCGTGCCCCTCGTTGGAGTTTGCCCGCTGCAGCGGGCTCGGACTCTGATCGCTGGGGGTCCGATCAACCCCGCGGAAGTCGAAGCTGGGCCATGGCAATACAATCCCTGCAAGGGCGGGAGGTACCGTGCACGGAGAGGCAGGCTCGATCATGCGGACCGTACTCAACGAAGCCATCGACATCCTCAACGAGTCGGCCATTTATCTGCTGCTGGGTTTCGCGCTGGCCGGCGTGTTGCACGTCCTGCTGCGGCGGACGCCGGGCTTCGCCCATCTGCTGTCCTCGAAGGGCGGCAGGTCGGTGGTGCTGGCGGCGCTGTTCGGGGCGCCCTTGCCGTTGTGCTCGTGCGGCGTGGTGCCGGCGGGCATGACGTTGCGCAAGAGAGGGGCCAGCAAGGGGGCGACCGTTTCATTCCTGATCTCGGCCCCGGAGACGGACATCACCTCGATCCTCCTGACCTACGGACTGCTGGGGCCGGTCATGGCGATCTGCCGCCCTATCGCCGCGGTGGTGACGGCCGTTACGGCGGGGCTCGTGGCCAACGTAGTGGACCGTTGGAGGCCCAATGAGCCGGTGATCGAGGAAAACTGCTGTGCGAGCAATTGCGGCGGAGAAGACGAGGATGAGTACGACCCCTCGAAAGGGCTGATCTGGAACGCGCTGCACTATGGATTCGTACGGTTCTTTGACGACATCATCGGCTCTTTGCTCCTGGGCGTGATTTTGGGCGGGTTGATCACCGCCCTGCTGCCGCGGCTGGGGCTGAACCAGCTTTCAGGGGGCTCGTTTCTCACGATGTTGCTCATGCTGGTCATCGGCATCCCGATGTACGTGTGCGCCACGGCTTCGACCCCGATCGCGGCGGGTCTGATCGCCGGCGGCGTAAGCCCCGGGGCGGCACTGGTGTTCCTGCTGGCCGGACCCGCGACCAACATCGGCAGTCTTCTGGTGCTGACCAGGTACCTGGGGCGGTCGATCCTGGCGGCATACCTGTGCTCGATCGCCGTCGCCAGCGTGGCGATGGGGCTGTGCCTGGACCTGGCGTTCGATCGAGCCTCAATCCGGCCCGCGGTGCCGGCGCTGAACCCCACCGAAGGGGCGCTAGGCATCATCAGAATCGCCGGCGCGATCGTCCTGGTGATTCTGGCGTGCATGAGCTTTCGCCGCGGGAGGCTGTACGCCCGGCTGGCACGGCTACTCCGAAGACAGTGAGTACGGCGGATGGCGGCGGGCGCGGGAGGCAATCGCCGGGCAGCGCCACCCAAACGGAGGGAGCGCTGAGCACGAACTCAGCGCTCCAAAGGGCAGTGCAAGTCTGCTTCGAAAGGGCCACTATCTGTGGCTCTTGGATGGGTGACGGTCCGGCGCTTTGTGCCGCTTCGGCGGCTTGTGGGTTTCATCCTCAGCCAGCGTGGTTTGAAGGCGGCGGTGGGTTTGCCAGAGCGCCTCATGGTCGGGGGCAAGCCGGTGCAGCTCCCGCTGGCCGGTGAGTTGCGGCGCGCTCCCTTGAGCGTCGCGATAGCACTTCAGCCACGCCTGATAGTCCACCAGGCTGACGACGCCGTCCTGGTCCAGGTCGGCGCAGAGGTTATAGCCAGGGTCGCCGCTGCGCCGACCCATTGCTCGCAGGAACAGAACGTAGTCGTTGAGATCCACAATGCTGTCCCCGTTGAGGTCGCCACAGATCGGACAGGGGTCGGGATCCTCGGGGGGCGGATCCGGCGGAGGGGGTGGGGGAGGAGGAGGCGGCGGAGGCGGAGGAGGAGGCGGGGGTATGAACCGCGCGATAATCCAGTGATCCGTCTCGAAGACGTCCGGGATCGGCTCGTGGGTGTCCGGGGCAACGGCGGTGACCGTAATCGAGGCAATACCCACGTCCGAGAGGGCGCCGATGAAGCCCTCGATCTCGTGGCCGTGTGAATCGCGGGGTATCTGGTTTTCCAGAATGGCCTGCCAAGTTGCTCCGTCGCTTTCGACGACGTCCATGCGATACACGGCGTCATACGTGCGACCGTCATCGAAGATCCACAAACCAAAGGCACCGATGGCCTGATCCTGGCCAGGCGTTACAGTCATCGCAAAACCAGGCAGGAGGGCAAGATCGTAGATCTCGTTCGGGACGACGAACTCAGACGACCAGGCGATGGTGGGGACATACGGACCGCCAAAATCGCCAGCAAGCTGAAGCTGTAGGTCACCGTAGTCGAGCGCGGGCAGGGGACCATCGACCGGGCCCAAGGCGGGATTCTCAAAGTCCTCGGAGTAATAGGCAGAAAGGCTCTGTATGAGCAATGCCTGTCCGTTATCCTCGGGGGAGCCTTCGCGCTGGATGTAGAAAGTCACCGCAGCCGGCGCGATCAAGGCGGGGAATGCAAGGGTGAACACGACGGCGAGGACAGTCGTGAAACGGGCCGGGCGGTTGGCAACCATGGGGCGTCCCCCCATCTCAAAAGCTTCGTCGCGACCCACCTCAAAGAAACAGCGGGTCGTCATGAAGAACCATACGATTCTCGTAACATATTTCAAAGTAATGGCTTACAGCTTCTCCATATGGCCTGACCGCCAGGTTCGTACCAGTTTGCCTGGATTAACGCGGGAGGCGAGGCTGGGCCGCGGCGGCAGCGGTGGCGACCACGTCCGCAGGCGGAAGCAGGCCGGTCCAGAGCTGGAATTGGCGTCGTGCCTGCTGGAGAAACATGGTGAGTCCGTCGATCGCCACGCAGCCGTGACCGGCGGCGTCTCGCAGCAGCTTCGTTGGGCGCGGGTTGTAGATCGTGTCAAAAATAACCATGCCGGGCTTGAGTGCGTCGCCCGGCATGGGGGACTCTTCCACCGCAGGCCACATGCCGACGCTCGTGCAGTTCACAACCAGCCCGGCATCGGTCTCCTTCCGAGCGTCCCATGGTTTGCAGTCGCAATGAAAGAGGTCGGCCAGGTTCTGAGCCTTGACCTCGGTGCGGTTGAAGATGGTGATTTTGGCGCCGGCGTCGGTCAGGGCGGCCACGACTGCGCGGGCGACACCGCCCGCACCGAGGACGGCGATGGTCCGGCCGGCGAGTTGGGCCGGTTGGCAGTTGAGGCCGGCGCAGATGGCTTCGAGGGCGGCGGGGTAGTCGGTGTTGCAGCCGGAGACGGATGCGGCGGGCGGTTGGGAGCCCGCGGCGGCTGGCGTTAATGTGATCGTGTTGACCGCGCCCAGTCGCTCGGACAAGTCGTCAACGGAGCCGCCGCTTTCGCGGAGGAAGCGGAGGGCATTCTCTTTGTGCGGGAGGGTGACGCTGAAGCCGCGAAAATCGAGCCAGGGCCGGGCGAGCACTTCGACCATGAAGGCTTTGAAGGATTCGTAGCTCGGGTCGACACGTATTGGCAGGTAGACGGCGTTGAAGCCGAGCGATTCAAAGGCGGCGTTGTGCACGGCGGGGCTGAGCGAATGCCGGACGGGATCGCCGATGAGGCCGTACACGGCGGTCGCGGCGTTGATCGTATTCCAGCGGTAGGGTTGCTTCAGTTGAGCGATGGGCAGCTGGCCCGGGGCGGTACCGCTCTCCTCGGTCGCCGAGGCGAACGTGGCGAAAGCTCCGAACTTTCTGCAGAGGACGCGGGAAAGAAGGCCATCGGCGCCCATGCAGATGATGATCGCGGGACGCGGACTGGTCCGGATCAGCTCGAAGGCCTCGAAGTTGTCGCGGACTGTTCGGGCCTGCCAGGCGAGCTTGACGATCGAGCAGGACGGCTCGCTGAGCATGGCGAGAAAATCGGCGTACAATCTGGGCGGGCGGCCCTGGAAGTCGTGCCGGGAAAGGATCAGCTTTCGCTTGGCGGCGAGGGAGATTTCCTCCTTCCCGCCGGCCTGCGAGATATGGCCGGCGCGGTTGAGGGCCAAGCCGATCTTCTGACGGATATTGGCGGATTGGCTCCAGGTGGCCCACTCGACGTCGATGTAATCGGCGATGGGGCTCAGCTCGACCAGACGGCTGATCCGCTCGTCGTCGGGGCGATCCCAATGGCCGCCTTCGGCAGCCGAGCGGATGGTCAGAATGAGGGGGAGAGCCTGGTCATCCCTGAGCGAGCGGATATCGTCATCGCTGACGCCCTCCATCATGTCGACCCGCAGCTCGATCA
>DATKKX010000011.1:0-10603 GCA_035542775.1 Phycisphaerae bacterium | reverse complement strand
AATGCTGCGGATCGCAGCAAAGCAACTCGTCGAACAACTCGGCCAAAATCCTCGCACGATCATAATTCCGCAAACCAATGCGCAATTCCAGGCTGCTTTCGCACTTTATTCGGATCGCAGCGATAAGACCTGGAGCCTTACGGACTGCGCATCGTTCCTGATTATGAAAGCTCGGGCGATTGACCACGCGCTCACCTATGATAAGCACTTCGAACAGATGGGGCTCGTGGCGCTGCTACGGGAAAGCGCTGCCCGCGAGGATTGAGTCTTCAGCTCTCCACTTTCCGCAGATTCAGAATCAGCTCGATCTCCCCCGGCTGCGCTTGCAGCTTCTGGGCGATCTCCACCGGCGTCAGTCCCTGATCGGCCAGCTCATAGATGTGTTGGTGCCGCTGCTCCGGCCCGGCTGGTGAGGCTGGAGGGAGTGAAGTAAGCTGCGGCTCCGGCGGAGTCGGCTCCACGGTCGCACCGCCGACGACTTCGGCCGACATGCTTGCCTGCTGCGGCGCGTCGGCCGGCGGCGGAGCGGCTCCCGTCTCGCCCGCCCGCCGCTTGCTCTCCGCGATCAATATCCGCAGCGACGAGATCCGCCGGTCGGCCTCCTCCGTCGTCTCTCGCAGCTTGGCGAGACTGGCGTCGATCTGGCCGTTGATCCTGCGGGACAGATCCTCCAGTTCGGTGAGTAACTGCTCCATGTCGCGCTTCACCGACTCGCTCTGCGCCGTCGCCGAGTCGATCTCCCGACGATACTGCTTGGGTGAGCCGTCAAGCCGGCGGCGCGGCCATCGCGTGGCCAGAAGAACGAGGCTGATCAGCGCTAGAGCGGCAAGCAGTATGCCCTGTTGGGTGGAGATGGTCTCTGTCGCTGCCAATCCGGCGATCATCGTCTGCCCTCCTCCTGCCCGCGACGCCAGACGTACGCGGCCTCGCTCATCACCTCTCGGAGGCTGACGCCATGCTTCTTCGCTGCGGCGGCACAGACTTCATACTCCGGTGACGCCGACGTGACATGATCGCCTCGCTTTCCCAGCTTCATCCGGATGGGGCCGAACTTCGTTTCCACCGTCGCGGAGTCCCGCGCCAGCTTTCGCCTGCTGCACACGTGCCGCCGAACGCCCAACGTCGTCGTTTCGGCGAACAGAACCTCCTCGCAAGCCGCCTGTGTTTCCCGCGTCGCCAGCACGGACAACGTTACTCCGGGGCGATTCTTCTTCATCATGATCGGCGTGGTGAACACATCCAACGCCCCCGCCGCCAGCAGCGCGGCGAACGAGTGCCCGATCTGCTCGCCTGTCGTGTCGTCCAGATTGGCCTCCAGAACCACGACCTCGTCGCTCAAATCCCCGGCTTCGGCGGCTTGTCCCACAAACAGCCGCAGGACGTTCGGCCGTTTCTGCCCGTCGCGCGAGCCCGCCCCATAGCCGCAGCGCTCGATCTGCATCGCCGGAATCGGCCCGAATCCATCCACCAGCGCCGTCAGGATCGCCGCCCCCGTCGGCGTGAGCAGTTCGCCGGTCTCTTCGCACTCCGCCAGCGGCACGCCCGCCAGCAGTTCCGCCGTCGCCGGTGCCGGTACGGGCAGCACCCCGTGCTCGCACCTGACCGTCCCGCTGCCCACCGGAATCGGCGAGCAGAGCACCCGCTCCAGCCCCAATTGCTCCCATCCGATCGCCGCCCCGACGACATCCACGATCGCATCGATCGCCCCGACCTCGTGAAAATGAACCGTCTCCACCGCAATGCCGTGTACCTTGGCCTCGGCCTCGCCCAAGCGTGTGAAGATCCGCTTGGCGCGGTGCTTCACCGCGTCGGACAGCGCGGACCGATCAATGATCTCGATGATTTGATTCAGATGACGATGACCCGGCTTGTCGGTCAGGACGACGTCGACCTTGACCGCCGCCAGGCCCTGCTTCTGGATCTGCCGAACGCTCAACTCGTATCCGCCGAGCGAAAGCTTCCCCAATTCCGAGCGCAGCCGTTCCTCGGACAGTCCGACAGAGAGCATGGCGGCGAGGATCATGTCCCCGCTGGCGCCGCTGAAGCAATCGAAGTAGCCGATCCTCATCGGTTTTCCCGTCCAATAATTGCGGCCCAACTCTTTGCCCGGCAGGAGGCTACGCCAAGACTGGCGTTGAGGCAATAGGCACGGCCGAATATGATGAGCCGGCAGCGGCGGTCGGCTCTCATTCCGGTTGCCAAAGGTGGCCGGTGAGCTTCCTGCCGGCACGGCCGGCCCGGCGGCTTTCTCCCGATGTACGAACCCGAACGCATACGACGTGACGTACTGGCCAGCAACTCTGATGGCGGCGGTTACAGCTTCATGGTGGGCGTCGGCGAAACCTACCTTGCCGCCTTCGCCATCGCCGTGCAACTCGGTGACGTCGCGGTCGGCCTGATTACTACCGTGCCCATGCTGGCCGGGGCACTCCTCCAGTTGATCTCACCGCTGGCGGTCGTCTGGCTGGGCTCGGTGAGCCGCTGGGTCATTGTCAGCGTGCTGGCCCAGGCTCTGAGCTTTGTGCCTCTCGCGATCATGGCTGCCCTGGGGCGCGCCCACGTCTGGATCGTGTTCCTCGCTATTGCCGTCTACTGGGGTTCCGGGATGTGCGCCGGAGCCGCATGGGTGACCTGGATGGAGCGCCTCATCCCTCCCCGGATGAGGGCCCCGTTCTTCGGCAAACGGGCCCGCATCATGCAGGCGTGTCAATTGCTGGGGCTTCTCGCGGGCGGCTTCGCGCTCCAGGCCGCTTCGGCCCGCGACCAGCAGGTGTCGGCCTTCGCCCTGCTCTTCGGCCTGGCGGCACTGGGGAGGCTCTTCTCGGCGGGCTGCCTGACTCTGCAAAGCAGCACGACCTTGGCCGCCGATGAGCAGCAACGCGTGTCCTTCCGAGAGATGGCCGGCCGCATCCTCCATGGCGCCGACGGCCGGCTGCTGGTCTATCTGGCCGCCTTGCAGATCGGCGCTCAGATGGCCGGGCCCTACTTTGCGCCTTACATGCTCAGCCGTCTGAAATTCTCCTATGCTGAATATGCAACACTGATCGCGGCGTTCTATCTGGCCAAGGTCGTGGCCTCGCCCTGGCTGGGTCGCCTGGCGAGTCGTCTTGGTCCCAGATTGGTGCTGTGGATCGGCGGTCTTGGCATCGTGCCCCAGGCGGCGGCGTGGATGGTGTCGACCTCCTTCAGCTATCTGCTGGTTCTGCATCTGCTTGGTGGCATTGCCTGGGCGGCCCATGAGCTGGCCAGCCCGCTGATGTACTTCGAGCTGATCCAGGAGAGAGAGCGGACCAGCGTGCTGACCATGTTCAACCTCATGAACGCCGCCGCCATGGTCGCTGGAGCCAGCCTTGGCGGAATCGTCTTGCATTCCCTGGGCACCGACCGCCCCACCTACCTCGTGCTTTTCGCCCTCTCCTCCCTGACCCGCCTCGCCGCCATGCCGTTGCTCGCGCGGATAAGAAGCCGGCCAGGCGAGACTCGAGTTCAGCAAAGCGAATAGCGGTTAGCAAGCGAAGCGGGCGCTGAAACTGCGGATGCTTTGTCGCTGCCGCGGGCATCGCCGTGTCAGTTTGCCGGCGGCGTTGCCGCAAGGATCGCTCTCGCGACGTGATGGCGCTCGACGGGCTTGGGCAATACCCGCGCAGGTTCTGCGCGTTGTTTCGAACGCGGGATGCTGACGCGCAGGATTTGCAGATCGCTCCGGCGTGAGCTCGACTTCGGCGGCACGGCGGCTCGCGCAGGAATGTCACCCCACGGGCTGACATCAGCGTGTTACTGGCGTCCCCGCCAAGGACATCGCGACAGTGTTTTCAGTAGCGCTGCTGGGGCTTCGGTCATCATATCTGCCGATATAGGACGGGGTACATGGTGAAGTGGTCCCAGCGTCCACTCTTCCTGGACCCGGTTGACTGGTCTTGAGGCCGCGCTCCTCCCACCGAGGGATAGATCGAGCGGAATTGGCGGCACTCAGACTCGAGCTTCTACATCACAACAATGACCCAGTGCAGGAGGCACATCATGGCCTTGGCTCGCCGGATTCTGGCACGCAAGGCGCAACTCCCCGCCCTGTTCATCTTGCTGACCTGCTCTGCGGTTGCGGCCGGTCAGCAACCGCTCGTCGAGGACTCGGGCGGTTTCGGGCGGCATCAGCAACCTGAGCCGATGTCGCTCGTCTTCACGACGGACGTCGACGACGAGTTCGACGAACAGCCCGCTACGGCGCCCGCCGTTCCTCCTCCGCCGACCGCTTCCGCGCCCAGCGAAAGCAAGCCGGCCAAGAAGACTCCCACTCTGCCCTTCGATTTGAACAGCAAGCGCATGACCGGCGATTGGTTCGGCGTTCGCAACTGGATGGACGACCACTTCATCGACCTTGAAATTGTATACACCAGCGTTTATCAGCGGAATTTCAAGGGCGGGCTCAACACCCACAACGCGGACGACTGGGACGGCGACCTCCGCGAAAACCTGTACGTCGATCTCGACAAGATGAAGCTGATCCCCGGCGGTTTCTTCTTCATCCGCGGCAAGTCGAGCTACAACGACAGCGTACAAGCGGACGTGGGCTCATTGGAGTCCACCTCCTGGACCATCGCTGCGGGAGACCATGAGATCTACGTGGACAAGTGGTGGTACGGCCAGCGCTTCTTGAAGGACATGATCGAGTTCCGGGTCGGTAAGCTGCTGACGCCGATCGATCTCTTCGACATGAACACCTACGCGATGAATCCATGGAATCAGTTCCTCAACCAGTCCATGGACATGAACCCGACCGTTCCGCACCGCAAGGCTCCCGGCCTCTACATGAAGTTCAAGCCGGTGGATTGGCTCTCCTTCAGCAGCGGCATGCTGAACGCCAATCAGACCGATTCAACCAAGACCTTCCACTGCAAGACCACCTTCCACAACGATCCGAAGTGGGTCGGGTTCTACGAGCTCATTTTGTCGCCGACCTTACAGGGTCCCAACGGCAGCCTGCCCGGCAATTACCGCTTCGGCCTCGACCAGGATGGCCGCGTCAGCCCCATTTTCAGGAACCGTATCGCCACGACCGACGGCATTCCGATCTACGCCCAGCGACAGCGCAGCAACAACATCGGTTTCTACACCAGCATGGACCAGTTCCTCTGGAAGGAGAACTCCGACCCCAAGGACAAGCAGGGATTGGGCGCCTTCTTCCGTTACGGCTGGAAAAAGCGGGATATCAACAAGATCAGCGACTTTTGGTCGATCGGCGCACAGTATCAAGGCCTGATCCCCAAGCGGGACAACGACGTGGTCGCTTTTGGCATGAACCAGAGCATCCTGTCCAGCCAGTATCGGCACGAGGTCAACGTGGACGCCGATCGCGAAACTGTGTACGAATGGTACTACTCGATTCAGATTACCCCGTGGATCTTCGTCACGCCGGACATTCAGTACATCACCGAACCCGGTGGGCTCAAGCACGCGCGCGATTCGCTGGTCGGCAGCATTCGCGTCAAGATCAATCTTTAGACGAAATACGACTTGCTGGTTCTCGTCAGACAAGGAGATAGGATAATGATTAGGGCGCGGACTTTACGCAGGCTGAAGATCGTGGCCTTGACCGCTTGCAGCATCATGGCCGGAACCGTCTTCGCCGCGACCTGCACGATGACCGATATCCGCGACAACATGGTCGCCGGATCGCTCCTCGCGGTAAGGAACTACGTTTCAGGCTTCTGGGGTACCTTGGTCCCGGATCTCAAGGACGCGATCACCATCGCCCAGGACAACAACGTTCCCATCCCGAGTCCGCCGTGGCCTTGATCCCCCCATCCGGGATCGATGGCCCGCCGTCACTCGATGTCTTCGGCGCCGGTGCCCGCACGCCATTGGAGTGCGGGCCCGGCGTCTGATGTCAGACCTCCCCGGCATTCGCTGCGACGGCTTCCCCGTGTCGTACCTGTCAGATCTGACGCTTCCCCGGCCGTTTATCGCAGGAACGGGTTGTATCGCTTCTCCTCGCCGATCGTCGTGACCGGGCCGTGACCGGAATAAACCTCGGTCTCGTCCGGCAGGCTGAACAGCTTTTCGCGGATGTTGCGAATCAGGCCGTCGGGGTCGCTGTGATGAAAATCGGTCCGGCCGATCGATCCTTGGAACAACGCATCCCCCACAAAGACAATTCCCGCCGCGGCACAGTACAGGCTGCGCCCGCCGGGCGAATGGCCCGACGTGTCCAGGACGCGCCAGTTTGAGTCGTCCAGCGTCAGATCGCTGCCGGCGGCAAGATCCCTGGTTTCGATCTCGCCGACGACCACCGGCGCTCCGAAGTCGCCGGAGAGATTCTCCTCCGGATCCACCAGTGCCTGCTTTTCCTCCTTGGCGATGAGCACCGGCAGGCCGGCGAACTCGCCCAGAAGTTCGGGCACCCCGGCGATGTGGTCGAGATGACCGTGCGTCAGGAGGACGCCCTCGGGCTTGAGCTTGTGCTGGGCGACGTGCTTGGAGATCTGTTTGGCGGACGGCGGCAGGCCGGGATCCATGATCCAGCACGGACCACCGTCGCGGCACCAGACCACATAGGCGTTCTCGCCGAAGTTCGGCTCGACTACACAAGCGACCTGCAGGGGTGAAGCCATCGTTGCGTGGCACCTCGTATAAGTCCGGCAGCGCCTCAAGGGGGCGATGATTCGAAGCAGACGCAGCCAGAAACCGCCCTTTTGGAACCCGTCCAAGGCACTGTTACTCGCTCAGTCCGCGCCAGGATAGCCGATGAGCCGATCACCGTCGAGCACTACAACGCAGTTGTCGCGGACGTGAATCCCACTGAACGATTTCAGCGGCTCGGTGACGAGGGCGCCGTCGGCGGCAATCCGTATTTCGTGACCGTCTGCCCGGCTGAAGGCCCGAACGCGGAACCGCGCCACTGTCTCCGGTTGGGAAGACGCCGCTTGCGTTGTCGCGGTTGTGGTGGTGTCCCGGCCCTCGATCGAGATCGTGAGGATGGCGTCGGCGGTCAGCAGGGGCGGCCAGCAGGTGAATGCGGCGACACGCTCCACCCGCCACCTGGGCTTGAAGGTCGGCCGACTCGTGGCCGCCTGCCGATCGGTTTGCGGCCAGACCCGGGTCTCAAAGGCCATGATCGCACTGTCGCCCGCAACATAGAAATCAGCCGGACAGAGCGTGGTCCAGATCTGGTTGGACTCGAGCCCGCTCTCAAACAACCCGTCCGCCGGGGACCCTCGCTCCACAAAATCGAGACGCGTGACCGCCCCACTGTTCCACGCCATGAACAAACCGGTCTCGTTGGTTTGCAGCGCCGATAGCGGAAAGGCGTGATACATGGTCGTCTGCCAGCCGACCTCCCCCGTGGCCGTGTGGACCCAGGCGACTCGCTGCCCCATGACCGCCAGGAAACTGCCGCGGGAAGCTGCTCGCAGTGCCTGAATGGGCTCTTCTCCCGCCATCGGTATCACGCGCACGCCTGCTCCCGACTCCGCATCGAGAACATGGATTGCGGTTTTCTCGTCCTGCCGCGTGACGTAGTACACGCAGCGATTGTCGGCAAGCAGCACATTGGAGACGCGCTTGTCCACCTTGTGCCGCCAACGCACTGCCCCGTTGCCGAGATCAATGCCGACCAGCTCGCCCGTCGTCGAGACGGCGTAGAGATACCTGGCGGTCATGAAACGATCCGTCCACGACGGGATCGATTCCGGATCGATGTTCGGATCGTCGCGCGGCTCCTCGCCAATCTGCCACGCCAGCGCCCCGTCGGTCCCTTCCAGCGCGAAGATGCGATGGCGTGTCGCGAAGACATAATGAGTGCCGCTCATGCCCAGCAGGGTCGGCTCGGCCGCGCAAGCGATCGACCGAGGCCAGGCCGGGCGGCCCGTTGATGCCTCAAGGATCTCCAGCGTCCTGCCGGAATAGGTGACCGCGAGGTTCCATCGAGTCCCCTCCAGTTTGTCGAAAGCCGGATCAAGCACCGCGACGCGATCGGGATACAGCCGCTGGAAGGGCTCCCGCACGGGCCACCGGATGGTCGGCCGATCTTCAAGCTGAGATAACTGAGAGGCCGGCGTTCGATCTTGCGCGCTGCTCGGCGCTGACGAGGGCTGCCCCAGCGCCGTGGATGCGCAGAACCCGAGAACGATCACAACACAGCGAAATGCCGCAACGACAGGGTGCATGGCAATAAACGGGTGTCCCATCCATCACGCGAAGGAGAATGAACGGGACACCCGTGAAATCTGCGAACCCAAGCGGGCGACCCATCGGCTGCCCGTCAAGCCTGGCTGTTACTTCTTTTCCTGTTTCTTCTCCTCGGCTTCCTTGCCCTTGGGATGGTAATCGCCGATCCACTTCACAATCCCCCGGGCCAGGCCGATGGCCTTCTTGTCCACTCCCATGCCGACCGACTTGCCCGTTCGCCCGATCGCATTACCCGAAGCCAGTACCTGTCCCGTATCCTTGTCGACCAACTCGACGTGAGCCACGACCTGCTCCAGCGGGCCGAAAACGTTGTCGGCCATGTCGGCCGTCTCATAGTGGATGACGTTCACGTTGACAAGCAGCGTCTTGCCGGCGCCCTCCTCGCCGAGCTTGGCATCCTTGACCTGCTTGGCAAACTCCTCGCGGAACTTCGGGATGAAGTCCGCAGGAACATTTTTGCCGTAGTCGTTCTTGACGGTCCCAAGCTCAAATTTCTTGTAAGGCCCCAGTACTTTCATGTCCTTGCTGGCGGCCAGGGGTTTCTCCTGGAAGTAGGCTCCCTTCGGCCCCAGCGTCTTTTCGGCCCCCTCCCCGATCACGCGGCCCACGCACCCCTGTGAAAGCAGCATCAGGCCGGTCAGCATCGCCACCGGCAGATAATACAGCGATTTCATGTGCGTTCCTTTCGTTCTATTCGACGGCATGCACCGACGTCTTCCGTCCGGCCTTGCGCCCACGACCATCGTGGACGCTGTCGCGGGTTTGATTCCGTTTCGAGCGTCTGCCAAGGCTCCCTTCGATCCCCGTCAACGGCGGCTCACTCGCCGACGAGCAGACGCCCTTCGACTGCCTACCGAACAGGGGGCCAGCAAACGGCCTCCAGAGACCTGGGTCCTACTCCAATATCCGAGATAGCCCATGATGCCCGGTCATGGAATTAGGCAGGGATTGTATCGCGGGGCAATCCAAGGTCAATCAACATCTGGAAGCGAAAAAAGGGCTTGACTTAATGCCATTCAGTAGTGACCTCTGTTTTCTTCCGTCGCCCCGGAAGACGATCACCATCGCGCCTCCGCACGCCCGCCACCCCATCTGGCGCGCTCCTGCGCCGCGAGGATTAGGTTCAGCATCAGTCGATCGGCTTGAAGCACATCTCTAAGTGGACCCTGAGCACGTCCGGGCACTTTTCCAGGTTGGCCAAGCCGTCGGCGTTGACATAGCCGTCGGTGCAGCCAGTCATTCCTCAGCTTGCCGATCTGAACTCTACGGCGCTCAATGACGCAAGCAGGCGATCCTCCATCCTCTTGGTTTCGCGTCGAGTGTGTTGAACCCTGCGCCGTGCCAGTCGACAGGCGTGAAGCTCACGAGCACGTAAACGTAACCATCGGCGTTCTCCTCCAGGGCTTTGGGCTTCGTATGCCTCGGCGTCGATCTTGGCGACTTATTCGCGCGGCGGCGTCGGCATCAGCCTGCCGTCCTCGTCGCGCACGGAACGCTGGAACATCGAATCGGGAGCCGCAGGCGGTATTTCCTGGTAAAAGCCGGTACGACACGAGCTGTCGGCCATTGGCTGTCGCTGATTCATGATTGGTTGTTGGCTGTTCGTCATGCGCCAGCCGAAACGACCTTCCGCGATCCGCGCGTCGGGGCGGGAGGGGGTGGCGCGGCTTGCGGGGGAAGAAACGCGTGCAATTCGTGGCAATCCGTGACAACTGCTGCGCGGGGAGAGGGGAACGACGGACATCCGGCGCCAGGGGATGGGAGAGGCTGTCGGGCATGTGATGTCCGTGGGGAGGCATCGCCTGGTGCCTGGTTGTCGGCGATCAGTCATTTGCAGGCTCCACAATTTTTTACGTGCAAACCACGGCAACGACGCGCAACTTCGTCCGCCATTCGACCTGCAATCGGCTGCCGGGGGCCATTAGCCGGCAGGAGCCGTCAGCGGCAAGAAGCTCTCGGCGATCAGCTCACAGCTTTCAGCCGGGCCGAAGGCGCGGAGACGACGCGGCCGGACCGGCCGTCGTTCGCCGATGCTCCAGTTACAGTATACCTAACCAATTCCGAAAAAGCAAATGGAAAACCGAAATGGGGAAAACTCCAATGAGGAACGGACGCCGGGCAGGGAGCGCAAGCGATACGAGAGAGCAGAAAAGCGAGAGTCGAAAATCGAAGATGCGGGGCAGGAGGCCTCGGGAAGGGTGGAGCGCGGGGTGAAACGGCCCCCAGAATCAGTAATGACCCCTTTGTTCTGCCCTTTGTTCTCCTTTGTCGCTAAGATTTCCCTTGACAGTGACCGATTGGGTGTTAGAGTTATCACATACCACCCCGGGGATCGCATCCCCGGGTCGACGCCTGACCTCGGTCAGGCGTTTTGCTTTCCATCGCTCGGCGGCCCATCTCCATTGTCCATTAATGTTTG
>DATKKX010000010.1:0-7940 GCA_035542775.1 Phycisphaerae bacterium | reverse complement strand
GCTGGGCTGACGAAGATACGATACCGCGTGAGCGGGCCGACGGGAGGCGGCTGCGCCGGAGATTGGGCGTTTAGCTCAGTTGGTTTAGAGCGCCTGCTCGACATGCAGGAGGTCGGCAGTTCAAGTCTGCCAACGCCCATTAACAAGAAGCACTGCCAACGGACGACTTGGAACGCCTACCGTCCCTTTTCTGGCGGACGGCCTTGCGGGTCGTTCTTTCGCTGCGAGTTGCGTTGTCGAGGCCAGCCAGGTAATCGGCACAATGAATTGAAGACTCGAGCCCGGCGAAGGTTCTCCACCGGCTCATGCTCTCGGATGTGCATGACAGGCGGGCTTCAACGACGGGAAGCAGCCAATAGCACACGGCCCACCGGTGTCTCGCTGTCCTTGAGCCTTTCGCAGGCGGCTTGCAGATTCATCAATTCCTCTTCAAGCGGGTAGAGGTCGGACGTGCCTCCGTCAGAGGTCCGCAGGATCTGCGCAGTCTCCACGGCGCATTGCTCAAAACGGACCGCGCCCAACCTGAGGCAGTCGGCAGCCATCTCCTCCACCTGCTTCGCCGCGGTCGGGCGGTCTCCTCGCTCAGCAATCCCACGGGCTTCGGCCATGCGGCTGTCCAGGCTTGCCAGCAGGTTGATGAGCTGTTCAAGGTAGCGGCCGGGAGTGAGTTGCAATTGTCCGATGACGAGCGACGGATCCATGAGAGAGTCCATGACATTGGAACGGAGGACCTGCCTGACGGTTTTCAGCACCCTGTCCGCGACATATGGCTTGAGCAGGTAAGCCGATATCCTGAGCCTGGCCAGCAGGAGGACCATTTCCTTTTCACGAACGCTGGAGAGGATCACCACGGGCAGGTTGGCGTATCGCACATCGGAGCGCATCCGTTGCACGAGCTCGTGGCCGTTCATCCTCGGCATCTTGATATCGACAAGGCACAGATCGGGCTGCATTCCTCCATCGAGTAGTTCCCAGGCAGCTTGGCCGTCCGGGGCCTCGGTGATCCGCCATGTCCGTTCGGCCGCGAGAATGTGCCGGATCACGGTCCGTGAAGTCGCATCGTCTTCCGCGTGTAGAATTCTCATCGCTGGTCCTTTCGTGCTGGTTGTATGTCACCCGACGCGAGTAGTTGTGACTTGAGGCGTTCAAAACCCGCTTCCAGCTTGGCGATGCACAGCTCCACGCCCTCAAACTCACCTCGATCGGCCATTTGCTCTATCACGGCTCCGAGCTCCCCGATGTTGGGAGCCCGCACGTAATGAGACGAACTCTTCAGCGTGTGTGCGGCGCGGGACAGCATTTCCGCGTCGCGGCCCTTCAGAGCCGCCTTCATCTGCTCGATTCTCTCAGGGGCGTCCTGCAGGTACTGCCCGGCAATCTCGCGCCAGACCTCAGGCGAGAACTGGTCAGCCACATCGCGGGATGCCGCATGAACACCAGCTTCGTCTTCACCGACGCTCGGGGAATCAGATTCGCTCCCCCGGGAAACCGGTTTCTTCTCATCGGAAGGCGGTGGCACGGCCCCTTCAGCAGACGGCATCGCGCTCAAGGTCACGTGCCGACCCTGCTGATATTCGATTGCTCGGGACAAGGCGGCGTGCAGGCGGGCTTCATCGATCGGTTTGCGGACGTAGTCGTTCATTCCGGCGGCCAGACAGCAGTCGCGATCGGCTTTCAAGGCGTTCGCTGTCAGGGCGATGACATAGAGATCGTGGTCAAGTACCGATGACTGGCGATTCCGGATGATGCCGGTCGCCCCATATCCATCCATCACCGGCATGCGCACATCCATGAGGGCGACGTCATAGGGTCGGGCGGACAGAGCATCCACCGCCTCCTGGCCGTTGGCCACAAGGTCAATTTGGTGTCCCATCCTCTCGACCAGAATGCGGACGATCGTCTGGTTGGTGACGTTGTCCTCGGCACAGAGGATTCTCAACCGGGCCGAATGCCGCGGCAGCACCTCCGGGGGCTCGTGAGATGATGCCGTGGCGCCGGCATTCGTCTCCCGGCCGAGCGGCAGACGAATGGTGAAGGTGAAAGTGGAGCCTCGACCCAGTGCACTATCGACATGGATGGTGCCACGCATCATCTCGACAAGGCTCTTACAGATGAAAAGCCCCAGGCCGGTGCCGCCGTACCTGCGCGTGGTGGAGGTATCGGCCTGCTGGAAGCTCTGGAACAGTTGTCTTTGGGCCTCCGGTGCGATCCCGATACCCGAGTCCTTTACTGTCGTTCGCACCATCGCCTCATCTGCGGTTCGCGAATCGCAGCGGACCAGGACTTCGATTCCTCCGCGCTCGGTGAATTTGATGGCGTTCCCAACAAGATTGACAATGACCTGGCGAAGCCGTGTCGGATCGCCCACCAGCACCTTGGGTACGTCGGGACTGATGTCGCAACCGATGCGCAGGCCTTTGGACTCGGCGCGGACGCGAAGACTCTCGATCGCCCCGGAGAAAACCCGCAGTGGGCTGAAGGGAACGGCCTCCAGGGCGAGCCTGCCGGACTCGATGCGAGACGAATCCAGGATATCCTCCAGGATGACCAGAAGCGATTGGGCGTTATCACTGGCCATCTGCACATACTGTCGTTGCTCGGGCCCCATTTGCGATTTGAGCAGGATATCCAGCAAGCCCAGAACCCCGCTCATCGGCGTTCGTATCTCGTGACTCATGACTGCGAGGAATTCACTCTTGGCGCGGGTCGCGGCCTCGGCCGCCTCCTTCGCGGCACGGAGGGCCTCCTGGGCGCGCTTGCGGCGGATAAGGTCCCACATGCCGTTCATGAGTAGCGTCATCTGCCGGACATCCATCTCGTCGTAGTCAGACGCTTTGTTGCCGACACCCGCTACCGCCACGATCTTGTCCCCGTCGAAGACGGGGATGTTCATATGACGCTGCAGCGCGACGTGGCCGGGTGGCGTGCCCTTCTTGTGAGGATTTGGCGCCGAGTAATCGTTGGTGATGACGGGCTTTCTTTGACGCACCGCCTCACCCCACAGGCCCGTGGTGTGCAGGGGATAGATGATGGGTTTGTCGACGATGGCGCACTCCGCCATGGCGCTCTTGGACCATGAGTACATGGTCAAGACGCTTTCATCATCATTAAGAAACGCCAGGTAACCAATGCGGCTTTCCGTGATTATGACGGCGTTCTCCAGGGCGAAGTCCGTTATCGCCTGGATACTCTGCTCTCTCATGGCGTGGAGCTGAAGCACGGCCTCCAGACGCAGTTCGTTCAGCCGGCGGATCGACTCCGCCCGCTTGCGTTCGACGATTTCGACATGCAGGTCTTCGTTCGTGCGGGCCAGCTCAGAGGTTCTTTCGCGAACCCGTTGCTCCAACTCGTCGTGGGTCCGCCGCAGTTCATGCTCAGCCTGTTTGCGCGCCGTATTGTCGGTGACCATGGCAAACGAGCCGATCCTGCGGTTGTTGCCGTCCCGGATCGGAGAGGCACTGAATATGCAGTGAATCGTTTGACCGTTGCCGCGAATCAACGATATCTCATAAACGCTCGAGTTCCCGGCTCTGAGGAGTTCAAGCTGATGATCGAGCTCCTTTTGGCCCGCCTCATCGGTGAATTCGTGAAGCCCCCGGCCCACGATGCGATCCGGGCCCATTTGCAGCATCCGGCAGAGGGCCGGATTGACTTCAGTAATAACGAAATCATTGTCCACCGAAACGAAGCCTTCGATGCAGGTGGTCAGAATGTTCCGGAATCGCTTCTCTCTCTCGATCATCTCACGATGAGAGATTTCCCTCTCCTTGGCCAGGTAAAAGTGGCAGTTCTCGGGCTTGTTCTTGCCGTTGTAGATGGCGGTGGCCATCCCCTCGCAGGAGAGATATCCGCAGGCCGTGCAGTTGTAGAGGTCGCTCTCCGAGTACTTGTGCATCTGGCTCAGGATTACCCAGCGCGTCTTCTCGTCCGGGACACGAATCCGATTTCTGTCCTTGAGATCTGCATAGCCCCTTGTGTAGAGGTCGTGCTGCCAGTAGTCGGACAAGATCCCATCGATGTCACGCGAAGTGTCGTCTCCGGCCGGCGTGCCTGAGCACTCATAGTGAGACTTGATTTCCCGGCACCGTCGCTCGATCCAGTACTCGATTTCATCCGGAGGCCTGTCAGTGCTCAACGCCGCCGGTCCGGCATTGCACCCGAATTCGCAACTGAGGCAGTCCACCAGAAGCGGAGTGCGATCCTGTGCAACCACCTCCGGCAGCCGTCGCAGGTAGTTGTACACGATCGGACTTCCTTCGATCTTCCGAGTTCGTTCGGCAAGTTCGGGCATCCATCGTTGTGCGGTGCTCAGCAGGCCGCCCGGCATCGAGAACCGGACGGCCCCTTCAGCCGGCGGGTTCGCGAAGGCTCCCTCGGGCTCCCCGGAAAGGTCGATCTGGTGCTCCTGGAAGTAGTGGGCCAGAGACTCAAACGTGACGTTGTAGTCACCATATCCGGTCTCGGCGAATTCTCGTTTCTTCGCTGCGCAGGGTGATATGGCCGCGATCCGGCAGTCCGCGAACTGGGGGTAGCGGGCACGAATCATCTTCATGGTGTGGAGCATGGGTGAGTCGATCGGGGCAAGATACGGCAGCAATTCGGGATGGTAGACCTGAACAAACGTGACGATCGCGGGACAAGGCTGGGCGATTACCAGCCTCGGGTCATTCCGCCGAACGAATTCAACCATGGATTTCGCCGCCAATTCGGCGCCGAAACTGACATCAAAGACCGCCTCGATCCCCCGCGATTTCAGCCATCCGACCAGATTCATGTAGGTTTCGGGGAAGCTCGCCGCCGCCGATGGCGCCACAATGGCCACCATCCGAACGCCTTTCTCCAGGTCGGCCATGAATGGGGCGAAGTCGTCCAGATAGCGTCGGGCCTGATGAAGGCAAGCCCGCAGACAGTTGCCGCAGCCGATGCAGGTATTGGGGTCAACCTTCACATGGCTGCCGCTGCCGTCATTGCAGAACTTGACGGGACAGGCCGAGATGCAGGCGTGACAGTTGACGCATTTGCGCTGGTCAACGTCAATAACCTGCGGTTGTGTCCGTTCAAGGCCATCTTTGGATTCCATAAGACCCTCGTTGCCGCGGTAAACTGAGCTCGCACAACGCGTAAGGCAATTCATCCATCGGTCGGGAGTTGTTCGTTCGCGAGCAATCAGAAATGCCAGGTGTGGGACTTCAGAATTGCAAGGCGTACACGAGCATCGCTCGCCAGCCCTCCTGAGCTTTGAGCCCGATAAGATCTGCTTCCTTCGCCCGCCGCGACGATGGTTCGTGTCTGATGTAAGAGCACTCGGCGATCCACACGCGTCGCTGAAACGGCTCCGTGACGGACAAGCGGACAGGGTGTTCTTTCACTGATGCGGAGCCACTTGGCCGCAGAGGCTGTGCCTGTCGGGATGGGTGGCAGTCAGGACTGGTCAATGTTCAGCGTCGAGCAATCGACCTCGGCTCCGTTGTGGAAGCAGCGGTAGTCGGTCGACGTGGTCTGTACCTGCGAAGCGAACGCCACGCCGAGTCCGAAAGAAATGGAGTTGCTTACCATGCTGATCAGGTCGCAGCCGGTAGCGGCGACCAGGATCACCAGCACGGCAAGGCTCGCGATCCAGTACCTGATGATCGAGCGCGGCATGCCGGTCCTCCGGGGGGCCAACGCCTTCCCGTAATCACCCTCCTGTTCATCGAGCGGGCCTGCGCCGGATCTTGAGCCTGGCCAGGGCAAGTGGCAGCAGTATCAGGGGAGCGGCCCCCAGCAGCCCGCAAAAGCCGTAGCGGGTTCTCGTGGTGACGATCACGAGGTCGTCTGTCGGCTCGGTGCCGCCGGTCCGCGAAGGAGCCGAGGCGATGACGTATTCCAGGGCCAATTCCATATCGCCGCGGCCCCCACCGCCGCCACCGGTGAGTTCCCGGAGGCTTTCCACCACACGAAGGTGCAATCTGCCGTCCGCCTCGATGAGCGCTGGCGCCGCGGCTGCTCGCGAGGAGGGCAGCAATTTCCAGCCAGAGCCCACGCCCCGATAGACCTCAACAGATGTGCCTGGCCGGAGAAACGAGGATGGTAGGCTGTCGGCCGCAAGCCTCATGTCGATGATGAGCTGCCCGGAGATGTCCGGTGGCAGGCAGGCGACGGTCACATCCACAGATAGCGGGAGCGTGAAGTAGCCGGGCTCGCCGGGCGTTTGGCGGATCGGCGCTGCGGCAACACGACCGGTCAGGCCCGGCATCTGCTGCGGAACCTGATCGAGTACTAGACTTAGGTCCGCCGTTAACGAGATCGAGCTGAGGTGCAATTCGGTGGGTCCGCAAGCGGTCATTCCTGCAGTCGGATCAGCAAAGACGGCCGTCACGCTCAGTGCTCGGGAGACGGAGAGCGATGCAGGATTGGCCGTTCCCGTCAGGTCGCCTTCCCAATGATCAAACACGTACGAACCGCGCGGGACGGCGGTCAAGGTGACGGTGGCCCCCGCCGCATACTGCAACAGACTCGGCTGCAGGTCGATGTCGCCGCTGGAAGCCGGCACGACCTGGCGCGTGATCGCATACTCGGGCGGCGGGGGTGGATCGTTATCGGTGATCGTCACGGTCACACCCGGGACCGAGATGCCGTTGTAGACAGGATCGAAGCTCACCGCGGAGTGGGTGATCGTCGCACAGCGCGTGCCTTCGTAAACGGCGTCGTCATACGCACTGACCGTAATCACGTGGGGTGTGTTCCAGTCTGCTGCCAGAATGTTGAGCGTGACGGGCGCACCGGCCCCAGCCCCGAGGTTGATTTGACCGTCCGGCATTGCGGTGATGGTCACATCCGCCGTGGGTAGGGAGTCCAGGACGATCGCGTAGCTGTCGGTAGCACCGCCCTCGGACACCTGCGTGGTCCCGCCGGATTCGACAATCATCACTCCCGCCGTGTCGTCGTCGCTGATATGTGCCGTCACGTCGGCGGCCCCGATTCCGCCATAGCCGGGATCGGCACTGGCGACGGAGTGAATGATGAGAGCCGAACGATAGCCCTGAGCGGTATCATCATCGATGGCGCTCACGGTGATCGTGCGGGGGCTGTTCCAGTTGGCGGCATTGAAGTTGAACGTGCGAGCCACGCCTCCGCCCAGCCCAACGCTAAGCTGGGCATCCGGCGTGATCGTGACATATACGTCGGCTGTCGGTTGGGAATTCAAGACAATGGTGTATGCGTCGCTCAGCCCGGACTCGGAGACATCGGTGGAGCCGCCCGACTCCGCGATCGTCACGCCCGCGGTGTCGTTGTCGGCGATCAGCGCGGTGACGCTGGCCAGCGGGATGCCGTTGTAATTCGAATCCACGCTGGCCGCGGTGTGCGAGACCGTGCCCGTGTGCGGACCCTGGGCAATGGCGTCGTCCGCCGCCGTCACCGTCACGGTGTGGGGTATATTCCAGCTGGTTCCGTCGAAGGTCAGCAGTGTCGGACTCGCTGTGCAGGGGCCGTCGGTGCCGACGGTGATGGTTACGGTCGCGGTCGGCTGAGAATTCAGAACCACGGTGTAGGTGTCCGTGGCGCCGCCTTCGGTCACGTCAGTCGAACCATCGGATTCGATGATCGTCACGCCGGCGACATCGTTGTCCGTGACGCTCGCCGTTACGCTTGCGATCACGATACCGCTGTAACTCGTGTCCGCGGACGCGGCCGAGTGCGAGATTGTCGAGCTGCGCGGCCCCTGGGCGACGAAGTCGTCCGCGGCTGTCACGGAGACCGTCTGGGGCACACTCCAGTTGAGGGAGGTGAACAGCAAGGTGGTTGGGCTGAGGGTCGTGTTGCCGTCGGCGCTGATGCCCACGGTCACGTCGGCAATGGGCTGCGAGGTCAAGACCACCGTGTAAGTGTCTGTTGTACCGCCTTCGGTGACGTCGGTGGAGCTGTCGGATTCCGTAATGGTCACGCCTGCCACATCGTTG
>DATKKX010000009.1:0-3460 GCA_035542775.1 Phycisphaerae bacterium | reverse complement strand
CGGGCGCCGCGGCAGGCGCGGGTCGTGTTCACCGGAGAGGCGAGACGCCTGCACCACAACCGAAGAAGGGACGCCAAGCGCTGCTTGTGGTGCGGCCGTCCCGGCTGCATGCGCGGTGTGGTGAGATCCTGGGACCGAAGTACGGCACTATCCGGCTCTCAGAAATCAGAAAATGTTTAGAAACTCTTCATGACCCGGCGCGCTGGCTCTGTGTATGAACCCGTGCCATTGGACGACGACCTCCGATCTTGAACAGCTCGAAGCTTCGGGGTAGGCGTGTCGTCTTTCAGTTTCTTGCCAGCAGGGGAGGGCGCTCATGACAGCCGAACACAGTCGCCTTGAGGAAGCTCGGACGCAGAGCATTCCCTGGAAGAAGTGGGGACCGTACCTCAGTGAGCGACAGTGGGGAACGGTGCGCGAGGATTACAGCGACTCGGGTGATGCGTGGAATTACTTCAGCCACGACCAGGCGCGCTCGCGGGCGTATCGGTGGGGCGAAGATGGTCTGGCCGGCATCTCCGACGACCATCAATACCTGTGCTTTGCACTGGCCCTGTGGAACGGCAAGGACCCCATCCTGAAGGAGCGCTTGTTCGGGCTCACCAACAGCGAGGGCAACCACGGCGAGGACGTCAAGGAGTACTACTTCTACGTCGACTCGACGCCGACGCACTCGTACATGAAGTATCTCTATAAGTACCCACAGGCGGCCTACCCCTACGACGACATCGTTGCGACCAACCGCCGCCGCAGCCGGCAAGAGGCCGAGTACGAGTTGATCGACACCGGGGTGTTTGACGGGGATCGCTACTTCGACGTGTTCGTCGAGTACGCCAAGGCGTCGCCGGAAGACATCCTCATCGAGATCACCGTGTGCAACCGCGGTCCGGAGCCCGCCACGCTGCACGTGCTGCCGACGCTGTGGTTTCGCAACCTGTGGTCATGGGGTGGCGACGCCGACCGGCCGCTGCTCCGCGAGGCCGCCGGCCGCGACGCGGGCGGCGTGATTGCGGCCTCCCATCCGGACCTCGGCGAGCGATTCCTGTCCTGCGAAGCCGCCGCCGCGCTGTTGTTCACCGAGAACGAGACCAACACCGCGCGGCTCTTCCACATGCCCAACCGGACGCCCTACGTGAAGGACGGCATCAACAATTGCATCGTCCACGGCCACCAGGGGGCGGTGAATCCGGAAAAGCGTGGAACAAAAGTGGCGGCGCACTATCCGATCACGGTCGGGGCAGGGGTATCGAAGACGCTGCGGCTGCGCCTGAGCGCTGCGGCGCCGGGCGCGTCCTTCGGACAGGGCTTCGACGACGTCATCACGGTGCGCCGGAAGGAAGCGGACGAGTTCTACGCCACGGTCATCCCGTCGTCGCTGGACGCCGATGCGGTCAGCGTCATGCGTCAGGCAATCGCCGGCATGCTGTGGTCCAAGCAGTTCTATTACTATGACGTCAACAAGTGGCTCGAAGAGCACGGCGTCGATCCGTTCAGGCCGAAGCGGCATGCGCCCCGCAACGAACACTGGCACCACATGCAGAACGCCCACATCATTTCGATGCCGGACAAGTGGGAATACCCGTGGTACGCGGCCTGGGACCTCGCCTTCCACGTCCTCGCACTGACCCTGGTGGACGAGGACTTCGGCAAGCAGCAGCTCGAGCTCATGCTCGAGGAATCCTACATGCACCCCAGCGGGCAGATTCCCGCGTACGAGTGGAACTTCAGCGACGTGAACCCGCCGGTGCACGCGTGGGCCAGCAATTTCACCTACGCGCTCGAGAGGCTCCGGCACGGCAAGGGAGACATCGACTGGTTCGAAGCCTCGTTTCATAAGCTGGCGCTCAACTTCACCTGGTGGGTCAATCGCAAGGACCGCGCCGGCAACAACGCCTTCGAGGGCGGTTTCCTGGGACTGGACAACATCGGCGTCTTCGACCGCAGCGCACCGCTGCCGACCGGTGGGTACTTGGAGCAGGCCGACGGCACCGCCTGGATGGCGTTCTTCTGCCTGAACATGCTCAGCATGGCGATAACGCTGGTGCAAAGTCGCCCAGCCTATTTGGCAATGTCGCTCAAGTTCTGCGAGCACTTTCTGTGGATCGCGTCGGCGATGATGCGCGCCGGCGGCGACGTCGGGATGTGGGATGAGGACGACGGGTTCTTCTACGACGTGCTCCAGTTACCCGGCGGTGGAGCCCAGCGGTTGAAAGTCCGGTCCATGGTCGGGTTGCTCCCGCTGTGTGCGGTGTCCGTCTTCGACGGGGTACTCCTGAAGCAGCATCCGGAGCTGGGCGAGCGCTTACGCTCGTTCCTCGCGGCGCGCCCGGAGCTGACGGCGTTCATCCAGGACCCGATGAAAGTCGGTCACGCGGGCCGGCGGCTGGCTGCGATTCTCAACGAGACCAAGCTCCGGCGGGTGCTGGCGACGATGCTCGACGAGAAGGAGTTCCTGAGCCCTTACGGCATCCGCTCCCTTTCCCGCTATCACGCGCAGCATCCTTACGTGTTCCGCGTCGGGGACCAGGAGTACGGAGTATCGTACCTGCCGGCGGAGTCCGACTCGGGCATGTTCGGCGGCAACTCCAACTGGCGCGGGCCGATCTGGATGCCGGTGAACGGGCTGATCATCCGCGCCCTCCTACACTACCATCAGTACTACGGCATGGATTTCAAGGTGGAGTGTCCGACGGGTTCCGGGCGGCTCATGAACCTGTACGAGGTCGCCGAGGAGATCGCGCGCCGCCTTGCCAGTATTTTTCTGCGCGACAAGGACGGCCGGCGCCCCGTCCACGGTCAGGCGCGGAAGTTTCAGGAGGACCCGCACTGGCGGGACTACCCGCTGTTCTACGAGTACTTTCACGGCGACAACGGTGCCGGCATCGGCGCGAGCCATCAGACCGGGTGGACCGGTATCGTCGCCCGCCTGATGCATCTGTTCGCCTCCAGCACGGCGGAGCAGTTCCTCGAGATCGGCACGAAGGCCGGCATCGTGGAAGTGGAGCCGGCAAAGAAAGGCCGGTCCGGAGGCGCGGCACGCCGCCGCGGACACTGACATGCGTGAAGCGCGCCAGCCTGCCTACGGCCTCAAAGTCCCAGCATCCTGGTCGCCGCGCCGCCAGGGAATGGAATTCCCTGGCTGAGTCGCTCCTAGTCGTCTGAAGACGACTAGGAGCAATGCCAGTGAGATAAGGCTTCTGCCAGCGCGTTCGCCGGGGACTCGAAGTCCCCGGCTGAGTCGGACCAAGTCGTCTGAAGACGACTAAGAACACCAGATGGCTCAGGTTCACGAGACGTTGCGATAGGTCAGTCGGCTTCAGCCGACTTCTTGCGACTCAGCCAGGGAATTCCATTCCCTGGCGGCCGGCGCACCGCGCGGCTTAACTCACTGGCATTGCGCCTAGCCCGTGGCCAGTTGTTCAACCACGCACCGGCCACGTGCCACGCGCGTCTCATCCTC
>DATKKX010000008.1:0-27095 GCA_035542775.1 Phycisphaerae bacterium | reverse complement strand
GCGGTTCATCGATGAGCCGCTTGACGTGGATCCGCTCAGCCGCCGCGCCGACCGTCTCCCACGCGAACGCGGTTTCCTCGTCACAGTTGACCCCCGGTGCACGTAAGACCATCGCACGGACAATCGCCATGGCGGCATTGTACCGCGAACATGCCGCCAGTCACGAGACCGCTGTAAATGGTCCGGTTTTGACTTGTCGCGACATCATCCGGAGAATGACCGACGGCATCGGACAAAATCGTGCACACCCAGGCGACAAGGCGATGACAGCGTCTGCAGCCCTCGGCTTCCTTGGCCCACAGTGGAGGTTCTTCCGCCTTCCTGGTCGGCCGCGAGCCGCCGGCGCAACAACTGTGGCATGTGCCCTCGCCTTTGCCGCGCTGCCCGGCTGTCGAGCCGAGCGCGGCCGCCCCACCGCCGCCTCGCAGCCCTCGCCCCAGCGGATCATCACATTCGCCCCAAGCTCGACCGAGATCATCGCCGCCCTCGGTGTGGCGGATCGCCTGGTCGGAGTCGGAACGTTTTGCACCTACCCGCCCCAGGTCGCGAAGTTGCCCAAAGTCGGCGGGCTGGTCGACCCCGATCTCGAAGGGCTCCTGCGGTTGAAACCGGACTTGGTCGTTGTTCGCGGCGAGATGAAGGAGGTCGAGCAGCTTTGCGAGAGCAACCACATCCGCTTGTTCCGCGACCCGATCGAGAAGCTCGACGACCTGTACCGCGCGATCGGCGATTTCGGCGTGCTGCTCCACCGGCGCGAGGCGGCGGAAAAGCTGGTCGGTGATATCCACATGCGGCTGGATCGGATCGCGGCATCCATCGTCGGCCGCCCTCGGCCCCGAGTGTTCATCACCGTTTCGCGGCGCGATCCCGACGCCCTGGCCGGCCTGCTGACCGCCAACGGCCGCACCTTCATCGGTGAGATGGTCGCCCTGGCCGGCGGAGACAACGTCTTCGCGAACCTGGCTATCGACTATCCGGAGGTCAGCCCCGAGGCTATCCTGGCCGCCCGGCCCGAGGTGATCATCGAAGCGATGCCCGAGATGAAATCAAGCCCGGCCCTGGAGACAAGAATCCGCGAAGTGTGGCGCCGGCTGGGACCCATCCCCGCCGTGGAGAACAATCGCATCTACGTGGTGACCGACGACAACATCCTGATCCCGTCGCCGCGGGTGGTCGACGCAGTGGCCGCATTGGCCCGACTCCTGCATCCGGAGGCCGCCATTGACTGACAGCCCCTCGCCCATCCTGAGTGCGTCGGGTGTGACCTATGGGTTCGCCCGGCGCCCCGATTTCCTGCAGCCCGTCGATCTCGACATTGGTGCCAGGCAATGCTGGGGCATCATCGGCCCGAACGGCGCCGGCAAGAGCACGCTGCTGCGGCTGCTGGCGGGGTTGTTGACGCCGGCCTCGGGAACCATGCGGCTGGAAGGCGCCCCTTTCCGCGAAGTGCCGACACGGCAGCGAGCCCGGCGAATCGCCTTCCTGCCCCAGAACATGCCGGGCGATCTGCCCAGCACGGCCCGCGAGATCGTGCTC
Source organism: Phycisphaerae bacterium (assembly GCA_035542775.1). GTDB lineage: Bacteria > Planctomycetota > Phycisphaerae > UBA1845 > UTPLA1 > DATKKX01. The sequence continues at coordinate 25,559 of DATKKX010000008.1, read as the reverse complement.
ATGGGCCGTTTCCCCCACCGTCGGTTCGGGCTCTTTGAAAGCGCCGAGGACATGCGAATCGCCGATCGGGCCCTGGCGGCGATGGGGGCGACGGCATTCGCCGATCGTCCCATGTCCACGCTCTCCGGCGGCGAGGCCCAACGCGTACACATCGCCGCGATCATTGCCCAGGAGCCCGCGGTGCTGCTGCTCGATGAGCCCACGGCATCCCTGGACCTGTATCATCAACTCAGCATCTTCACCTTGCTGGGCGACCTGACAGCGCGGAGCGGCGTCGCCGTGGTCGTGGTGACCCATGATGTTAACCTGGCGGCCCGGTTTTGTTCCCGCGTCCTGCTGCTGGACGACGGCCGGCCGGTCGCAAAGGGTGCGCCGGCGGAAGTGCTGCGGCCGGAGGTGCTTCAGACGGCATACGACGTCGAACTGACAACGATCGCTTCGGGCCTGACGCCGTGCCCGTGGATCGTGCCGCTCAGGGCACGACCCCACGGCGGCGGTCAAAGCGGCGATCGGCGGGGTGAACCATGAAATCACTGACGCCCCGCCGATACTTCGCGTGCCTGATCGTCAGCGGTCTGCTGCTGCTGGCCGTGGTGCTGCTGAGCCCCGGCATCGGCAGCCGCTCAGGCGAGATCGGCCTGCGCGACGCGTGGCGGGCGTACTTCAACCACGACCAGGGCTCCGTGGCCTACTGGATCGCATTCAACCTCCGCTTGCCGCGGACCCTGCTGGCCGTCACCGTGGGCATCACGCTGGCACTGTGCGGAGCGGTCTTCCAGGTGCTGTTCCGCAACGCCCTGGCCACGCCCTACACGCTCGGCATCGCCAGCGGCGGTTCCCTCGGGGCCATGATCGCCCTGAAGCTGGGCGTTGCATTCACCATGCTGGGCGTAACCGGCATCTCCGCACTGTCTTTCGCCGGGGCTCTGGCCGTCGTCGCGATTCTATTCGCCTTCACCCGCGGGACGAGACGCCTGACGACCAACGAGCTGCTGCTGGCCGGCGTGACCATGGGGCTGTTCTGCTCGGCGATGATGATGCTGGTGACGTATCTGTCTGACGTGCGGGAAACCTTCGCCATTGTGCGTTGGATGATGGGCTCGCTGGACACCATCGGGAACCTGGAGCTGAAATCGAGCCTCCCGCTGATCGTGCCCTGCTGGATCGTGCTGATCGCCTCGGCGCGGTCGCTGAACCAATACGTCCTCGGCGACGAGCTGGCCGCGGCCCGGGGCGTGCACGTCGCCCGGCTCCAGGGACTGTGCATCTTCTTCGCCTCGCTGGCCACGGCCGCGGTGGTGGCGATCTGCGGGCCGATCGGCTTCGTCGGCCTGGTCGTGCCGCACATCGTCGCCCTGGTCGTGGGGCGGGATTGTCGGATCCTTCTGCCCGCCTCCGCGACGATCGGGGGCGTGTTTCTGGCGGTGTGCGACTGGCTTTCGCAACTGGCCATGGTGTGGGTGGGCGCAGTCACGGGGCGCGAGCTGGGCAGCACGATTCTGCCCATCGGCGTCGTGACCGCGGTCGTCGGGGTGCCGATTTTCCTGGCGCTGCTGCACAGGCGAGTAAAATGGGGAGTCTAGAATAGCGAGAGACGAAAGGGCCGCCACTACGCGGCAGGATTCGATGATTGACTTGCCGAAATGGATGACTCCCCGACGCAAGAAGCTCGGCATTGTCATCCTTGCATTGATTGTGGTCAGCGCAGCAGTCCTGGGCTTCAGCGTCCGCGCTCGGCGTCTGCCCAAACGCTTTTCTATTGTCGAGCCCGGCGTGCTGTACCGTTCGTCCCAACCCAGCAACGCTCAACTCGAAAACATGATCAAGGATTTCGGCATCAAGACGGTGATCGTCGCCCGGGAGAGCGAGAGCAAGCGGGTGGTCGAGGAGATAGACTTCGCCAGGAGGCGCGGCCTGCGTGTGGTCCACATTCCTATCGAGAGCCGCAAGCCGGTCACGGAGGAACAGGCGAGGGAGTTCCTGCGGTGCGTCGATGATCGCGCCAGCCGGCCTGCGCTGGTGCACTGTTCCGCCGGCCGCCATCGCACAGGCTACCTGTGCGGGCTCTATCGCATCGAGCGCCAAGGCTGGACGGTCGCTCAGGCAGTGGACGAGATGCTCTCATTCGGCGCGGCCAAAGACGGCCCGCATCCGCTGATCGAGCAGCTCAAGCAATGTCGGCCGGGCAAGGTCCCGACGGCCACGAGCGGTCCGGCGAGAGACTAACGCGGATGTCTCACCACGAAGCTCGAAACGCACGAAGAAAAGAGCCGCGCGCAGGAGCTTTTGTCGCAAACCGCTGATGAGGAAGGTCGCCTGGAGCTGAAAGCCCGGGCTCTCTTCGAGGCCGCTTCCTGTGGCCTTTCCCGCAGGGATTCAGACCAGCCGTTTGACGACTCGACTGGTGTTCGATCGGCCGCATCTTCCGCCAGCAACAAATGACTCTGGAGCCTGTTTTGACCGGCTTATCCATTGCCCTTCGGCCGCGCGTACAGACGGGGCACCGATTATCCGGGAGAGAAAAACGCCCCGCGTCTCCTCACCTCCCCGGCAGGAAAAGTATCGCCGTCCCCAGCACCGCCACCAGCGCGCCCAGCGCCGCCCGAACGGTCACCCGCTCCTTCTGCACCACAATGACAAATGGCAGGATAAAGACCGGCGTCAGCGAGCACAGCGTCTGGGCCACGCCCAGCGGCGACCGGTGAAAGGCCTCCAGCGACATCCACATGCCCAGGTACGGGCCGACCAGCGAACCGCAGAAAGTCATGATGTAGCCGGTCCGCCGCAGGCCGCCTTCGGCTCCCGCCTTGGCCCCGCCGCGCTCGGCGCGACCGCGAGCCGCCAGCCAGACGATCGTCGGCGTGGTGAAGATCCCGGCGAAGAACATGCGTACCAGCGCGGCGGTCTGCGGAGGCATGAGTTGATCCTCCGGCAGCCAGCCATGTCCCATGCCGCTCTTGCTCAGCAGGCTCCCGCCCGCCTGGCCGATGGTCGCAAGAAGCGCCAGCAGCAGCCCCGCCGCACGGTGCGAATGGCCGGCGCCGCCCTCCCCGGCCGGCCTCTCCAGCACCACCCATGCCACGCCGCCGACCGTGAGCACCATTCCGATCCACATCGGTCCGGTCAATGCCTCGCCCAGCACCAGCCAACCGAGCAGAACGGTGAAGATCGGCGCCGTGGTCATGACCAGCATGGCCAGGCGAGGACCGATGTAAACGTACGCCTTGAACAGCGCCAAATCGCCCAGCGTAAGACCGAGCAGGCCCGAGATCGCCAGCAACACGATCTGCGTGCCGGAGGCGTGGGGAATCCAGATGCCGTTGAGCAGCCGGTGCGTCAGGCCCAGCCACGCGATCGCCAGGATGATGCGGGTGGAGTTGACGGCGGCGGCTCCGATCCGCTTGGCCGCGGCGGTGAAGCATAGGGCCGTCGTGGTCCACAGCAGGGACGCGGCCACTCCGGCGGCGGGGCCAAGGTAGGGAGCGTACGCGGTGGTCACCGGCGCACACCTCCCGGGCCTCGTCGAATACCGATTGCCGAGAAATTCAAGAGAGCCCTCATGCTTCCGCGAAGCCCTCGCGAAACGCGAAGCGGGCCAAATCGACGCGGTTGTGGATGCTGAGCTTGTCCATGATCCGCGTGATGTGGTGGTCGACCGTCTTGGCGCTCAAATTCATGAACTTGGCGATGTCCTTCTTCTCCAGCCCCTGGGCAACGTAGCGCAGAACCTCCTTTTCGCGGCGGGTCAGAGTCGCCACGCGAACCCGGAGCTTCCTCTTGCCCAGGCGCGCCCCGTTGGAGTCAATCACGATTCGAGCGCGAACCGCATCCGAAAAGTAGGAGCCGCCTGAAGCAACCTCGCGTACGGCGGTCACCACCGTGCCAGCGTCTTCTCCCTTGGTCAGGTAACCCCGGGCCTTCACCTCCAGAGCCTGCTCAATATAGTTGTCCTGAACGTGCCCGCTGAGGAAGATGACTTTCGCGCCCGGGCGGATCGCGGTGATGGTGCGGGCCGCGTCGAAGCAGTTCAGGCCGGGCATGTCGATATCCATCAGAATGACATCCGGAGCGCTTTCGCGGACCCTGAGCAGCGCTTCATCGGCGTTCGCGGCGGTGGTGACCGGCGCGAAGCCCAGCTCCCGGTTGAGACGCTCGGCGAGCGACTCACGCACAACCCCATGGTCGTCGACCAGCAGGATGCGAATGTCAGCACTCATGCGTCTTCTTCTCCCTTGCGCGGCGATTGGTCAAGCAACCGGGCAACATACTCATCCAGTTCCGACATCTCCAGTGGTTTGCGGAGCAGAAACTGATTCCGCTCGGGTTTTTCCCTGATACCCACGTTCACACTTCCGGTCACGATCACGATCGGTACCTTGGGCAGCTTCCTGCGGATGCTGCGCAAGAGCGACGTTCCGCGGGTTCCGGGAAGATCCAGATCCAGCAGCACCAGGTCAGGGGCATGATCGTGTCGCCTGAGAAACGCCCTGGCTTCGGCGCTGTTCGCGGCGGCAACAACCTGACAGCCCTGTCGCCTCAGCTCGGAAACCAGAATCGACCGGACGTGCTCATTGTCCTCGACCACGAGAACGAGCTCGCCTCGACCGACGGACCGGCGAGGCTGCGCGGCTTTCCGGAGGCTCTTCGGGGGGGGATCGCAGGTCGGCAAAGAGACGGTCACCCGAGTGCCACGCCCCTCCCGGGACTCTATGACGATCTCTCCATCATGGTGGGCAACGATCGCATGAGTCACGGGAAGCCCCAGACCCGTTCCGTGGCCGCGCGGCTTGGTGGTGAAAAACGGCTCGAAAACACGCGACCTGATCTCCTCCGACATCCCGACGCCGTTGTCCTCGATGACCACGATCGCAGGCAGCCGGTCACCGCCCTGCGCGCCTGCCGGCCGGTCCGACTCGGGCTCACGCAGCGTCACGCAAAGTCGGCCGCCTCGCGGCATGGCGTCCCGGGCATTGACCGCCAGATTCATCCACACCTGCTGAAGCTGGGTCCCGTCGGCATTTACCCACACTTCCGAATCGGCCGGCAAGTGTCGTTCAATCTCGATTGATGCGGGCAACAGCCGTCGGAGCAGCTCCACCGTCTCCGCCAGAGAAGAGGCAACGTTCACCGGCGCCTTCACCGGCACTCCTTTCTGGCTGAATGTCAGCAGCGAGTTGATGACTCCCCGAGCCTGCCGGCCGGCCTGCTCGACCATCTCCAGCGACTGGACCGCGGGATGCTCCACGGGGAGCGAATTCTTGGCAAGATCGGTGTAGCCGAAAATGGCGGTCAGCAGGTTGTTGAAGTCGTGGGCCACACCACCGGCTAGCGTGCCGACGGCCTCCATCTTCTGGGCCTGATGCAGCTGCGCCTCCAGCCTCGCCTTCTCCGCCTCCGCGTGTTTGCGGGCGGTGATATCCCGGTTGACGGAGATCCGGCCGATCACCTTGCGGCGCTCGTCACGCAACGGGACCAGGAAGGCTTCGGCGGTCCCCTCGCTTCCGTCCTTGCGGATGAAGTCCATTTCGCTGGACCAGTAACCGTCCCGCCGAAGGCCCTCTTGGATGCCTCGGCTCACGGCCTTGGCCTCCTCCGGCCTGTTCAGCATCTCCGCGGACCTGCCGACAACCTCCTGCTTCAGGTAATCGAACATCCTTTCGGCGCCCGGATTCCAGTCCGTGATTCGCCCTTCGGCATCGGTGATGATGACGCCGTCGTTGATGTTGTCGAACACCAGGGCCTGCCGGCGCAGGGTCGCCTCCGCGGCCTTCCGGTCCGAGATGTCCGCGGCCATTACGGAAAAGAAGAGCGGAACGTCTTCCTCATCAATGACCACCGCCGCGTCCATCAGCGTCGGGAAAACGGTGCCGTCCCGCCTCTTATGCCACACTTCCTGACCGACAAACCGCCCCTCGCGTTTGAGTTGTCCAATTAGTCGGTTCACCCCCGGCATCTGGTCTTGCGTATGGAAATCGGATATGTGCTTGCAGAGGAATTCCTCTGGTTCGTAGCCATGCATTCTCGCGAACGCCGCGTTGACATAGAGAACGTTACCTTCGAGATCGATAATGGCATGCCCATGCGGCGAGCGGTCGGAAATCGTCTTGAACTTCCTCAGCTCGACTTCGGCCCGCTTCCGCTCGGTGATGTCCAGCATGACCCCCTGGAGGAAGAGAGGGACTCCTCGCTCGTCCCGCACCACGACTGCTTCGTCGCGAATCCAGACGGTCCTTCCGTCTTGAGCAATCATTCGGTACTCCGACGCAAACGATCCGCTCTCGGCCACGGACTTGGATAATTCCGCCAGCACGCGGTTCCTGTCATCGGGATGGAGTCGCGCACGCCAGAGATCCTCCGTCTCGTATTCCCCGGGTTTGTACCCGAGAACCTTTTCCACGTACGGGTTCACGTAGCTGGTTGCACTGGGTCTGTCCGGCGGCGAAGTGTGGATGATGGCAGGTATCTGCTCCACCAGGGTTCGATACTTGGCCTCGGATTCGGCGATGGCACGCTCAGCTCGCTTCCGGGCGGTGATATCCGAGTGAGTCCCCATCATCCGCAGCGGCTTGCCGTCGCCGGCCCATTCGATCACTCTGCCCCGTGCGCTTACCCAGACCCACGATCCGTCCCTGTGCTTCATGCGGAATTCGCAGGCGTAGTAGTCCAGCTCGCCGGCGAAGTGCTTCTGAAGCTGGGCATTGGCCATGGCCAGGTCATCGGGATGGACCAGATCAGCCCAGGTCTGGAACGTGGCCGGCCGGAGTTCCTCGGACGTATAGCCGGTGATCTCGGCCCAGCGATCGTCGAACACCGTGTCGCCGGTCTGCACATTCCATTCCCATGTGCCGACGTGGGCGCCCGCGATGATCTCCGCCAGCTTCTGGCGCCCGACTCGCAGCTCCTCCTCCGCCCGCTTGCGCTCGGTGATATCGACCATGACGCCCTGGAGACAGATCGGATGGCCAGACTCGTCCCTGACAATGGTGGCCTGATCGCTGAGCCAGACTGTCCGTCCGTCACGGGCGATCATCCGATACTCCGAGGCGAAGGGCAGGCCTTGGGCCAGGGACTCCGACACTTGTGTCAGCACGCGGTCTCGATCCGCGGGATGGAGCCGCTCACGCCAGAGATCGTCCCTGACGAATTCCGTCGGTGTGTAACCCAGGGCCGTCTGCACGTACTGGCTCATGTAAGTGGTCCGGCCCGGTGTTTCGTAGGGCGTCCTGAACACCATCGCGGGCATCTGCTCCACGAGGGTGCGGTACTTCGCTTCGGACTCGATCAGGGACTGCTCCGCGCGCTTGCCGGCCGTGATGTCTGAGTGGGTTCCCATCATGCGCAACGGCTTGCCGTCGTCAGTCCATTCGAACACCCTGCCGCGGTCGAGGATCCAGACCCAGCTTCCGTCCTTGTGCTTCATGCGGCATTCGCAGTCGTAGTAATCAAGCTCGCCGGCAAAGCACTGCTGCAGCAGGGCATTGGACTTGGCCAAGTCGTCGGGATGAACCAAATCGAGCCAGGTCTGAATGCTGATCGGCGATAGTTCCTCCAGCGTGTAGCCGACTATCTCCGCCCAGCGGTCATTGAGCACCAATGCGCCGGTCTGCACGTTCCACTCCCATGTGCCGACGCGGGTGCCCGCGATGATCTCCGCCAGCTTCTGCCGCCCGACTCGCAGCTCCTCCTCGGCACGCTTGCGCTCGGTGATGTCGACCATGACCCCCTGCATGAAAAGCGGCGTCCCGCTTTCGTCCCGAATGATCCGGCCCTCGTCGCGGAACCAGACAATCCGCCCGCCGTGCGCGATCATCCGGTACTCCGCTGCATAAGTCCCCCCCACGGCGAAAAAAGCCTCCAACGCCGCCAGCACGCCGGCTCGGTCGTCGGGATGGATGTGGTCCCGCCACATGTTCGGGTTCTGGACGAACTCCGCGGGCGAATACCCCAGCACCTTCTCCACGTACGGACTGATGTAATCCGTCCCCGGACCCGCGTGGGGGGGCGTCGTGTAGATGATCGCCGGCAACTGCTCCACCAGGGTGCGATACTTGGCTTCTGACTCGGCGATTGCCTGTTCGGCCCGCTTGCGTTCGGTGATGTCTTCAACGACCTCGACAAAGCCAAGGGGAGAGCCACCTGGTTCGAACAGTGGAAACGCGTGTATTCGCACGTCGAAGGAGCTTCCGTCCTCGCGAACGCCCTTCCTATCCATCTCGGCCGGCTGACCGGTCGACATGGCTATGGCGCCCGGGCAAAGTCGACAGACCTCCTCCCGTTGCTCGAGTTCGCGGTAGCATTTCTTCCCCACCAGCTCGCCAACCGGCTTGGCCATCATCCGGCCCTGGGCGGCGTTGCTCATGAGGATGGTGTGGTTCTTATCGATGAGGGCGATCCCGAGGTCGACGTTCTCCACCAAGGTTCGGTATCGCTCCTCCGTTTCGCGGATCCGCGCTTCCATCTGCTTGCGATGAGTGATGTCCAGGCCCGCGCTCATCGTGGCGTACCGGCCATCGTATTCAATGATCGCCACCGACTGATCCACCCACAACTCACGGCCGTCTTTCGTAAGGACCCGGATTTCAAACCGAGTGGCCTCCTCCGACCCCTCTTCCCGGCGATGTGAGCGCTGCTCGGTTTCCGGTCGCGTCTCCGGATGGACAAACTCCCATGGAGGTTTGCCGATCATCTCCTCGGCGGAGTAGCCCATCAGGCGTGTGACCATCGGATTGACGTACCGCAGCACGCCGTCCTGCACGATGGTGATTCCCGCCGCCACCGTTTCGGCCAAGGTGCGGAACAGCCTCTCACTCGCCCGCAACGCTTCCTCGGCTTCCTTGCGCGCCGTGACGTCATAAAATGCCACCAGCAACGCCGGCTGGCCCTCGAAAGACGCGGCTTCCATCGACACCAGGACCCAGAACGGCGTCCCGTCGGCCTTTTGAACCTGTACCTCGTAGTCTTGCAGGCGCCCCCTCTTCCTGAACTCAGCCAACAACGCGTCGCGGCCGGCTGGATCATGATAAAACTCGGCCGAGCGGCGGCCGATGGCTCCTCCCCGCGGCAATCCGAACGCGGCCTCGGCGCGCCAATTGGCGTGGAGGATCCGCCCGTCCTCCATGCGATTGATGCTCATCGGAATGGGAATCGCGTCGATGAAGGCCTGAAGCGGCGCCTGACTCCGCCACGGCGACTCAGCCGCCCCGTCACCCGAGACGGAGCCGCAGCTCGCGCGCTCGGGCCTGGGCTGCTCCTGGCTCTCGCTACAACTGCTCATGCTCTCCGCCCCCTCTTCCCTCCTCATCGTGGCCGCAATGGCGTGGATCAGCCGGAGGCTCCGCCGGCCGGAACAGACACCGGCCCAGGCGAACGAGTCGCAGAAATCACAACGGTCTGATGCGGCCGAACGGGCCCCTCAGCCGCCCGGCGGCCCCGCTTGGGTCCGCAGTCACAAGCAGTGCCAATACCTCCTTTCTATCAATCCGGACCCTGCGGAGCAATAGCTGGAAGCCCATCCGTTCCAGATGCCTCCGGTGAGGCCGGAGTGGGACGCCGCGGAAGCCTCCGGGGACAGCCGCATCTCGGAATTCCAAATTGGGGTGTTTACCCCATTTACCGTCGGTCCGGATAAGGCATAACGTACCCGATTGAGGTGCATAGCACCGCCCACAGCGGCGACTTCCCCCCCCACCACATTGGGGTGGACACTCTCTCAAGACGCGTCCACCCCAGGGGCCGGGGGGGTCCCCTCAAGACAAACCAGCCATTATCAGAATCCCGCCGTGCGAATCTCGCGGCCCTGACTGATGTGCGCCACGGACGATAAGCCGTCCGCCCATCGAGTCCCGCGCGGGCCGCGACCACAAACGCACAAAGTCGCTGTCTCCAAAAACCGAAAAATTGGACAGAAGAGACCATGCTCGGGGCAATCACTGCAGGACACTCGAGCTGATCCTTCTTTGCAGGCCCCCGTGAGCTTTCGTGGCGTCTGACGCTGGCCCAGCGGATCCGGGGGGACGACCACGACATCTCACCCGCGCTCGGAAGCGATGAGGCCTGCGCCGCTCAGGCAATCGGCCTGCTTCGAGCACCCGTTCCGACAACAACGGGTCTCACTGGCACTCAAGGGGAAATGGGCAATGCCGACTACATGTCAACTTGCGAAGAGCCGCCTGGACGCCGGTGAGGAACTGTTCCGCTCCATCGCCTGCTCGGCCAAGGACGCGATCGTCGTTATGGACGCCAAGGGCAAGATCGTGTTCTGGAACAAGGCGGCCCAGACCATATTCGGCTATGGCGAGCTTGACGCCCTCGGTCATGACGCCCATGCCCTGCTGGCGCCGACCCGATACCACGCCGGCTGCGCCGAGGCGATCAGGCGCTTTGTGCAGACCGGCGAAGGCCCCGCAATCGGCAAGACCGTCGAAGTCACTGCCCGTCGCAAGGGCGGCAGTGAATTCCCCATCGAGTTGTCCCTCTCGGCCGTGCGCCAGGGCGACGTCTGCTTCGCGATCGCGGTCGCGCGCGACATCACCGAGCGAAAGAGGGCGGAGGAGGAGCTCCGCCGATTCCGCAGCGCTCTGGACAATTCCGCCGACAGCATCTTCATCATAAACCAGAGCACCATGCAGGTGCTCGACGCCAATGACACAACATGCCAGAAACTCGGCTACTCCCGCCCGGAACTCCTCTCCCTGACCTTGCAGGATCTTCAGCCGCGACTCACCACCCACGGATTGCAGCAGCAACTCAGCAATATGCCCGACTCGACGAAAGGCGAAGGAGCCCTCGTCACCACGTTCCGCCGAAAGGACGGCACCGAGTTTCCGGTCGAAGTGAAGCTTCGGGCAGGAACCTGTGACGGGCAGAGCGTTCTGGTGGCCGTGGCCCGGGACGTCAGTAATCGCCCGGGGGGCGAAGCCGCCGCCCGGGACACGGAACAGCGGTTGGGGGCGATCTGGGACGTCATTCCCGCCGGCGTGTTCCTGGTCGACCAGGAGACACGGCAGATCGCCGACGCCAATCCCGCGGCCTTGACCATGATCGGAACCACCAAGGAGCAGATGATCGGGAAAGTCTGCCATGGCCTAATCTGCCCCGCCGAGCGCGGCTTCTGCCCGGTATGCGATCAAGGCCATGTTGTTGAAGGCATGGAGGTGGTGCTGCTCACCTCGCAGGGACGCAAATTGCCCGTCCTGAAAACCGTGGTCCCGATCGTTCTCAGCGGCCGCAAGTACGTCCTGGAAAGCTTCGTCGACATCAGTGAACGAAAGGCTGTGGAAGAGACGCTGGCCCGGCACCAGGAGACATTGGAAGACCTTGTGAAGGAGCGGAGCGAAAAGCTCCTCGAGGCCCAGCGGCAGGTCTTGCAGGGAGAGAAACTGGCCTCGGTTGGCCGCCTCGCCGCCGGCATCGCCCATGAAATCAACACGCCGATCCAATACGTGGGCGACAACCTGCACGCCATCTCCGACTTCCTCGGCGATCTCCAGGCGGTCATCGGCACATACCGCGAAAGCATCGATCAGGCCGCGAAAACCGGGGCGGCCCCCGAGCAGGTTGAGAAGGTCAAGGCTGCTGAGCAACAGCATGATCTGGACTTCGTCCTCACGGATGCGCCCAAGGCGGTCAGCCAGGCTCTGGAGGGAGTGCAGCGCGTCGCTGACATTGTGCGCGCTATGAAAGATTTCTCGCACATCAAGGGCGGCGCGTCATCCAGCATCGACATCAACCGCTGCCTGGAAAGCACTCTGACCGTCGCCCGCAATGAGTACAAGTATTACGCGGACGTGCGGACCGAGTTCGGCAAGTTGCCGCTCATCGCCTGTTACCCCAGCGAGCTCAATCAGGTCTTCCTGAACCTGCTGATCAATGCGGCCCATGCCATCCAGGATACCAAGCAGCGGGGCGTGATCACCGTGACCACCGGCGCTGACGGCGATTGGGTCGAAGTGTCCATCGCCGACACGGGAGCCGGAATCCCGGAGAACATCCGCAACAAGGTCTACGAGCCCTTCTTCACCACCAAGGGAGTTGGAAAAGGAACCGGCCAGGGACTGTTCATAGCCCGTCAGATCGTCGTTGGCAAGCACGGCGGAACGTTGTCCTTCGACAGCGAGGTCGGCAAAGGCACCACGTTCCGCATCCGGATCCCGGTCAAACTCGCCACGCCGGAGAACGGCGAAGGGGAGACAGGTGACGCCCAAAACTCGAATCCTGTTTGTTGACGACGAGGCCAACATCCTGGACGGCCTGCGACGCATGCTCCGCGGCCAGCGGGACGAGTGGGACATGGTGTTCGCCGGCAGCGCCACAGAGGCCCTGGCCCGGATGGCGGAAGCCCCCATGGACGTCATCGTCACCGACGTCCAGATGCCCAACATGAGCGGCGCCGAGCTCCTCGAACGCGTCGTGGCCCAATACCCCAGTACCGCCCGCATCGTGCTGACCGGCCACACCGATGAGGCTACCACCACGCGGGTGCTCAAGCTGGTGCACCAGTTTCTGTCCAAGCCGACCGACGCCGACGCCCTCAAGCAAGCGGTGACCAGAGCCTGCGCCGCCAGCAAGGCCGGAACTAATTCGCAAGTCCGCTCCATCGCCGCCAGCCTGGGAGCTCTGCCGAGCACCCCGGAGCTCTATGTGCAGCTCTCCAAGCTGGCCGCCTCGGAAGGCGCCAATGGCCACGACATCGCTCGGGTCATCGCCCGAGACCCGGCGGTCTGCGCCAAGGTGCTTCAGCTCGTCAATTCCTCCTTCTTCGGTCTGGGCCGACGCGTGTCCAGCATTGAGCAGGCCGTCGGCCTGCTCGGCATCGTGCGCATCAAGACCCTTGTGCTCTCCTCGCAGATTACCGAGGAGTTTCGCCCCGCCCGGCCCGTGCCGGGCTTCTCGGCCAAGAAGCTGCTTCGACGATCGACCATCACCGCCGAGTTTGCCCAGGCCATCACCCGGGCCGAGGGGCTGGACAAGGATCGGCAGGATCAGGCCTTCGCGGCCGGATTGCTCCACGATGTCGGCCTGCTGGTGCTGGCCTCCAGGAAGGTCGAGGTCCTGGAAGACGTATTGCAGAGGGTTCAAGAGGGCAACGCCTCCTTGTGCGACGCCGAGCGCACCGTGCTGAACGGCACCCACGCCGATGTCGGAGCCTGCCTCCTGGAGCTGTGGAACCTGCCGCAACGCATCGTGGAGGGAGTCGCCCTTCATCACTCCCCGAGCGCCACCACCTTCAGCGGTGTCTCGGCGGTGACCGCCGTGCATGCCGCGGCGGCACTCCTCCGCGAAGTGCCGGCGGCGAATCCGGAGGCCGAAGAAGAACGCGCCTTCATGCCGGAATTGGATGCGGCCTACCTGAAGCAGGTCGGACGATCCGAACGAATCGAGCAGTGGCGGCAGCTCACTCCGGCGGCGGCCTCCAACGCTGAGGCTGTGGTCACATGACTGAGATCAGCACAAAGATCCTCTGCATCGACGATGAGCCCAACGTCCTCAGCGGCATTCAACGGCAGCTCCGCGGCGCCTACGACGTGGCCATCGCGATCGGGGCCAAGGCCGGGCTGGAGACCCTCCAGACGGAAGGCCCGTTCGCCGTCATCATCTCCGACTACATGATGCCGGAGATGAACGGCATCGAGGTTCTCAAAGAGGCGGGCCGCCTGGCCCCCGACACCATAAGGATCATGCTGACCGGCTGCGCTGAGCTCGACGTGGCGGTCTCGGCCCTGAACGAAGGCCATATCTGGCGATTCCTGAGCAAGCCCTGTACGCGAGAGGCCCTGCAGAACACGCTTCGCGAAGCCCTCGAGCACCACCGCCTGATCATGGTGGAACGGAGGCTCACCCAGGAGCTGAACGGAGCCAACCAGGAGCTTCAACGCCTCAACGCCGGACTGGAGGAACGGGTCAAAGAGCGCACTGCCTTGATCCAGCGCATGCACCGCTTCGTCTCCCAGCTGAGCGGTCTGGACACCATCGAGGACATGGCCGGGCTGATCGTCCGGACCACCGGTGAGATGCTGAAGAGCCGGCGAGTGTCACTGATGTTGCCGGATCTCAGCGGAGAATATTTGACCATCGCGGCGGCCATCGGCATCGATTCGCAAACACAGGGAAAGATACGAGTCCCGGTAGGCACCCCCATCGCCGGACTGGCCTACTCCGAGGGTCGATGCATCTCCGTGAACGAACCCGGAACGTACCCCTCTCAGGGCACCCGATACGACGGCGACTTCTTTGCCGTCGTCCCCATGGTATCAAAGGCACTGACGGCGTCGGGAAAGCCGGTCGCGGTCCTCAATGTGACCGAGCATGAGGGAGACGCTCCCTACACGCAGGAGCTCCTGACCACCCTGGAGACGATCGCCGAATCCTCCGCCATGGCCCTGCAGAACCAGATACGGCTCCAGGAACGGAATGAGGCCCGCGACGCCATCATCTTGGCGCTGGCCAAGCTGGCCGAGCACCGCGACCCCGAGACTGGTGCGCATCTTGAACGGGTGCAGATCTACTGCCGCCTCTTGAGCGAGGGCCTCGCCAAGAACCCCCGCTACGCCGAGGTAGTCGATCATGAGTTCATCTCGGCGATCGTCCGATCCTCGCCGTTGCACGACGTCGGCAAGGTCGGAATTCCCGACTCCATACTCCTCAAGCCGGCCCGCCTCACGCCGGAGGAATTCGAGGTCATGAAAACGCATACCACCATCGGCGGAGAGACCATCCGCGCGATCGTGCAGCAGCGGCGGCGGCAGAGCTTTCTCCAGATGGGGATGGAAATCGCCTATTACCACCACGAACGCTACGACGGATCAGGTTATCCCTCCGGCCTCAAGGGCGACGACATCCCGCTGCCGGCTCGCATCCTCGCCGTAGCCGATGTGTACGACGCGATGGTCTCCGCGCGGGTCTACAAGGCGGCCTTGAGCCACGAAGAGGCGCTCTCCTTCATCGGCGGAAACAAGGGCACGAAGTTTGACCCGCAAGTGGTGGAGGTATTCCTGGACAAGCACGAGGAGTTCCGCCGGATCCACCACCAGTTGTTGGACAAGGTTCCCGCAAGACCTCCGAAAAGCATGCCCTGCGCCCCCGTGTCGTCGTGAGAGGCTCACCCGGCGAACTGCACATCCATCCACCCCCAATAAAGCCGACACCTCCCGCACCCTGCCGCTCCTCAGCTTACTGACCCCCCCAGCAGGACGGTCTCCGCCGACGGCCTGGCCCCGCAAGCCCAAAACCCCTCCCCAGGAAAACCGCGCTTATAAAAAACCCGCGTTGCGCATCCTGCCTCAGGTCGTACTATCCACCGTGGGAGTCTGTTGTCCACTGCCGACACTGTCGGCCCCGACATCCCCTTTCGGCCGACAGGCCACCTGAGGAAGGAGCACACCATGGCATTGAGACGTTGGACGATCGCCCTTGCGGCCTTCAGCTTCGCCCTGACCGGCTCGGCGGCCTGGGCCAGCGACGTTGGCCGGGTTGTGGCCGACAAGGTCAGCGCGGAAACCTACCGGCATTACCTCGATGATCTGCTGTACACCCATAACGGCGACAACCGGGATGGTCTGTCCGGACCGGACCATGATCCCGCCCGCAGCAACATCTTCGCCACGCTGCAGAGCTTCGGGCTGACCGTTGAGCTGCACGAGTTCTCGGCCGATGGTCCGCATTACAATGTCGTCGCTACCCAGGTGGGCACTGTCTATCCGGATTCCTATTACGTGATCGGAGGGCATTATGACTCCGCGGGCACGCCGGGCGCGGACGACAACGCCTCCGGTGTGGCGGGCGTCATGGAGATCGCCCGCATCCTCTCGACCTACCAGACCCAATACACCATCAAGTACATCGCCTTCGATATGGAGGAGTACGGCCTCCTCGGAAGCGAGGCCTACGTCGCCGACCACATGGGGGACGACATCCGCGGCATGGTCTCGATGGATATGATCGCTTACAGCGGCGGCAGTTACGGCTGCTTGCTTGAGTCACTGTACTATGTATCCACACCCTTCAGGCTGGCCCTGAAAGCGGCGGTCCTCGAATACGGAAATGGAATCATACCCACTCTCGGCTATATCTCCGGAGGGAGCGACCACGGGCCGTTCGAATCGGCGGGTTATCCGGCCGTCTTGTTGATTGAGGGTCAGTACGCCTCGAACCCGTGCTACCATCATCCCTGCGACTCCGTCGACCGGCCCGATTACATCGACTACAACTTCGCTCACGACATGGTTCGCAGCGTGGCCGGCCTGCTGGTCGACCAGGCCCTGGTGTATCCCGTCGATTGCAACGACAACGGCATCCCCGACAGCCAGGAAATTCAGGCCGATCCCGGCCTGGACTGCAACGGCAACGGCTGGCTCGACGTGTGCGAGCCGCACGGCGACGAAGACTGCAACAACAACGGCGTGCCCGATCTGTGCGACGTGTTCACCAGCACGAGCACGGACTGCGACCACAACGGTATCCCCGACGAGTGCGAACCCGACTGCAACGACAACGGCGTAGCCGATGCCTGCGACATTTCGAGTGGCACCAGCCAGGACTGCGACCGCAACGGCGTTCCTGATGAATGCCAGGACACCAGCGCCGACTGCAACGACAATGGCATCTGGGACGCCTGTGAGCTGGACGGAACTTTGCTCGAAGTGACCTTTGAGAACGGCCTGCCTCCCGGCTGGTCGGCCGGCGGCCTGTGGCACGTCACCGACCAATGCTCGCGCGAGAACACCTGTGAATCGGCCCCTTGGGCTTACTATGGGCTGGACGACACATGCAACTTCAACGCCGGAACCACGGCGGGCATATTGGTGGCTGCGCCGTTCTATCTTGCCGGGCCCGGACCGGTGACGCTGAGCTATTGCAGCGCCTACGGAGGCGAAGGAGGCTCCTCCCCAGCGGGGTTCGACGCCGCTTGTTTCGCCGTGAACGGCGTTATTGTCGACGATGTCAGTGCCGCCGGTCAGCATCTCACCTGGGAGACGCGATCCGTCGACCTGACGCCGTTCGTCGACCAGAGCGTCACCCTGCTCTGGTACTTCAACTCGCAGGATGGCATCGTCAACGATGGACTTGGCTGGCAGATCGATCACATCCGGGTCTTGGCTGCCGGTGCGAACGACTGCAACCACAACGGGGTTCCGGATGACTGCGACGTCGCCCTTGGCCCCAGCATGGACTGGAATGGCGACGGCGTCCCAGACGAATGCCAGGACTGCAACGGCAACGGCGTGGCCGACGCCTGCGACGTGCCCGGCGGCTGCCTGGTCGGCAATTGCGCCGGCGCTCCGACCTGCGGCACGAGCCCGGACTGCAACAACAACGGCATCCCCGACGAATGTGGAAGTGATGACACCTGTCCCCCCGCGGACCTGCACTGGGCGCAAGTGCCCACCCCCATCAGCACGACATCGGTCACCATGCAAGCCGAGGCCAGCGATCCTTACGGTGTCCAGTACTACATTGCCGGCACCGGCGCCGGCGCCCACTCCCGCGACTGGAGTGCCGATCCGACCTTCACCGACACCGGCCTCCAGGTGAATAGAAACTACTCCTACCGGGTCAAGGCCCGGGATCTGTCTCCCCTGCAGAACGAAACGCCGTACAGCGATGCGGTGCAGTTGGCCACCTTCATCGAGACGCCCACGGCCCTGAATCTCAGCGCCATCACTGACACCTCCATGCAGGTCACCGCGCCGGGCACATTCACCCGCTTGACGGCCAACCTGTCCGGTTTGTTTTTCGATGTGACGAAACTGAACGGCGAGCCCGCCGGTGGCCCGCAGGCCAATACCTGGGTGAAGGTGCAGACCATTACCGTCGTCGGCTTGACTTCCGGCACCACCTATCGCTTCCGGGTCAAGGCCCGCAACTACTACGGGCAAAATGAAACCCCTTGGTACCCGCTGTCCGGCTACGTCACTCAGACGACAACCGGCCTCCCTCCGTGCATCCCCTGCGGCGACCTGGATCACGACGAGGATGTGGACTACAGCGACTACGTCTTGCTCCGCGACGCGATCGGCCATCACGACGGAGAGCCGGCATATGTCCCGTGCGCCGACTCGGACGGTGATCAGGTCGTCACCCTGGCTGACTACCAGGCGTGGCTGCAGTGCTACCGGCAGTTTATCGGTGATCCGTTCGCGCCGCCGCCCGCGCCCTGTCGAAGAGGCGACATGAATGGCGATGGCCTGCTGAACGGCCTGGATATCGACGGCTTCATCCGCGCCAAGCTGGGCGGCGCCCGCATGCCGGGCGACAATCCAGCCTGCGCGGACTACGGCGGAGGGCTGGAGCAGGACATCACCGCGTTCGTCGCCGATCTTCTGGGGCCCTGACAGAACCCTGCAAAGCCGAAATCAGGGTAGCGTCGCCCCCCCCGTGGCCGACGTGGAAGCCGAATTCGCGCTCGGGGTAAAGGGGGACACAGCTCGCTCCCACCTCATCCTCCATCCTTCACCCTTCATCCCTCCACGCCGTGTCGCGAACACCTCCCAAACTTCATTTTCCAACCCGAAAACGCCCATCCGACTTCATCCTTCAAGAAAATGGGGAACACTGAGCAAGCTTAATGGTAGTCGCCGCAGGGACGGGGAGCGCGTGCTCCCTCCCGGCGACCTGCCGCTCGCTCCGCCGCCCGGAAAACCAGGCGGCTTGGCTGCGTGGAATCACGTGAAGTGGCGTGGATTTGCACTTTGTTTTTGACGCATCTGCTCGACCACGGCTTTTGCCAAGGCCCCGATCGTATGAAATTGCATGGAACAGCATGGAATTGCGCGCTTTTTTTTCGGTGCAGAGCCCCGACCGGCCGAAAGTCCGCTTCCGGGGCCATCATCATCCTTCGCCACGGCAGCGATGGCAGACCTGGAGCGTGGGCGGAGCCGCAGAGGCTTCGATCCGCCCTATCGGCGAAACGCCCCCTGGCCCAGGAACCGGGGTTCCGTTTACCACTAAATCCTCAATGCACGCCGGCAAAGCCTTCCTGCCGTTGCCGTCCCGGCTTATACTAGGATAAGGGCCGGTTCCTGGGGGAGTAGTGGGTTCAGGAACATGAGTGGTGGCCGTCACGCCTGTGAGGCAGGCGCGAGCAGGAGGTGGGACATGAAATTGGGGCGACTGGGTGTCTGGGGAAGCGGTCTGGTTGTTCTGTGCTGTGTGTCGGTCGCCTGGTCGAGCCCCATGGGCCAGGAGATAGCTAATCAAGTCACCATCGCCACCTACCGCAACTTCCTGGACAACGTGCTGTACACGCACAACGGCAACAACCGCGACGGACTCTCGGGCGCCCAGCACAATCCTTGCCGCTCCAATATCCGCGACACGTTCCAGGGTCTCGGCCTGAGCACCCAGCTCGAATCCTTCAGCTACTCCGGCACGCGCTATAACGTCGTCGCCACCCAGACCGGCACGGTGCACCCGAACTCGTACTTCCTCATTAGCGGGCACTACGACTCCGCCGGCACGCCCGGCGCCGACGACGACGCCTCCGGCGTCGCGGGGGTCCTGGAGATTGCCAGGATTTTCTCGACCTACAGGACCGAATACACCGTCAAGTACGTCGCCTTTGATTTCGAGGAGTATGGGCTGATCGGCAGTTCGGCCTACGTCACGAGCCATCCGACCGATGACATCGTCGGCATGATTTCGCTGGACATGATCGCCTACAACGTCGGCACCCGTTCCTGCGATATCTACAGCAGGCCGATCTCCGCTTCATTGGCCAGCGCCCTCGGGACCGCGATCCAGCTTTACGGAAACGGCCTGAGCACCAGTTTTCCGGGCCCATCCAGTGCCAGCGACCATTCTCCATTCGAGTTGGCTGGCCATCCCGCCTGCCTGCTGATCGAGGCCTGGGGCAATGACTGCTATCATCTGGCCTGCGATTCCGTCGACACCGCCGACTACATCGACTACGCGTTCGCCTGCGATATGACCCGCAGCGTCGCCGGCTACCTCGCTGACAACGCCAAGGCCCACCCCGTAGACTGCAACGGCAACGGCATCGATGACACCTGCGACGTGAGCTGCTCGGCCCCCGGTTGCGCCGGCATACCCGGTTGCGGGCAGAGCGTCGACTGCAACGGCAACATGTTCCCGGACGAGTGCGAAGGCGGCGATCTTTGCCCCCCGACCAACCTGCACTGGGTCCAGCTACCCTACCCCGTCAGCACCACCTCGGTCAGCATGAGTGCCAGCGCCGACGATCCCTCCGGCGTCGAGTACGATTTCGTCGCCATTGGTGCCGGCGGCCACCCCAGCGGCTGGCAGGCCGCCCAGATCTACACCGACACCGGCCTGGAGGTCAACCGCAACTACTCATACAAGGCGAAAGCGCGTGACCAGTCCCCGCAGCACACTGAAACGGCCTACACTTCGAGCGCCAGTGTGACCACCTTCATCGAGACGCCGACGGCCCTGACCTTCGGGACCGTCACCGACACCTCCATCCAGGCGACGGCTCCGGGCACCTTCACCCGACTGAACCAGAATCTCTCCGGTCTCTACTTCGAAGTCACCACCCTCGACGGCACCCCCGTCGGCGGCAGCCAGGTGAACACCTGGACCGTCCTGTCCCTGTCCCAGACCGCCCTGGCGACCGGCCTCACCGCCGGCACGACCTATCGCTTCCGCGTCAAGGCCCGGAACTATTTCGGGGTGAACGAAACGCCCTGGTATCCGGCCACCGGGTACGTCAATCACGCGACGACCGGCGGAGCCACCTGCCCGCTGCTGGGCGACGTGAACGGCGATGGAGTGGTCAACGGCCGGGACGTGGACGGCTTCATCCGGGCCAAGTTGAACGGCACGATGTTGCCCGGCGAGAACCAGCTCTGCGCCGACTATGGCGGCACGCTGGCACATGACATCACCGCGTTTGTCGCCGATCTGCTGGGCTTGTAACCGGCAACCACGCACCCTTGTTTTCTGGACAGCACCGACGCACAATCCGGTGTTTCTGGAACACGAGGGTCCCCATGGCCCTGAATGTCTGCTGTCCCTGTGGAAACCCGCTCGACTGCGACCACCTGGAACTGGTCGTATCGCTGACCTGCCCTCGCTGCCAGCGCGAGATATCGCTGGAAGTGCAGCTCGGCCCGGATCGTCACGCCTTCGCCATCCTCACCATCCTGGAGGGACCCTGTTGGGTCGGCGAACAGTTCGTCATGCCCATCGGTCAGGACTTGGTCATCGGCAAGGCTCCGGGCAACTGGCTTTCACTGGAAAGCGAGGCCCTCTCGGACCAACACTGCCGGCTGCGACTGTCCGAAAACGGCCGAGTCATCATCGACGACCTCCAGAGTGAGAGCGGCACGTGGATCGGCAGCCAGCGAATCGCTCGGGGGCGGCTCGGATCGATGCAGTCTTTCAGCGCCGGCGGCTTCCGTTTCCGGCTTGACATGCCCTCGCCGGATGGAACCACGGTGGCCATGCCCTCGCCCGTGGCCCGTTCGGCGGAGCCGAGGCGGCTTCCTACCCTCGCCAAGGTCACGACCGAAGGAACGCTCGCCGATCAGTTGGTCAGCGGTCGATTCATCTGGTCGCGGCGCGCGATCGTCACTTTCGGTTGGATGTCCGGGCTGTACCACACCTGCTCCCTGATCGCCCGAACCGAATCGCCCGTGCAGTGGCCCGCCGCGGTTCTGCTGGGGATCATCATCGGGCTGGCCCTCACGGCCGCGGCGCGGCAGGCCTCAATCGGTCATACCTACTCCAAGTACGCATCGCTGGTCCTGCTTCTGATGCTGACCATCGCTGACATCGCATGGAAGCTCCCCGGAGGCGTAGCGGCCGGGCTGAGCCTGGCGGCTGCCCTGGCCATGCTTCTGTTGGTCGTCCCGTCACGGCCGGTCGCCATTACGGCAGCCCTCATTGGTATCTTGTCTCTGTTCTGGTCCGTCACCGTCACGATATGGAGTCTCATAACCCTCGTCCGCTCCTTGTTTTGATGTCGCCCTCGACTCCTTCGGCCCGAACACCGAGTCGCCCACCGGGTCACAACTCGCCACCACGCGGCAATTGATCCGATGCCCCATTTTGACTTATACTGTAAGGAGCGCCTTCTGCCGTGCGCTGTCACCACGCCGGTGGGGATGAACACCAACCAGACCCGCGACCTGCGATTGTCTGAGGAGCTGAACAGGATGAATGACGTAGCCAAGAGGACGTGCCAGGGTTGCAACGCCGAAATCACGGCCGAACAGATAGCGCAGCGACAGGCGGGGCTGGTGCAGGGCGTTCTGCTGTGCCCGAATTGTGTGGCGGAAAAACGGCGCGCGGCCATGCAGCAGGCCGCAGCCGCGAAGAAGGCCGCCCCCGCGGCGAATCCGGCTCCCCGCGCCACCGCGGCGCCCGTGGATGAGGCCGATATCGCCATATCGCTCATCGACGACGACGAAATGCCCACCAGCCAGTCGAGGGAGATCCGCAGCTTCGCCAAGGGCAGCACACTCGGCGGAAAACACCATGACGATAAGCTGACGCGACCGCTCGGCGGACCGCGCGATGCGGCCAGCCGGATTCGCACCTTTCACTCCAAATTGACCGACGCCGGCCTGGCAAACATGGACGACACCATCAACGAATGGCTGGATTCCCACCCGGAGATCTTCATCAAGACGGTCACCTCCTCGATCGGCATCTTCGAGAGTAAGACCAAGGAACCGCACCTGTTCGTGTGCGTATTCTATTGATCCGCGTAACCGCCGGGCGCCATTTCGACCTGCGATCCCTATTGGCTCAACATCAGCCAGAGCAGCGTCTTGCCGTTGAAGACGGCGTGCAGGAATATCACCAGCGTCAGCGAGCGCGTCCTGGCATAGCAGTAGCCCAGGACGATACCGAGCAGCGCCAGCGCCGGAATGGTCTGTTCCACGCTGAAGTGGAATAATCCGAACGCGCAGCCGCAGAAAATGACCGACCGCCATTGCGACCCCGACCACTTTGCCACGGCCGACTGAAGCAAGCCGCGAAAGAACAACTCCTCGACCACCGGGGCGAGAATCAGGGCGCTGACAATGATCATGCCGCACAGCCACCGGGGCTCGTTTCCAGCCTGAAGCAGGCGGATCGTGTTGTGTTCCGGCGGCGTGTAGTTCCGAAAAACCAGCCGGATGCCGAAAACCGTCAGCTCGAGCAGCCCCGAGCAGAGTGGCCAGATGGCCACGTATGCGATCACCGCGGTGAGGAGTTGCCTCGGCCAGCCTGCCAGCCGCAGCCCCCATCCGGCCAGGCCCCCCGCAAAACGCAGCCGGCCCAGCAGAATGAGAACGGCGGTCGCGCCGATCTGACCGGCAATGTTGGCCATTGCGGCCTGTGGCGTCGGCAGGGCTTCCGCCTCCGGCTGGGTGGTCGGAATTGTCCCGGCCATCAGGTCCAGGAAGCGTTTGAACACGCCCGGCAGAAACAACAACGCCGCCAGGCCGATCAACAGGTCGATAGCCTCCACATTGTTGTCCGTCGGACGCGGCAGCCGGGCCGCGTCAGCCCAGCGCCGCCGCACGCTCAACACGACCATGATGGCGAGAACGGCGGCTCCGCCGGTGACCAGCATGGACATGTCGGCGATACGGATGAGTGGCGTCGTGTCGGCCATTGGACCATTGCCGTCCGGCGAGTCCTTTCCTAAAGTGATCGCAGGAGTCCGGACCGTGGGCACTATATTGGAAACGATCATCCAGACCAAGCGGCAGGAGGTCGAGGCCGCGAAACAGGCCCGGCCGTCGGTCGACTTGGAGGCCGCCGCGGCACGCGCCGGGACGCCGCGAGATTTCTACGGTGCCGTGACTCGCAAGGGAATCGGCGTTCATCTGATTGCGGAAATCAAGAAATCGTCGCCCTCGGCGGGTCTGATTCGAGCGGACTTTGACCCCGTCGCCATCGCGCAAGCCTACGAAGCCGGCGGTGCCGCCGCCTTGAGTGTTCTGACCGACCGCACCTACTTCGGCGGTGAGCTGTCATTCATCGAAATCATCAAGCGGGCTGTGTCGCTCCCGGTGCTGCGGAAAGACTTCATCGTCGACGATTACCAGGTCGTGGAAAGCCGTGCCGCCGGGGCGGACGCCATCCTCCTCATCGCCGAAGTCCTGTCACCGGGGCAGGTCGACGCCTTCAGCCGCCGCGCCGCCGCGCTGGGCATGGCGTCGCTGATCGAAGTCCACGACCGCAGCCGGCTCCAGGCCATCCGCAACCTGCTCAGTCCCGACCGTCAAACGCTCCTGGGAATCAACAACCGCGATCTGCGTCTGCAACGGATCGATCTCGAAACCACGCGCCGCCTCGCCGAGACCCTGCCGGAGGGCCTTCCCTTCGTGGCCGAAAGCGGAATCAGGACTCGCGAAGACGTGCGGACACTCGCCGACGTCGGCGCAACCGCCCTCCTGATCGGCGAAACCTTCATGCGCGCCGACGATATCGCTGCAAAGGTGCGCGAGCTGATGGCGTCGGGCTGACCGGCCGGCTCAGGCCTTCTCGGCCGCTCGATCCAGCGCCGCCTGGATTTCCTTCTTGCTGGCTAGGCCGGTGAACTTGCGCACGACCTGCCCCCCCTTGAAAATCAGGACCGAGGGGATCGCCTGAATGCCGTACTTGACCGGCATCTCCTGGTTCGAGTCGGTATTCAGCTTGCCGACCTTGACGCGACCGGCGTACTCCGTGGCGATCTCATCGATCGTCGGCCCCAGGGCCTTGCACGGCATGCACCAGGGGGCCCAGAAATCAACCAGCACGGGCTGCTCGGACTGAAGCACTTCGGTCTCGAAATCGGCGTCGTTGAATTCAAGCGTGTTTGCCCCGGCCATAGCTGCGTATCTCCTGCACCATAATGAGATGCGGCGATCAATTCCCAGGGTGCGCCTCACCCGTCCCGGTCTCGCCCGCCGCGGAGGTCCGGATTCTAGAAACCGACCCGGAGGAAGTCAAAGAGCACAAGCATCGACCAACCAATTCGCCTAGCGCAGTGGTGAGCCTGGCGGGCACATGCCGCATGGCAGTACCCCTGTCGCTCATCCGGGAGCCCCGACAGCGTCGCCCGGCCGCTATTGGGGCAGCCGCGCTGTCTCGTCCAACGCACGCGACATCGAGGGTAGGAGGCCCGAGGGATAATTCCCTGCGTTCCGAACATGCTCGACGAACCGCTGCGCCGCAGTCTGGTAGTCTGCACCGCGCATGGCGTTCTTGTAGTCATCTTCCTCGTTGGCATCACCATGCAACAACTCGGCAATCCACGTCTCGATGTGGCGCTTGGGAACCCAGATAACTACCTTTTCGCTGGGGCCTCGCTCGGCCAAATTTGACGATCGCAGCGCTTCGCCGAGTTGCTCATGCCGCTGATCCACGCTGAGCCTATCCGCATCGATCAGGACAATCAGCGCCAGCCCCTCCTGGGAACTGGCCTTCCGCCGATGAAGGGCCACTTCCTCGGGATAGTGTTTGCGGACCCAGTTGTCTGCGGCCTCGCGGCCGGACGGGCACACAAGGATGCGAAGTTCGCGGTACTGCCGGCCCAGCTTGCGCAACGTATGGTGTGCGAAGCGTGAATGCTCATCGTCCTCGCAGAGCACAACAAACCT
>DATKKX010000007.1:0-11229 GCA_035542775.1 Phycisphaerae bacterium | reverse complement strand
CCGCCGTGGTGTAAGAAGCCGAGGTCCCCCCGGTTCCGGTGCTGACATCGTTGAAGGTCGAGCCACCGTCGGTGCTCAACTGCCATTGATAGCTGAGGTTCACACCCGTCGCGGCCACAGTGAAATTGGCCGTGCCGAACTCACATGCCGTGGCATCCATGGGTTCGGTCGTAATGTCCGTGTTCGCCTTCACCGTCAAAGTCGCGGCAGCGCTGGTCGCCGAGGAACCGTCATCGGAGCAGGTGACCACGCACTGGTACTGGTTGCCGTCATCGCCAGGAACCAACACGCCCGTGGTGTAAGATGCCAAGGTCTCGCCGAAGATGTCGCCGAAGGCCCCTCCGCCGACGCTGACCTGCCATTGATAAGTAAGATTCACATCGGTCGTGACAACCGTAAACGTCGCTGTATCGCCGTCGCACGCCACGGCGTCCGAGGGGCCGGTAATGGTTGGCGGACCGCTGCACTGGCCGAAGACGGCATCTTGCCCCAGCGGCGAAAGGAACGCGCAAGCGGCCGCGGCGACCACAAAAAAGACACTAGTCCGCCGACGCTTTACCACGAGCGAGGTTAGAACCACAGCCCCTGCAACCAAACACGACTTGGAAATTGGTATGTCTCTCGCCATGGCGATGACTCCTTGATGAGGAAGTGAATTAGCCGGAGTGTGAATATGCGATCTGCAACGCACCCCTCCAGCAACCGGACAAACAAGCTTGGCACCCAGCCCTTTAGGACAGACAGTGTACAGCTTGGCACACAGCCCGTCAAACACGGATAGTCGGTTTCTCCCAGATTGCTGCAAAAGGCAGCTCGGAGTAGGTGAAAAAGCAAGCAGCCCTTTGTGTCGCCCTACCGGCCTTTGACATTGCGATACGACGCCCGGGTTGAGTACCCCACGCCCCTGCCGCCCTGTTGAGTTTCAGGGCCTGCATACGAGTTTTCCACCCACGACCCGACTAAGCTCGCTAACCAGTGCTACCCCAGAGTCCGCTAATGTCAGCACCAATGCCCGGCTGGTTGGCCGCTCAGCCATTCGTCGTTATCATCTCCACTCGCGAAGATTGGCCGCGTGTAATTTCGGAAGCCGGAATACTCGCCACGAAGTCCCCAAAGCACGGAGGAAGGTCGAAGGATGTGCGACAAAGCTGAGCTGACCATGGTGTATGTGGGCAAGCCCGCACTTTCATCCTTCCTCTCTTCTTCTCCGTGTCTCCGGGTCTCCGTGGTGATGGCCTGTTCCAAAAGCGAAAGGCGGATAGAACCGTGACCAGCAACGACCAGCCCCTGCCACCCAGCAAGATCCTGGTGGTGGATGACAACGTGCAAAACCGTGAACTCCTGGAGGCCTACATGGAGGAGCTGGAAGGCGTCCGGACGATAGCCGCTTCGGACGGCCGCCAGGCCCTCGCCCTGGTGGAGTCAGAAAAGCCCGACCTCATCCTCCTCGACATCATGATGCCGAAAATGAGCGGGTACGAGGTGTGTAAGAAACTCAAGGCTGATCCCGCCACCAAGGATATACCGGTCATCATGATTACGGCCCTGCACGAGACCGGCGATATCGAACGAGCCGTCGAGGTCGGCACCAACGACTTTATCACGAAACCTGTCAACCGCCTCGATCTACTGGCTCGCGTCAGGACCCTGCTGCGAGTCCGCCAGGTCCAGGACCAATTGGACCGTGATATTGACTACATGGACGAGCTTGGCGAAGCCGGAACGGCGCCCGACTAGGCAATTCTGCGGGAACAGAAAGACTTGCGGCGAAGCTCGGCGACTCTACCGGCCCTGCGATTCGGCGAAGCGGCCATTCTCGTCGAGCATGCACGATCGAACGCGAACCCGAAGAAGAGGACTCCGACAGGCCATGGGCGAGGCGAGGGCGTCGTCTGAGTGAGCACTCCGAAGCCATCGAAGCCGGGGATGCCGACGGCCATGCGGCTGGCGAGTGCCGGCGTGGAGCTCGCCGCAACGCTGGCCGGAGCTTGTCTGCTGGGCTATTGGATTGACCGCCGGTTCGGAACCGACCCCTGGGGCCTGCTGATTTGTGCCGGAATCGGCATCGTCGGCGGCCTGTACAATCTGATCCGCCGCTGGGTCCACGGGGTGCTCCGTGACATAGATCGAGATCGCCGGCCCCCCGGGAGCAGCGGCAGCGGCAGCGAGCCTGACTAAGAGACATCATGCTGGAACTGCGACTCCTGCCGGCGGGGCCGATGCCTCCTCTCGACGCCGCGCCCCCCTGATCGAGACTGCGATGCAGACTCCCAGATTCCCACCGGTGGCCGCCCGACTCCTGCTCCTGCCTGTATTGGCCGGAATCGCGCTGGCCGCGGCAGGTTATTTCCCAACACGATCCCTCGCTGGACCTCGTGGCCCTCAAGCCATGATTGTGGCTCAAAGCGCCGTGCTCGCGGCGGTCTATGTCACGTTGATCCCCGCCCTGTGGCGAATGACCACGGTTGGGAAGCCTGCTCGCCTTCGTGTCGGCCTGTTGGCGGCAGCGGCTCGATTTCTGTTGACGGCAGCCGTTGCAACGGTAATTGTATGGCACAACTTGACGAGCCGGTCCGCCTTCCTGATCTGGCTGGCCATTACGTACGTCGTGCTGATCAAAGTCGAGACCTGGGCCTTTATCTATTGGAGCAAAACGCTCGATAAGCGGTTATGAACTTCTTTCTCCTGGCCTCCGGCGATAATCCGATCTCGCATGTGGCTGACCATCCCTGGGTCACCATCAACGCGGGGCAAGGCTATCTCCGCCAATGCACCCTGCTCTCCAACCACATCATCATGCTCATGGTGGCAGCAGTGCTCCTCATGCTTTTTCTCCCAATATGGGTGCGGCCGCGCCGCACAGGCGACGAGGTCAACCAGTTGGCGCCCAGAGGAATGGGCAATCTGATCGAGCTGATATGTGAATTCCTGAGAGATAAGATCGCATCTCAGCACTTCGGCCCTTACACCGATCGCTTTATCTCATATATTTGGACTGTATTTTTCTTTATTTTGACGTGCAACCTCCTCGGGCTCCTGCCGCTCCAGCCAATCTCCAAGGCGATTTTCGGCCGGCCTATATACGGAACGGCCACCGGCAATATCTGGGTCACCGGCACTCTGGCGGCCGTCACTTTCCTCATGATCTGGGGCAACGGCCTCCGCCTGCACGGCATGAGATTCATCAAGCACTTTTTCATCGGGCCCTTCCCCATCAACGTTTTGATCGCATTCCTGGAATGCGTTGGTCTGGCCGCCAAATCCTTCGCGCTGTGCATCCGATTGTTCGCCAACATGTGCGCCGGGCACATCCTGCTGGCGATCCTGGTCAGCTTCATCGCCATGGCGGGCGCCGCCAGCGCGGCTACAGGTTTCGCGATCGCCTTGCCGGTGGTGCTCGGCAGCGTCGCCATCAACGGACTGGAATTATTCGTCGCCTTTCTACAGGCGTTCATCTTCACGTTCCTCAGCTGTGTGTTCATCGGGCAGGCCGTGAACATTCATCACGAGGAGCACGAGACAGCGCCTGCAGAGGAGCATGAAGCACACGGAACGCATAG
This sequence comes from Phycisphaerae bacterium, assembly GCA_035542775.1. GTDB lineage: Bacteria > Planctomycetota > Phycisphaerae > UBA1845 > UTPLA1 > DATKKX01. The sequence continues at coordinate 7,669 of DATKKX010000007.1, read as the reverse complement.
GCACTGATACACGCCGTGCGAGTGGAAGTCCGCGGCCTTCCTGGGAAACGAAAGGACTGGGTTCATGATGAACAGAGTGATCTTGCTGGCGTTAGTGGCATTGGTTCTCCTCGCATCGCCCCTTTTTGCGCAGCCGCACAGCCCGGGCGCGACGCCCGGCGCCGACGCGGCCAAAGGCCCGGCCGTTGACAAGGGCGCGGCCCGAACCTTTGACAGCCCCGGGGCGGCGTTCTTCGGGGCGGCGGTCGGAGCCGGTCTGGTCCTGATCGGCGGGGGGCTCGGCATCGGTCGCATCGGCGGCAGCGCCGCCGATTCAATCGCTCGACAGCCCGAGGCCTCCGGCTCCATCACCGGTGTGGCCCTGATCACCGCGGCAATGATCGAAGGCGCCACGCTTTTCGCCGTGGTCGTCTGTCTGCTGGGCATGCTGTGGGGCAAGGACCTGCCGTAAGGCCTTTACGCGGATCGGCGGCGAAGAACACGGGGTCCCCAGGCAAACGATCGGTCGGCACCGATTCGGCATGTGCAAAACAGGGACGCGGGTAATGTCAATCGAAAAACGAGAAATCGGCATGGCTTTGTGCGTGCTCTGCGCTACTGCACCTGCCGTGCTGGCCTCCAGCGAGGGCGAAAACGCCGAGCCCAGCCTGTTCGCGGGCGATTTCGGCAACGCCTTCTGGACTCTGCTCATTTTCCTGCTGCTGCTCGCCGTACTCGCCAAGTGGGTCTGGCCGAGCGTCCTTCAGGGCCTCCAGCGCCGCGAAAAGTTCATTCGCGACTCGCTGACCTCCGCTAAGAGCGAGCGCCAGGAGGCCCAGCGGCTCCTGACCGAGTACAAGGAGACGCTCAAGAGGGCACAGCTTGAAGCCACCAGGATCGTGGACGAAGGCCGGCGGGATGCGGAGGCGGTCAAGAAAAACATCCTCGCAGAAACCAAGGTCGAGGGAGACGCCATGATCTCGCGGGCCAGGCGCGAAATCGAATTGGCCCGCGACGACGCTGTAAGGCAACTCCACGACCAGACCGTCCTTCTGGCCACCACCATTGCGGGCAAGATCGTCCGCAAGGAGTTGACCCCCGGGGACCACAAGAAGCTCCTCGACGAGGCCCTCGCTGACATGACCAAGGCGAGTTGAGAACGGTAGACAGTCCCACATGGCAAGCGTCTTCGACATCACTCTGGCCGCCGCCGCCGTTTACGCCGAGAGCCTGCTCCAACTTGCCGAAGAGGCCGGCAAGGCGGAGGAGATTGGCGCTGAGCTCCGGCAGCTACGGGACCTTTGGCACAGCGATCCCTCTTTCGCGTCGATGATGAGCTCGGTGGCGATCGAGATGACCGCCCGGCGACACAGCCTGCGAAAGGTCTTTGGCGCGGACCGCGTCAGCCCCCTGGTGCTGAACCTCCTGCTCGTGCTCAACGACAGGGGACGAGCGATGATCCTGCCGGCGGTGTGCGACGCCTACCGCTCCCTGCTCGACCAGCGAATGGAGCGCGAAGAAGTCCACGTGACCACCGTCCAGCCGCTGAACGACCAGCAACGCAATGCTCTGAGAACACAGATCAAGAAGCTCACCGGACACGAAGCGGATTTCCACGAATACGTGGATCCCCAGATCCTGGGCGGCATCAGGGTCCGGGTCGGGGACCGGATGTACGATTTGTCAGTGCGTCAGAAGCTGCGTGACATGCGCTCCACGCTTCTGGCTTCCGGCGAAAGGCGCCTCTCTGAAGGCATATCTCGCTTCGTAACGGAAGGACTGCGCCAATGAAAATCCAGGTTGACGAGATTACGTCGGTCATCAAACAGGAGATCGCCCATTACCAGGAGCAGATCGAGGCCGCCGAAGTGGGGCGGGTCATCGCCGTGGGCGACGGCGTCACGCAGATATACGGGCTCAGCAGCGCCATGGCCGGCGAGATGATCACCTACGAGAACGGTGCCATCGGGCAGGTGATGAACCTGGAGGAAAACTCCATCGGCGCCGTCGTCCTGGGCGACTATCTCGGCGTCAAGGAGGGTGACGTCGTCCGCACGACCGGCAACCTGCTCAGTGTCCCCGTGGGAGACTCGCTGATCGGACGCGTCGTGGACCCTCTGGGCCGGGCCATGGACGGCAAAGGAGCCATCACCAGTCAGCATCGATGGCCGTTGGAGTACAAGGCCCCGGGGATCGCCGAGCGACAGCCCGTCAATCAGCCCCTGCAGACCGGCATCAAGGCCATCGACAGCATGATCCCCATCGGTCGCGGCCAGCGAGAGCTGATCATCGGCGACCGCAAGACCGGCAAGACCGCCGTGGCCATCGACACGATCATCAACCAGCGCGATTCGGGCGTCATCTGCGTCTACGCGGCCGTCGGCCTGAAGGAATCCACCGTCGCCGGAGTCGTCGAGACCCTCCGGGCCAACAACGCCATGGACTATACCATCGTGGTCTGCGCCGCCAGCAGCGACCCGGCCCCCTTGCAGTACATCGCCCCTTATGCCGGCTGCGCCATGGCCGAGTACTTCATGTACACCCAGGGCCGGCACACGCTCTGCATCTACGACGACCTGTCCAAGCAGGCCCAGGCCTACCGCCAGTTGTCCTTGCTGCTGCGGCGGCCGCCCGGACGCGAGGCCTATCCCGGCGACGTTTTCTATTTGCACAGCCGCTTGCTGGAGCGATCCTGCAAGCTGGCCGAGCGCCGAGCCATCGTGCCCAAGGGCTCGCCTTTCAAGAAAGGCGGTGTCAACGGCAAGACCTATATCGGTGTCCCTGGCAAGCACGAAGCGGAGCGGGACCTCAAACAGCACCAGGGCCATGAAATCGTTACCGATCCGACCTCCGGTGGTTCGCTGACCGCCCTGCCGGTCATCGAGACGCTGGAAGGAGAGGTCTCGGCCTACATCCCGACGAACGTGATTTCCATCACCGACGGCCAGATCTATCTGGAGCCCGACCTGTTCTTCGCCGGCGTCCGCCCCGCCGTCAACGTCGGCATCAGCGTCAGCCGCGTCGGCGGCAATGCCCAAGTCAAGGCGATGAAGAAGATCGCCGGCTCACTGCGCCTGGACCTGGCCGCCTATCGCGAGCTGGAGGCCTTCGCCCAGCTCGGAACCGAACTGGACGCCGCAACGCAGCGGCAGTTGGACCGCGGAGCTCGCATGGTCGAGCTGCTCAAGCAGGGACAATACAAACCGTACCACGTGACCAACCAGATCATCAGCATCTACGCGGGCACCCGGGGCTATCTCGACGACCTGCCGATCTCCAAGGTCGCCCTGTTCGAGGAACAATTGCTGAAGTATTTCCAGGACGAGCTTCCCGAGGTCAGGAAGCAGCTGACCGACAAGAAGGAGATCGACGAGGCCCTGGACTCCAAGCTGAAGGAGGCCATCGGCGGTTTCAAGAAAAGGTTCGAAAAGAAGGATCAATGACCTCGAATGACCACCCGCCAATGCCTGCCGATGACCCTGTTGGTCGTCGCCGCCTTTGTCGTCCACTGCGGAGTCGCGCGAAGCAAATCCGCGAATCTCCTGGAGCACGACGAGGCCATCTCCCTGCTGGTCGCGGCGGGCAAATCTCAGCGCGTGGACACGCTCTACAGCCGCATGTCCTACCTGCAGCTCTTGCGCGCCGCCGATCTTCAGGATTTGCTGCATCCGACAAAAGATGTCCGGACGAGGGACGTGGTCCGTTCGCTGTCGCAACGCGACATTCATCCGCCGTTGTACTTCCTCGTGCTTCACGGCATGGGCGAGCTCGGCATTCATCGCCAGGCCGTCCTGCGGCTCCTGGGGACATTCATCTTCTTCATTGCCGCATGGACCGCGAATCGATGGATCTGGCCGAACGCGTCGCCCCTGGCTCGCTGCCTGGGCACGGCCTGGCTGCTGCTCACCCCGACGATGGTCGACATCGCGACGGAGCTGAGACAGTACGCCTTTGTGTACCTCGGCGTTGTGGTCAGCATTGCCGCTCTTGTGGTCTGGTGGCAACAAATCACGCCCAGCAGGCACGCCGTCATGTTGCTGGCCCTGGGGCCGGTGATCCTTCTGTACTCCCAATTCGGCACCATTATCTGGGTGGCCGTCGGCCTGATCGCCGCGATCGGGCATTTGACAGCCAGACAATGGCGACGATGGAGGCTACTGGCTTGCTCGGTATCGGGGGCGACCATCCTGCTGTTACCTCTGCTGCTTTGGGCGGTCCAGATCAACCTCTCGCGGCAGGATGGTCCGCTTCAGCCGATCGACAACTTCTATGGCGGGGCATTCCAGCCACTCTGCGGCAGCCTGGCGGAGTCGTGGTGGCTGATGCCTTGGCGCTGGCGCGGCTCGCTTTTCTCCCCCGTGATGGCCGCACTTATGCTGGCAGTCTCCGCGCTGCTGGCCTGGCGGCGCGGACAACCGGTCGACCAGGTCCTGTGGCTCGCCGCTTTTGTCTGGGGAGGGTTTTGGCTGGCTGCCCTGACATTCGGCCGAATACCTCCTCATGCCGTGGAGCCCAAGCAACTGGCGCCGGCGATACTGATCCCGATCTGCCTGTTGGTCCGGGCCGGCATTCCGGGACAGCCCGGCGCTGGTGGACGAATCGCCGTCGGCGTTCTGGCGGTCTCCGTAATCGGCTTGTCGTTCGGGACGGCGCGGTCGCTGATCTCCTCCCACGAACCTGTGCTGGCCGGTGCGTTGCGCGAAGCCGATTGCCTCATTGCCGACGCGCCCCGGAGGGGGTATCTGCTGCCATTGGCGGAGAAAATGAAACCGCACGCGCGAATTGTCATTGCCGCCCCGGAAACGGCCATCGCCCAATGGCCGACGCTGGTGGGCTTGCTGCCGGACGACCGATTGCTGACTGCCGAATTGGGTTTGCCTGGGGGCGAGGGACATCAACCCGACGCCGCGGTGTTTTTTGACCGCCTTTCGCGGATGTACCGTGAGGTGGTCCCTCTGTGGAAAGGACCGAGACGAACGCTGACGGAGTTCAGGCATCGCGGCTCGGAGCCGCCTGTGGGACGAGAGAGTCAAGATGGCTAAAGCGCGGCAAATCGTAAAACGTCGCAAAGCGGTTGCCAACATCCGCAAGATCACCAACACCATGCGCTTGATTGCGACGGCCCGATTCCAACAGGCCTACACCCGGGCCATGGCCGCGAAGCCCTATACCGAGAAGATCACCGCTCTGGTGGAAGAGGTTTCCAAAGCCGCGGGCGATCAGGTGGATAATGCCCTGCTGCGCGACAACCCCGACGCCGGCCGGGATCTGCTGCTGGTCCTGACCTCCAACCGCGGCTTGTGCGGCGGCTACAACGGCCAGGTCTTGCGGACCGCCCTGCGTCATCTGAACGAAACAAAAGATCGCCCGCATGAGCTCCAGGTCGTCGGCAAAAAGGGGGTTGCCTATTTCAGGTTCCTGGGCCGCCCCGTTGATCGAGCGATCACCGGCATCTCTGACCGGCCGCGCTTCGACCAGATCGAGCCGATCGCCGCCGAGTATATCAAGCGGTATGAAGCCGGCGAGTTCGGCAGCGTGCGCGTCGCCTATATGCGGTTCATCTCCGCCGGCCGCCAGGCTCCGGAGATACTGCGACTCCTGCCGCTGAGCCCGAGTCAGCCCAAGCCCGGGGAACGCGGCAGCCCCGCCGTGCCGACGGGCCAGGTCGCGGCGCTCTACGATTTCTCGCCGGAGCCCGGAGAGCTGTTCAATGTTCTGCTGCCGCAGACGGTGAAGGTGCGGCTCTTCCAGTGCTTCATCGACGCCGCCGTCAGCGAGGAGACCGCCCGCAAGGTCGCGATGAAAGCCGCCACCGACGCGGCGGATGACATGATCAAGCTGCTCTCTCGCCAGTTCAACCGGGCCAGGCAGACGCAGATCACCATGGAGTTGCTGGATATCGTGGGCGGAGCGGAAGCACTGAAGTAATGACGGGTTCATAGCCTCAGGAGGCTGACATGGTCACGGACGTTCGTAATGTTGGTCGCGTCACCCAGGTCATCGGCTCGACGCTGGATGCGGAGTTTCCTCCGGACAAGATGCCGCGTCTCTATAACGCCCTCCACGTCGATGTCGATCGCAAGGTCGGCATTCAGACCGTCAAAGAACGCCTGACCTGCGAGGTCGCCAGCCATCTCGGCGGCAACCGAATCCGGGCCGTGGCCCTCGCCAGCACGGACGGCCTCAAACGGGGCTCCGACATCATCGACACCGGCAAGCCGATCTGCGTACCCGTCGGCCAGGGCATCCTGGGCCGTGTGTTCAACCTCGTCGGCGAGCCCATCGACGGCCTCGGCGAGGTCAAGGCCGACGACTGGCGCCCCATCCAGCACGAGCCTCCGCCCTTCGCTGATCTCACGCCCAAGACGGAACAGCTCGTCACCGGCATCAAGGTCATCGACTTGCTCGCCCCCTTCGTCCGCGGCGGCAAGACCGGCCTTTTCGGCGGGGCCGGCCTCGGCAAGACCGTCATCATCCAGGAGATGATCGCCCGCATCGCCCGCGAGCACAGCGGCTACTCCGTTTTCGCCGGCGTCGGCGAGCGGACCCGCGAAGGCAACGACCTCTGGCTGGAAATGCAGGAAGCGGAGTTCAAGGATGCCCAAGGCAAAGTCAAGAAGGTCATCGAGCATACCGCGATGGTCTTCGGCCAGATGAACGAGCCGCCCGGCGCCCGACTGCGGGTGGCCCTCAGCGGCCTGACCATGTCGGAGTACTTCCGCGACGAGTCCGGCGCCGACACCATGCTGTTCATCGACAACATCTTCCGTTTCAGCCAGGCCGGCTCAGAGGTGTCCGCTCTGCTCGGCCGCATGCCCAGCGCCGTCGGCTATCAGCCCACTCTCGGCACGGAGATGGGTGAGTTCCAGGAGCGCATCACCTCCACCACCCGCGGCGCCGTCACCAGCGTGCAGGCGGTGTATGTCCCCGCGGACGACCTCACCGACCCCGCGCCGGCCACCGCCTTTACCCATCTGGACGCCTTCATCGTCCTGGCCCGGTCGATCTCTGAAAAGGGAATCTACCCGGCCATTGACCCGCTGGCTTCTTCGAGCCGCATTCTCGATCCGCAGTATGTGGGCGAGCGGCACTACAAATGCGCCCAGCGAGTGCAGATGATCCTGCAGCGCTACCGCGACCTGCAGGACATCATCGCCATCCTGGGTGTGGAGGAGCTGAGCGAGGAGGACAAGCTGACCGTCGCCCGGGCCCGCAAGATCGAGCGATTCCTCAGCCAGCCCTTCTACGTTGCCGAGCAGTTCACCGGTTTCCCCGGCAACTACACCCAGCTCGAGGATTGCATCCGCAGCTTCGAGGAGATCTGCGACGGCAAGCACGACGCCCTGCCCGAGCAGGCGTTCATGTACGTCGGGCCGGTGGATCAGGCCGTTGAGAAGGCGAAGAAGCTGCAAGCCTGAATTGACGGCAGTTCTGCCGCGCCGCGCCTCGAAGTTGCCGAAAGCAGCTTTACTCCTTCATCGCCGTCGGTTGCTCCGCAAGCTGCTTCCCGATCTTGTCTCTGTCCTTCAAGTCTCGCGACAGGTACTTCTCGCGCACTTTCCCGTCGCTGGGGTCAACATAGACCATAACGACGGTCCTCTTGCCGCCGGGAGCGGGGTCCAGTCTTGAGAAGTCGAGGTCGACGCAGACCACGCCCGTCGAGAAGTCCACGTTCTTGTTCTTGCCGGCC
>DATKKX010000006.1:0-7858 GCA_035542775.1 Phycisphaerae bacterium | reverse complement strand
GGGGTGAAAATGGGGCGGGGATCAGGAGGCTGTGGGCGGCGCAAGGGCTCCGCCGGGCAATAGAGCCGATGTCTGATCCAACAGCCACGACAGCTCCTTCTCCACGACCTGCGGGTCTCGGCAGACGTGGAAGGCCCAGCGGCCGTGTTCGCCGGCGTTGTTGACCGCGGAGACCCAACGCTGGGCGGCGATGTGCTTGGCGCGGGTTTGAGCGTCTTCCAGCCCCTTGACCTCAAGGATCACGGTGAGGCCATTCGTCAGCCGCACGATGAAATCGGGGTCGTAGTGGTGGTCAACACCCTGGAATTCGTACGGAATGAGGAGGTCGAGGTGGTCGTTTCGCGCGTAGCGCTCGACGGCGCGGCAGCGCTCCAATCGGAACGCAACACCGGCTTCCCAGGTCAGGGTATGCGCGATGCTTGGTACGGTAATCTGTCGCCCCGTCCCGGGGCTTGAGCGAGATTGTGGTGGCGAGGAACCCGGGGCTCACGCCGCCGGGCTATTGACTGTCGGCCTTCCAGGCCTGAAGAGGATGGGCGCTGGGGTGCGGGGGCGCGGGATGGGGTTCCTGCGAGGCTGGGCGCGAGAACGGATTCTCGCACCAACACGGGTACGGGCGTTTAGTTGCGAGCGGGGGCGGTCGTCCCGATGGGACTTCAGGAGTGTTTGCGGGTGGCTCCCGGTCCCAGCGTTCAAACGCTGGGCTATTTTCGGTTGTCCCTCCGGGACGTGGATGCGGCGGGGCGAGGGGCGGAATAGTCCTGAGTGCTGCGTCCTGAGTGCTGCGTCCCGAGTGCTGCGTCCTGAGTGCTGCGTCCTGAGTGCTGTGTCCTGAGTGCTGCGTCGTGAGTGCTGTGTCCTGAGTGCTGCGTCCTGAGTGCTGCGTCCTGAGTGCTGCGTCCTGAGTGCTGTGTCCTGAGTTCTGCGTCGTGAGTGCTGTGTCCTGAGTGCTGCGTCCTGAGTGCTGTGTCCTGAGTGCTGTGTCCTGAGTGCTGCGTCGTGAGTGCTGCGTCGTGAGTGCTGAGTTGCCGCAGCGCGTGGCTGCACAAGATCACTTCTGCTTGGCGTCGCGGATTTGCATAATCGCCGCCGGCAGCAGTTCGCGCTCGAGGGCTTGGACACGGGCGGCCAGCGTGTCGGGGGTGTCGGCGGGGTCAACGGGGCATTCCTTCTGCAAAATGATCTGGCCGTGGTCGTATTCGTTGTCCACCCAGTGGACGGTGGCGCCGCTCACTTTGTCGCCGGCGGCGAGGACGGCCTCATGGACATGATGGCCGTAGAAGCCTTTGCCCCCGTACTTGGGGAGAAGGGCGGGGTGGATGTTGATGACGCGGCCGAGCCAGCGATGAGGGATTCGCCAGTAGCACAGCCAGCCCGCCTGGACCACGAGGTCCACGGCATACACGTCCAGCGTGAGGGCGACGTGGTCGCTGAACTTGTCGATGTCGGGCAGGTCCTTCACGCGGATGACGTCGACGGGCAGGCCGGCCTTCTGGGCGCGGGCGACGCCGCCGACGTTCGATCGGGAGGAAATCACGACGGAGATCTCGATGCCCGGCAGGCGGCCGTCGGCGATGCGGTCGATGAGGTTCTGAAGGCTGGTGCCCTCGCCGGAGATCAGGACGGCGATGCGGAAGGGACGGTTCTTGGGTTGCTTCTTGGTCATGGTGCGGAGGCCTCGATGACGCCGGAGCGGCGGAGGAAGGCGTCGATTTCGTTCCAGTACGCGGCGGCGCTGCCGTCGCCGGGGAAGTCGTTGTGGCGGCAGTTGTACTCGACGTACTTGCCGCGGCGGGCGAGGTCGCGGAGGCGGCGGCCGTGCGCGACGGGGATGAGGTCGTCTTCTGTGCCGTGGAAGATCAGCACGGGCACGTCGAGGGATTGGAGCACGCGGTCGGTGTGGAAGGGGTTCCTGGCGAGGAAGGACGGGCAGTAGTACAGCGCGGCCATGTCGGCGACGCTGGAGAATGTCGATTCGAGGATCAGGGCGCGGGGCGTTCGCCGGGCGGCGAGCTGGGCGGCCGGTCCGCCGCCGAGTGAGCGGCCGTGGATGGCGATGCGGTTGCCGTCGACTTCGGGGCGTTTGAGCAGCTCGTCGTAGAAGTAGACCGAGTCGGCGACGATGGCATCCTCGCTGGGCTTGCCCGCAGCGCGGCCGTAGCCGCGGTATTCGGGCAGCAGGATCGAGCAGCCGAGGCGGTGGTAGCCTTCGACCATCTCGTGCTGGTGGTCGATGATCTCGGCGTTGCCGTGGAAGAAGACGACGACCGGCGCGGGGGAATCGGGCGAGACGCCTGGCGCGGGGAGGAACCACGCCAGGACGCTGCCGCCGGTGGGGAGGTCGAGCTTGAACTCGATGGTGGTCTTGCCCTGATAGCCGAGCGGGAGCGGCGGCGGGGCCATGTTGGCGGGGAAGAGGAGCTGATCCTGATAGAAGTACATGGCTGTGCACCAGGCGGCGTAGAAGATGGCGACGACGACGGCGATTCGCAGCAGGCGCCGGCGTGGGGAGAGCTTGCTTGGGATGGGAGTCGCAGGCGCGTCGGCCGTCATCGGGGGTCTCCAGGCGAGGCAGTTTAGCTGAAAGAGGCAGGGATATCAGCTTGGCGCGGAGTGGTGGTGCCGACGCCCTCGTCGGCCTGAGTGGAGCGGGCCGGACGAGGTGTAGATCGCGGTTGGCAGCATTGATAATGCGGTTAACGGCTGGGATTCTGCCCGCATGAGGTGGCCAGCCCGCGCGGCGGACTGCCGTTGAGAGGGCGAGTACACCTGCCAAGCGACTGTACTGGGGGGTGGCACGGGCCAAGGGGCTTTGCCCGTGCCACCCGTGATGGGGGGCGGATTTTGGCAGAGCAGGCTTGGGGAGGGGCTGCGCAAGTCGCCGATGTTCAAGTGCTGATGCAGGGAAACGGGGAGCGCTGACACCGCGCCGGGGCCGACCGGGCTTTGGGCAGGCGTGTGGTCCGCCCGCTTCGGCATAACCAGGGACGGAGCTGACATGATGAGCAGCAGAAGACTGATGGTCTTGTTGGTGGCGTGTTGTTCGAGCCTGACTTGCCAGGCGCCGGGTCCGAAGGCGGTGAAGACTATGCCGGAACGGCCGGAAGTCGTCGCCGCCGGAGAGAAGGCGGAGGCATGCGAGGCGACTCGCACGCCGGAGGACTGGGCTCGCCGGGCGTTGACCGATGCCAAGCGCGTGGACCCCCAAACGGCGCGGCTGGCGGTGTCGTCGGTGGCCACAGCATCGTCGCGTCCCTTGTTGCGGTTGGATACCGTCCTGCTGGGCAACGGCGAATGGCCGGCCGCCATTCTGGCGTACAGCGGGCTGAAGGTGCGGCGGCAGGATTCGTATTTGCTGGTGGAGTCCAGCCGGGCGGATGGAATCAAGCCGGCCCTGCGCGACGCGCTCCCGCCGATTCACGAGGCGATCGAACGAGTCCGCGGGAATCTGCTGACGCAGAAGGTGGCCGGTCAGCGGGCGGGAATGGGTGAGATCGAGCGGTTGATCGCCTCCGGGTCGCCCGCGACGCTGTTCGGACCGGGCAGCGGGATCTTGCTGGATTTCACCGAGGGGGCCGTGAGTCAGACCGGTCAGGCGCTGGATCTGGCGATCCGGGGCAAGGGGCTGTTTGTTCTGGAGTACCCGGACGGGCAGCAGCAGCGGCGGGTGTACACGCGCGACGGCCGGCTCAAGATGCGAAAGGACGGCGTGCTGGTTTCGCGAATGATGCCGTGGGCGTCACTGGTTCCGCAGATCATTCTGCCACCGGACGCGACGCAGGTGGCGGTCGGCAGTGGTGGGGCGGTGCTCGCCCGCAGCAAGGCCGTGGAGCGTCTTGGTGAGCGCGGGCGAATCAGCCTGGCGTGGTTCGAGCATCCGGAGCGACTGGCCTCGCCGAAGCCGGGTTTCTTCATCCGAACGCCCGAGGCGGGTGTGGCGATGGAGGGTAGTCCGGGTGAGGGCATGTTCGGCTCGCTTCAGCAGGGCAGCGTCGAGGGCAGCAACGTCAACGCCGTCGAAAACTGGTCGCGGCTGTGCGTTCTGGAGGATGCCCGGCAACTCATGCTGGCCATGATGGCGGAGTTGGAGAACTCGTCCGTTTCGGCGGTTCGTCCGGGGGAGGGTCACCCTCTGGCGCAGGCGGCCGTGCGAGGACATGGGAAGAGTTCGTCCACAATTCTGCTGCGTGCGGCGGAGGCGCGGTATGACGCGACCGAGCCGACGTTGCTTACCTTCCTGCGAGTCCGGGGCACGGACGTGTGGGTCGGGCCGAACGGCGTGGAATTGCAGCGCAACCCGGAGACGGCCGCGTCGTTGGTTCAGTACCTCAAGTTCCTGCGAAAGCGGCTGGATGTGTTGGGGGAGAACATCGCCAACGCATCGCGCCGGGCGGGAGAGAACCGGACTCCGGCGGCGTATCGGCGGAGGGTCGTGCAACTGAGAGATGACGGCGAGCCGGAGGTGGTGGAAGATCCTTCGCCGCTTCGCGTCGTGATGGTTGCCGGTACGGAGGCAGACGGGAAGGGCTTGTCTCAGCCGCGGTATGTCGAGCAAGCCAACGTGGACGCGGAGAGCGAGATGTTGGAGTCGGACGCGGTCCTGCGAGAGTATCGCACGATACGCGAGGGCCTGCAGGAAATGGGCGGCGACGCGGTGCCGGCGTTGACCGACCTGCTGCGGGCGTCTTCGCTGGAGATGCAGTTGGACGCGGCCGGCGCTCTGGGGCAGATCGGCGCGGATGCCAGCGCGGCGGTGCCGTGCCTGATCGAAGCGATGGCGGGAGAAAACTGGGAGCTTCGAGAGGCGGCGACAAGCGCGCTGGAGCGGATCGCGCCGGACAGCGACGTGGTGACGGAGGCCATTGTGCGGACGTGGACGGGAGTCCTGCGCAGCACCAATCCGCGAAGGCGCTACGAGGCCGCGGCGACGCTGGGTCGGATGGGGGAGAGGGCGGCCGGGGCGATCGTGCCGCTGGTCGAACTGCTGGACGACCCAACGAGCGGCGCGGCCCGGGCCCTGGGCCGGATGGGCCCGGCGGCGGCTCCGGCGGTGCCGGCGCTGGTGAATGCTCTGCAGCATTGCGAGGCGCACGTGCGGCAGCAAGCGGCGGATGCGCTGGGGCGGATCGGGGCCATCGCGCGGCCGGCGGCGCCGGCGTTGATTCAGGCGATGCGGGATGAGAACGCGGAGGTTCGGTGCCAGGCAGCGGTGGCACTCGGCTTGATCGGCTCCAATGACAGCGGGTGTATCGCCGCATTGGCGGCGCTGCTGAAGGACGAAGATCCCAACGTGCGTGATCGCGTGGCGGAGGCGTTGGGGCGGCTGGGCTCCTCGCAGGCGGAGGTCCAGGGCCTGCTGGAGACAGCCAGCCGGGCGGAACGATCGCAGGACCGCATCTGGCCCGCCTTCGCGCTGGCGCTGTCGAGCCGGAGGCCGGCATCCTTCGTTCTTTCGCTGGGGACCATCCTGCTGACCGATGAGCGGGCGACGCGGCTGGCGGCATGTGAGGCCCTGCAAAGGCTGGGCCCTCTGGCACAGCCGGCCGTGCCTGTTCTGACCGAGCTGCTGGCGGGGCGTGACAAGGCGGTAGTGGCCGCGGTGATTGACGCGTTGGGCGCAATCGGACCGGCAGCGGGCGAGGCGGTGCCGAGATTGTGCGTAGCGCTCGACGATCGGGATCCATTCGTCCGGCGGCGCGCAGCGGCGGCGCTGGGGCGGATGGGAAAGGCCGCGGCCGTTGCGACACCGGCCCTGGTAGCGCGGCTGAGCGATGAGAGCGAGCCGGTCATCGTGGCCTGCGTGGAGGCCCTGGGACGGATCGGGCCGCAGGCGGCCGAATCGCGGCAGGCGCTGCGGGAGCTGCAGAGGCACCGCAGCGCGGCCGTGCGGCGTGCCGTGACCATGTCACTTGACCGGATCGGCGAAGCGGACGGCAAATCACCATCCGCGACGGCGGCCCGGAAAGCCGCGCCACGGGCGTTGGCCGGCAGTGCCGGCGGCGCAGGGGAGCCCTAAAGAACCCTGAGCGACCTCTTGCGGCGCGCAGAGCTCCGGCCTGAGCTCGGATCAAGGAGACGCCGGCGCGGGGGTCGGATCGCAGGCCGGAACGGGGCGGATCAGGAAGCCTTCTTCGTCGTCGTGGGGACCGGGCGAAGGTCCTTGGCGTATTGCTTCAGCGATTTGTAGTAGTCCAACGCTTTCTGATTGTCTTCGCGGATAGCCTTGGTGGCGGCGGCGACCGCTTTGGTCTGCGTATCGATGGCCGCGTCAATCATGCCGCATTCATATTGAACGTGTGCGAACAGCGCCAGGGTTTCGGCGTCAGGCTCTTTGACGCTCTCAATGAGACGTGAGGTACAGTGGATCATGAGGGCGGCGTCTCGTTGAGAGGGTTCTTTGCTCAGCTCGACCTGGACGATCTGGCTCAGGCTGTCGGGGCGATCCTTAAACAGCTCGATGACCTTGTTGTTCCACGCAGGGACCTGATCCTCTTTCTTGAACTCGACAAACATCTGACGCTTGATCATGTAGGGCTGCAACTCCATCGGCTTGAGTGGGATCAGCTCCTCGATGATGCTGAAGATCTTGGCCTCGTCACGCATGGCATAAGCGGTCTGGAGGTCAGCCATCAGATCGGTGAATTTCTTGTCGTTGGCTGCTATCTTCTTGGCGGCCTCGAGATCGAGCTTGCCGGCGATAACTTTGTCGAGCAGGGAGTCGAACATGGGGTCCAGCGGGTTGCCCTGCCACATCACCACGCCGGACTTGTCGACGAGGAACGCCCAGGGGATGCCCAGGATGTCGTTGGCCCAAGCCTTGCTGGTGGCGGCCTCATCGTCGGCCCCGACAAAATAGTCCATGCTCATCGTCTTCCCTTCCTTTTCGGAACCGATGAACTTGGCGATCGTTTCGGGCTCCTCGTTGCTCACGCCAATGATGATGAGGCCGTCTTTCTCATATTTCTTCTGCAGCTCGCTGAGGTGCGGAATGCTCTTCCAGCACGGCCCGCACCAGGTTGCCCAGAACTCGACGAGGAACACGTGCTTGTCGGCGTCCTTGTCACCCGGCAGGGAGGGCGGCTGCTTGGTCATCCATTTGGCAATCTTGACCTCCGGGGCCTTGTCGCCGACCTGCGGCGACGCCTGGCTTGAGGTGGTGATCAGGGTGACGATGATCAAAGCCAACAGGACGCGAGAGAGGTTCATGGAATCCGCCTTTCTTTTGAATACGGCTGCGTTGGTTCATTTCTCCGGGGGCTCACAACGGCACGGCAGGCCCGGCCACGACGTGCTATCCTACTCTACGTGGACGCTCCAGGAAACAGAGAAAGGCCTCCCCTGGCGTTGCCGCTGTACGGGACAGGTCCCTATTCCTGCCCGTACCTGGAGGATCGCACCGCGCACAGTGAGGGGGTGTACGCGGCGCGGCTGGACGCGGCGGTTTACCAGGACCTGATGGACATGGGCTTTCGGCGGAGCGGGAGGCTGGTGTATCGGCCGCGGTGTGAAGGGTGCCGGGAGTGCGTGCCCATTCGTATTCCGGTGGAACAATTCCGGCCGAGCCGTTCCCAGCGGCGGGTCGCGCGGCGGAACCGGGATGTGCAAGTGACGGTGGGGGAGCCGCGGTCCTCCGATGAAAAGTGGCGGGTTTATGTTGAGTACCTGCGGCGCCGCCATGACGGAACGATGAGCGAGGAGCGAGATGACTTCGAGGAGTTCCTTTACGCCGCCGTCACTGACACGGTCGAGATGGAGTATCGTCTGGCTGATCGCATCGTGGCGGTGGGGATCGTCGATTCCTGTCCCGCGTGCCTGTCGTCGGTGTACTTTTACTTTGATCCCGCGGAGTCATGGCGGA
>DATKKX010000005.1:0-8475 GCA_035542775.1 Phycisphaerae bacterium | reverse complement strand
CGAATTGCGGAGCAGGTCGAGCGTTACCGTCCCAAGGCAGCGGTGTTGTCGGACCCGAAATCCGCGGACAAACTGGAGGAGCGGCTCTCCGAGTTGGGCAGCGACACACTGGTGTGGGCAGGCCCCGACGCCCTGGTGCGGCTGGTGGAAGAAATCGAATGCGACTTCGTGCTCGCGGGGATCGTCGGCGTGGCGGGGCTGCCCGCGACGCTGGCGGCGGTCAAGCGGGGCTTGATCGTGGGTCTGGCCAACAAGGAATCGCTGGTCGTCGCCGGGGAGCTGATGGTCCGGGCCGCGGCCGATTCCGGGGCGCGACTGCTGCCGGTCGACAGCGAGCACTCGGCGATCTATCAATCGCTGCAGTCGGGCCGGCAGGAGGAGATCGAGCGGCTTTACCTGACGGCGTCGGGCGGACCGTTTCGGACGTGGACCATCGAGCAGATGCGCTGCGCGGCGCCGGTGGACGCGATGCGGCACCCGACCTGGAACATGGGGCCTAAAATCTCCATCGATTCGGCGACGATGATGAACAAGGCCCTGGAGATCGTTGAGGCGAAATGGCTGTTCGGCGTCGATCCGGATCGGATTGAAGTGGTGATACATCCCGAGTCGATCATCCACTCAATGGTCGCATTTTGTGACGGGTCCATCGTCGCCCAGATGGGACGTCCGGACATGCGTACGCCGATTCAGTATGCGATGACCCATCCGCACCGGTTGACCGGTTGCGGAGAGCGGCTGGATTTTTCCCAGCTCCAGCGAATGCACTTTGAGCCGCCCGATCCGGCGAGGTTTCCGTCATTGAAGTTAGGCCACGAGGTGGCGAAGCTGGGCGGGACGGCCGGGGCGGCGATGAATGCCGCGAATGAGGCCGCCGTTGAGGCGTTTCGCAACGAGCGGATCGGCTTCCTGGAAATCGTGCCGATGGTCGAGGAGGTGGTGAAATCGCACCTGACGGCTGATCGGCCGGGGGCGTTCGACACGCGTCCCGATCTGACGACGCTGATGGCGGTGGATGCCTGGGCGAGGAGAGCGATAGCGCAATGCTGCACGGTATGACGATCGGTACGGCACTGGTATTGGCGGCGGCGAACCTCGGCGTTCAGCATGCGGGACTGCCGGAATGGGCGTCCAATGTGTGGTCGATTTTCCTGCTGCTCTGCGGCTTTTCGCTGGTGATCTTCGTTCACGAGCTGGGGCATTTCGTCGCGGCGAAGTGGGCGGGAGTTCGAGTGGACCGATTCGCGATCGGCTTCGGCAAGGAGGTCTTCGGCTTCACCAGAGGTGAAACTCGCTACTCCTTGAATGCCCTGCCCCTTGGCGGGTACGTGAAAATGCTGGGGCAGGAGGACTTCGTCGTCGACAAGTCAGGCGAGCTGAAGGTCAAGGACAATCCTGATTCATTCAGCAACAAGTCGGTCGGGCGGCGGATGGTGATCATCTCCGCCGGCGTCATCATGAACCTGCTGTTCGCGGCCATCGCCTTCGCCATCGTCGTCATGGTCGGGCGACTGCAGGCCCCGTCCGTGGTCGGCGGCGTCGTTCCCAACTCGCCCGCCGCGGGGGCCGGCCTTCAAACCGGTGACCGCATCGTCGGCATCAACGGTTCCAAGGTTGACAGCTTCGGCGAGTTGACCAACGCGGTCGTGCTCTCTGATCCGGATCAGGCCCTGGTGCTGGACGTGATGCGCGATGGCAAGCTCGTCGAGCCCAGGCCGGTCGTTCTGCCGGAGTACAAGAAGGATGCCCGCGTTCGGCAAATCGGCATTGCCCCGGGACAGAATCTGCGGGTTTCCGTGCCGTCGATCCGGGCCAGGCAGGAGCCATTGGAGCACGAGCTGCACCAGAAGGACGAGCTGTGCAAGCTCGTCGTTGATGGTCAGCCCAAGGAGTTCAAGGACCTGGGCGCGTTCAGCCGCGCCATCGTCGCGGCGAGGGGTAACCCGGTCGAGATCATCGTCAAGCGACCAGTGGATCCGAACTCCATCACCGACGAGATGGCTCTCCAGCCCCAGCCGGATCTCCCCAGCACGCCGGTCAATGTGCAGTGCCGGGCCCTGTGGGTGCCGGTGCCGTACGAGCAGGGCGAAACGGTCCAGGCCTCGCTGCTGGGTCTGGTTCCCCGGTTGACGGTGGCGTATCCGCCCGATCCGGGCAAGTCGTTCGAGAAAGCGGGCGTAGCCCAGGGCGACGTGATGACAAAGATCGGGCTGCAAGAGTATCCGACGTACGAGGAACTCAAGAAGATCATTGAGGGCGGCGCCGGGCAGGAGATTCCGATCAAGGTCCGCCGGACGCGAGAGGCCAACCAGGGGCTTGATGCGCTGACCGTGGAGTTCTGCGTGCTGCATCGGGAGTCGCTGATTGCCGCGGCGAGGGAAGACGCGGGCAAAGCGCTGCGGACCCTCGACGACATGGCCACGGCAGCCGCAATGCCGCCGGGGGAATTGGCGAAGCTGCGGGCTCGATTGGAGCCTTTGACGGATGCCAAGTCGTGGCGAGAATGGCTGGAGAACGTGGACATCCACCAGAGCTTCGCCGCCCCGATGGTCGTGTTCTGCGTAGCCCATCGCGACGCGTTGATTGCGGCGGCACGGGAAGGCGTGGACAAGGCGCTGCGGAGCCTCAACGAAATGGCCAAGGCGGACCGCCTGCCGCAGGAAGATCTCGCGAAGCTGCAGGCCCAGCTTGAGCCGCTGAAAGATGCCGCCGCCTGGAAAATCTGGCTCGAGAACATCGATGCCAACCAGCTCGGTCCAATCATCCCCAAGGCGCCGTTCGCGCTCTTCTCGAAGACCACCCCGACGGTGGATGCGATGCTGGCCTGCATTGGAGAAGATCACATCGTCGTGGCGGATGTGGTGGACAAGCTCGGCGAGGCGATCTCGCCGGCCAGGGCGGCGGGGATTCCTCGCGGGGCGGTCATCCTGGCGGTGGACGGCAAGCCGGTGTTGCGATGGAGCGAATTGAGCGAGGCGTTTCGGGCCAGGGCCGGCCGCACGGTGGAAGTCACTTACCGCCTGGTCGATGAGGAGCGAAAGGCGGCGATGGCGATTCCCAGCTGCATCACCGCCGCGTTGAACCTGTCCCCCGGCGATCGCATTGTGAAGATCGACGGCCGGGCGAGCTTCCCGATCAAGGGAGAAGACGGAAAGAGCAGGGAAGTCCCCCTGCCGGAGTGGCGGGCGATCGCCGGCCTGCTGAGCGAGTCGGTGGGCAAGACGGTCCAGATCGAGTACGTGACCGTGGATGAGGAGAGGCGGACAGGCGAGTACACAGTCGCGCCGAACGGGGCCGATCCGTGGTTGCAGCGTGTGTTGTACAGCGAGGGATTCAGTTGCTATCCGCTGTTCGAGCGGCATCCGATCCGCAACCCCATTCTGGCGGTGGGCGTCGGCTTCAAGCAGGCCTATCAGGCGACCGTCCAGACGATCCAGACCATCCGACACCTGATCATCACACGACAAGTCGGATTCAGCAAGGTCAGCGGGCCGATCGGGATCATCCGCCTCGGCAGCCAGGCGGCGGACTCCGGTGTGATCACCCTGCTCTGGTTCCTGGCGCTGTTGTCGGCCAACCTGGCGGTGATCAACTTCCTGCCCATGCCGATTGTCGACGGCGGGTTATTCCTGTTCCTGCTGCTGGAGAAGATCCGCGGCGAGCCCGTCAGCATCAAGACGCAAGTGGCCACCCAGATCGTCGGAATTGCCCTGATTGCGACGCTGTTCATTCTGGTAACCTACCAGGACATCAGAAACTGGATCCTGGGAACGTAGGCTTGGGAAATGGCGCGTCCGGGGCGCAGGGCGCTCGACAGCGAGCAGCCGTTCTGCTGTACGAACAACTGGCAATCAGGTCCGGATAATGGCGGAACGCCCACCGGGCACAGGCGTCCAATAGGATGGAAGACCGACTGGTGAAGGCCGCGGGTTTGGCGATCCCGTTCGAGGACGCGGAGCTGGTCGAGCAGAGCCGGCAGGGAGACGTTGCGGCCTTCGGACGATTGGTCGTCAAGTACCAGGATCAGGTATTCAATACCTGCTGGCGGATGTGCGGCGACCGCGCCGAGGCGGAGGACCTGGCCCAGGAAGCCTTCGTCCGGGCCTTTCGCTCGATAAGAAGTTTCTGCGGCCGGGCGAAGTTCTCCACCTGGGTCTTCCGTATCGCGGTGAATCTGGCCATCAGCGCCCGGCGGAAGACGAAAGGCCGATCGACCTATTCGCTCGACGAAGGGGCCGATCGCGACGAGGGTGGCGGGGCACGTTCGGTGATGGCAGGTCTCGCCGCGGAGGAAGCCGCGCCCGAGCAACGGGTCATGGATCGCGAGCAGCAGGGCCTGGTGTTGAAGGCCCTGGCCGAGCTGGATGAGGAACCGCGAGCCGTCATCGTGCTTCGGGACGTGGAATTCCTGGGTTACGACGAGATCGCGGAGATCCTGGAGATACCGGCGGGCACGGTGAAGTCGCGGCTGCATCGGGCGCGACTGGCGCTTCGCGAAAAGCTGTCCGGCATCCTGGGAATGGTGTAGACGGAATGGCGATGAAGCCGGAACAACTTGAGCAATTGACCGCTTACCTGGACGGCGAGCTTTCGGCCGCCGAGCACCTGGCGGTCAAGAAGCTGCTGGAGCGAGATCCGGAAGCCAGACAGCTCCTGGAGGAGTTGAAGCGGACCTCGCGCATGGTGGGTTCGCTTCCTCGGGGCAAAGCGCCGGCGGATATGTCGGCGCTGGTCATGGCCCGCCTGGAGCGGGAGGCGCTGCTGGGTGTTCCGGAAGCGGGTCGGCCGAAACGGGTGAGATCCATCGGTTGGATTCGGCCGCTGGGTGTGGCTGCCGGCATCATGATGATGCTGACGGCAGGCTGGCTGATCTATCGGCAGAACCAGCCGAAGCCGGAAGCGCCAAGACAGCTTGCCATGGCCGACAGAAAGGACTATGGCGCCAAGCGAACCAGGGCGGGCCGAGAAGGCGCCGGCGTCCAGCCCGCGTCAAGAACCGAGACCTTCGGCAAGATGAGGAGGGAAGGGGCCAGCGAGGCCTCGCATCCAACGGAGATGCTCGGCGAAGCAAAGATGACCGATCGAATCGCCAGCGGTGCTCCGACGGCACCGACCGCGGTCGTCTCCAAAGGGGCGCCGGCGGCAAGGACCGAGCCGGCCGAGGTCTCCGCTGGACGATCCGCGGGTGAAACAGACATGCTGGCCGCCGTCAAGGCGAAGGCGGAGATGCGCGCGGCCGTTCCGCCGAGTGAAGAGGCGTCGCCAGCGCAGAGCGACAGCAGTGTGATGCGGCTTGGTCTCCAGAAGCAATCGGAAGTCTCCATGGCCGCGAATTTCCTGCTGGATGAGGAGGCTTCTCGCGTGCCGTCCGAGGGCTTGTCCAACCGAATCGAACTCCTGGCCGACGCCGATACGCGGAACCAGCTTGTCGCCCAGGTCGAGCGGTTCATGAGTTCGAACCACATTCCGGATTTGCGAACGACCAGGGTGACGGCGCCGATTCAGCCCGAACAGGCTTTTTACTACCTAAAACCCGAAAAGGAGGAGAAGGACCGAGCGACGTCGGCGGGAACGAATCCATCGACCGAGGCAGTGGAGGTGGTGCTGAATGTTCAGGCGCCGCAAGTCGAGCAGTTGATCGAGTCGATGGACCAGGTGGCCCGGGCCAACCGTGCGAAGGTGAGCTGGACGGCCAACGCCGTTCCGGTGCCCGATGCCGGTCTTCCGTCGGAGGTAATGAAGCAACTGACGACGAACACCCAAGCCGTGCAGGCCGATCGGCATCCATCGTCCGAGCGCCTGGCCGGCAAGGCGACTGCGGTCAAAGAGCAAGCAGGTGCTGAGATAGTCATGCCGAAGAGTGAGGATCGCACGATTGCCTCGTCGGGCGAGAGGGTTGCGAAGGCCGCGCGCGGCAGCGGTCCGAGGTCCCGCGAGGCTGGTGTCAGCGAGCAGGTGATGAAAGGCGGAGGCACGGCGGCCAGAGGAGCGATTCCTCAGCAAGTCGCCGCCGGCCAGGACTTTATCACGCTGGCTATCTCATTCCGGGCGCAGCAGCCTCTTCGGGAAAATGCGGCGGGGATTCCGGGCAAGCCAACGGTCGCGGCGCCGCAGCCCACGTCTGCGCCGGCGCAGTCGCAGCCCGCGCCGCAAGGAGATGGGCGATGACCGATTCCGGCTCCGATCCTCCTCGGAAGCGTGGCCGGAAGATCCGCGTGGAGATGCGGAGAAATCGCGGGAAGACGACCCGTGACAAGAGCGGTCTCACTCAGAAGTTCCGGGCCGAGGACGTCGAAACCGAAGATGCCCAGACCACGGAAAGCGTCCGGGCCAAGGGCGGCCTGTCGCGCAAGCGGACGATCATCCTTCGTGAAAACGAATCAGCTTCCGCAAGCCTGCGGGACGGCATTGTCGTGGCGCTGCGCGGGCTGATAGCGGAGGTTGATGACGGCAAGCAGCTCTGGGGGTGTACGGTCCGGCGGCTCCTGCGGACCCGGACGATTCAGGAGCGGCACCCGATTGCGGTGGGAGATCAAGTCCGCTTCCAGCCGGTCGAGATGGCGGGGCGGGAAGGCGTGGCGGTCAGCGCCGCGCGGGCTCTGCCGGAAGGCGTCATCGACGAGGTCGCGCCACGCAAGACGACACTGATGCGGCAGTACGAGCGACGAGTGCAGGTCGTGGCCGCGAATGTGGACCTGGCGGTTATCGTGATGGCCGTAGACCAACCCACGCTCCGCCCGCATCTGATCGACCGATACCTGGTCTCCGCGCACATGGGCGACATGCGGCCCATCATCTGCATCAACAAGGCCGACCTCGACAAAGACGGCACCGCCGCGGAAGTCGCCCAGCGCTACGCAGCCATCGGGTACAAATCCCTGCTGACCAGCATCGTCGACGGGAGAGAACTGGAAACGCTGAGAGAGATTCTGCGAAACCAGACCTCGGTCCTGGCGGGTCCCAGCGGCGTGGGCAAGAGCTCCCTGCTGAATGCATTGGACCCGGACCTGAAACTCGCCGTCGGCACCTTGACGGACCTGCAGCGCGGGCGACATACCACGACGACGGCGCGGTTGCTGAAATGGGCGTTCGGCGGCTATGTGGTGGATACGCCGGGACTGCGGCAGTTTGATCTGGCGGAGATGGAACCGGAGGACGTGGAGGCGTATTTCATCGAGTTCACCGAGTTGGTACCGCAATGCGGATTCCAGAGCTGCACTCATACGCACGAGGAGGATTGCGCCATCAAGGCGGCGGTGGAGGCCGGCAACCTCTCGCCGGATCGTTATGAGAGTTACTGCCGGCTGTACGAAGAGTGCGTCGGAAAGCGGAAGGAGAAGTATCACTCTTGAGCGAACGGCCGCCGCAGGGCAAGGCGAACGGGGGCAAATCGACGGGGCCGCGTGGGGGAATTATCGCGCTGATTGTCATCGCCGGGATCGTGATCGGGGTGACTACCGTTTCGCCGTTGGCGCTGGCCACAGTGTTGGCGGATGGACCGCCGGCCGAGGCGATCGTTCTGACCGCAACCGGGTTGGGGTTGTGCATCCTGAGGCTGCTGCGACTGGACGAGTGTCCCCTGCGCTGGCAACTGCTGGCGGGCGCGGGTCTGGGGTTGGGGGCCACTTCTCTGCTGGTTCTCGGCCTGGGCGTATTGGGGATACTGCATCGCGGAGTCTGGATTGGCCTGCTGATTGCCTTCGCGGTGGGAGGGCTGACACAGCTCCCCCGCATGCTGCGGCAGTACCGCCAGACACCGGAATGCAACGACGATGCCTGGATGAAGTGGCTCTGGCTTGGCGTGATCGGCTTTGGGGCATTGGCCCTGCTGGCCGGGACCATGCCGCCGGGCACGCTGTGGCCGGAGGAAGGCAACGGCTATGACGTGCTCGAGTACCATCTGGGCGTCCCACGAGAGTATCTTGAAGCCGGCCGAATTACGTATCTGCCGCACAACATCTACTCGAACTTCCCCTTCAACGTGGAAATGCTTTACCTGCTGGCGATGGTGCTGAAGGGCGATGCGGTTGGCGCGGCGTTCTCGGCAAATCTGCTCAATGTTTTTCTCGGCATGCTCGCGGTGGCATCCGTGTGGCTCGCCGGGCGCGAGTTTGGTCGCGGCGGCGGAATCATTGCGGGCCTGATCGCGGCATCGTGCCCATTCATCACCTACCTAAGCGGCGTGGCCTATGTCGAGAACGGCATGCTGATGTTCGCCGCGCTGGGCGTGGCGGCGCTGTTGCGGGCCGGCAGACTGCCTGATGGACGCATGGCCCCGTGGATCCTCTTGGCGGGTCTATTCAGCGGCCTGGCCTGCGGCTGCAAGTACACGGCGATTCCGGCGGTATTGGTACCGTTTGCGCTTGCCGTGCTGTGGGGTGCGTTGGCACGGCGGCCGCGACGGTCTGCGCTGCCCTGCGTGTTCATACTCGCCGCAGTGGCGGCGTTTGGGCCGTGGCTGGTCAAGAACGCGGT
>DATKKX010000004.1:0-3386 GCA_035542775.1 Phycisphaerae bacterium | reverse complement strand
GTTCCTGCAATTTGGACCGCCAATTGGACTTCCAGAAACTGATCCCCCGTTCGGAGAAGGCCAGCTCATGCGTGCCGGTGGCAGTAACCAGGTATGCCGGCGGGAGAGGATCTTCCGGAATCCCGACTGCGCCCGTGTTGTCTTTCAGCACGCCGCGGTACTCGTGAGGCCATCGGATCCAGCAGAGGCAACCGAGGATACCGAGCACCGCGACGAGACCCACCAAGGGGGCAACTAGTCTTCGATCCGGCCCCATGTTAGCGCCTCCGGTCCACCGCCATCGGGCTGTGACCAATGGATTAGACGCAGAAAGCGGTGCGACCGTTCCCGGGCGTGAAATCGGCCCGTCAGAGGTCCGAGCATGCGCTGTAAAGCAAACGCCGGATGCCGGACGGGCATTGCGTCCGGCACCCGGCGTGTCTGTGTGGGGATCGCGTAGTTTCTGAACAACGCAGATTCCCGCAGCAACTATTCCTTACTTACCGGCCCAGCCGGTTTTTCGCTTTCGGTCGAGGGCGCGGCGGGCTTGGTCTTAGCGCCCGACGCCTTCTCACTGGCGGCACCAGCCTGACAGCCCTTGCCGCCCTTGTGCGGCCTCAGATCAGGATTCGCCTTGAAGAAGGCCTTGACTTCGTCCGCGGTCAACTTGCCGTCCTTGTTGGCATCGATCCCCTTGTCGCCGAATTTCTCCAGTAGCTTGGCCTGCCTGTCAGCCGGGATCGGATCGGTCAAGAACGGGCCATGGCCCTTGCCTTTGCCGCCCTTGTGCGGCCTCAGATCAGGATTCGCCTTGAAGAACGCCTTGACCTCGTCGCAGGTCAGCGTTCCGTCCTTGTTGGCGTCAATGCCCTTGTCGCTGAATTTCTCCAACAACTTGGCTTGCCGGTCCGCGGGAATCGGGTCTTGGCACATCGGGCCTTTGCCCTTGCCCTTTCCGCCCTTGTGCGGCCTCAGATCGGGATTCGCCTTGAAGAACGCTTTGACCTCATCGCAGGTCAGCGTCCCGTCCTTGTTGGCATCGATCCCCTTGTCGCCGAATTTCTCCAACAGCTTGGCCTGCCTCTCGGCGGGTATGGGATCGGTACACGGCGGCGGGCCGTCGGGGCGATGCGGCCTGAGATCAGGGTTGGCTTTGAAAAATGCCTTGACCTCGTCGCAGGTCAGCGTCCCGTCCTTGTTGGCGTCGATCCCCTTGTCGCCGAACTTCTCCAGCAGCTTGGCCTGCCTCTCGGCGGGTATGGGATCGGTACACCCGGGAGGCCCGCCATGTTGTCCCTTGTCCGCCAGCGCTACGCCCGCCACCAACGCCATCACTACAGGCACGACCACCATACTCACCACCATCACGCGTTTCATTTCTGTCTGCTCCCTCAAACGGTATTTTCCGTTTGCATAACCGTTCGGCGCGGCTCTTCCGCCCGCCGACACACGCATTGCGTTCACGCCGTCGCGCCAGGCGATTCTGGAGCCCGCCCGGCGGATTAGCTTTCAATCATCCCCCCACTTCACCTTTCCAAGCCTAAACGACGGATTGGGGGCCTTATTGCGTGCCACCCGCCAGCCGGGCCCCAGCGGGCCTCGGGCCGCCCCTTTATTCCCATTCCACCCGCATTATTTGCCTCTCCGTCGCCCCAGCGTTGTAGTGCAGAATGCAGTGCGAGGCGGCATCAGGCGCCACCGTCGAGCCGTTGGCGGTGGCCCGGACGCCGCCCAGCGAGCCGGGCACGAAAACCACGGTCGGCGCGGCGGTATCGATCGGATCGTATTGCAGCTGAAAGCTCCGCGGGCCGTACTGGATCTCGGGGTTCCGGCCGGCGATCCGCTGGGGGTAGACCTCCACGAGATGGGCCAGCCGTTCGTTCGCGGCGCCGTTTTCGTCAACGATGCCGAAGCCTTCCTGGTTGATCTTGTCGAAGGAGTAGTAAATCCAGCTCAGGTGATAGGTGTTCATGAGGCCGATGAAGTCGTCCAGGTATCGCTGCCAGCCCATGACCTGCGTCGATATGCCGAACTCGCCATAGCAGGCTGGCGTCCCGTAGGCTCGCGCCTCGGCCACCTTCCCATCCACGGCCTGCCGCATCCACCAGGCGTTCAGATCGGCGTAGTCGCCGCCCTCGTGGCAGAACACGTCGTAGTAGTGCGGGGAGTAGACGCAATCGGGATCCGGCTGGAATCGCAACTGCGACGGCAGACCGGCGCTGGTGAAGATAACCGGCTCGAAGAAGAGGCGGGTCTTGAAGCCGTTCCGCCGGCGCATGGCCTGCACGTCCTCGTAGAGCCGCGTCAGCGCCACCGCCTCGAAATCGGGATCCTGACCGGGGAAGGGTTCGTTCATGATGTCGAGCCCGACGACGTTCGGCTGCGCGTCCACCTGGGCCAGCAGGTGCTCGAGCATGGCGACGTATTGGGCCTTCATATCGTCGCTCCGCCAGAAGTTCTTGAAGGCCGCGATCACCGCGGGTTCGAGGTAGTTCAGGTTCCACGGCTGGCGCTCGGTGAAGGCCAGGCCGTCGTCGTTTACCGTCCAGTCGGGGAAACCGTTGCCGGTGAAGCGCGGGCCGTAGAGATCCTGGTGAACGTCCAGCAGGACATCGACGCCCAGATCTTTCAGCCATCCGATCCGTTCGATGGTGTTGGCGATGTAGGCGTCGTCGTACTGCCCTTGCGTCGGTTCGATGGCCTCCCAGAAGACCAGATAGCGCACCAGGTTGAACCCCCACTCCGGCAGCTGGGCGAAGTCCTGCTGAGTCTGCCACGGCAGGTGCCCCTCGGAATGCTTGGCGGTGTTGGCGACGTTGACGCCGTGGTGGATCACGATGCGGTTGTCGGAGTCGATCATGTACGGCGGTCGGTTGCCCGCTCCGCTGTCGCAGCCGCAGGCGATGAGAGCCAGGATGCACAGTCCCAAATCGATCCGCGTCCTCATTCCGATCCCTCCTGCGGTTTGCGGGAGTGTAACCGAAATGCTGACAGACGCGGCCGACGATCCGCCGCGCAGCCCCCCGATGGTCCTGAATCAAAGCCGAGTCTATCGCCCTCCGGGTTTCGCCGGGCGCGCCCCTGACGCGGCCGGAGTGGGCGGTCGGCCAAAGGCCTGTCCTCGAATGATGCTCGCGAGCCCACGCAATGATCTGGCGGCGCGAGAGGACGGATTTGCGGCGCTGCCGCGGCTTACCGGCCCGCTGCCAGTGCAGACCGTGCAGATTTGCGCCGCCTGGCAATCCGCGCCTGCCCCTGGAGAGAGCGGCGTTGATGCTCGACCAGGTCTCTCCGGCCGCTCCCGTCACCGCGCCCGAACGGCAGTTCGGCCAGCGGCCCAATCGCTTGAAATGGGCCTTGGCCCACGTGACGATCAACGGCTTTGTGAGCTTCGGACGGGACCGCTG
>DATKKX010000003.1:0-5508 GCA_035542775.1 Phycisphaerae bacterium | reverse complement strand
TGCCGATACTGGATCGGCTTCTATTTCGGCTATTTCGTTCGCTCATAAACGGTCTTATAAGGCGAACTCAACAGCCCTACTCCAGCGCCGATGCCCGCCCCGATCAGCCCACCGAGGCCCAGGCGTTGATGGGCCTCCTCGGAAGTCGGATCCCCGGCGCAGGAAGGGCAAGTTGCAAACCCGGCGAGAATGCCGGCCGCCGCGCCGAGCCCCGCCCCGATCAGTACATGGCTTAAGCGGCGGGAAGGCATGTACACACGGATGCGAACCACCTCGGCCCTCTGGATCTCGAGTTCCCGGCCGTTTGCGACGAGCCGCAGACTGCCCACGCCGGCGGAGCGGAGAGTGCCCCGACTCTCACCGCCGGTGAGGGTGTCTACGGCGACAAGCGAGCCGGGAGCGATCGACGCGGTCCGCGTCCAGTCGTCGACGGCGCCGGAAGCCCCCTGCATCAGATACAGCCCTAAGACAACGGCCAACAGCAGCCGCCGCGGGGTATGACGTGGAAATGCGATGGTTCTCATGAGTGCTCCTTGTTCTGATTGCTTCGGTTGAGGCATGGGAGTCACACCCACGCTGTCAGGCACCCGGTTAGGATCAATGCCGCCGCCCAGACCACATCGAGGTTGATCCAGGCCTTGCGAAGGAGGCCCAGACCGAGGCGGTCCATCACCAGCCACGCCGCGAAGGCCGTCACGGCCAGGTATCCCACACCGTGAACGAGCGTTGCGGTGCCGGCCGCCAGGGCCTGCGTAGACGCTCCCCGCGCGTGGCAGGCAGGACCCTGGGCGACTGCGGCCATCGACAGAAACACCGGTAGCACCATCAGCCCGGCCCCGTGGGCCGACGCCATCAGGAAGGACCACAGAGTGAGGCCTCTGGTCCCCACTCGCATGGCCGCCCAACGCGGATGCAGGTGGCGGAACAACTGCCGGACGCCGAGCAAGGCGAGCAGCGCCGCGACAGGCCAGCGCAGCATCGGGGGCGAGAGGGCGATGCCCGCCAGCATCGCCAATCCGATGGCCACCGCGATCGCCAGGACGTGTCCCAGGGTCAGCGGGATCATGGCCCGCCACACGGCGCTCCGGTTGCCTTCCTGCATCCCGACCGCCACCGCAAAGAGCCAGCCCATCCCGGGATTGAGGCCGTGGAAGGCCCCCAATCCCGCAAGTGTCAGTAAGTGGGTAACTGTAGTTTCCATGACTGAGCGCTCCTTAGGCGTAGCAGTAAGAATCGGAGGAGGCGTCGCCGCCCTCCAGCCTGGTCTGGTGCGGCCGCATGCCGTCGAAGTGCGGGAAGAATTTCGGATCCACCCGCATGGCGCCGGTCTTCGCATCCATGTCGACCTTCATCATCCAGCCCTGGATGCCATCCGGGTAGAACTGCTCGTCCACCGCGGCGTACAGGGAATTGGTCACGTACGCGCGCCGTCCGTCGCGGCTCAGCTCCACCATTTGCGGACCGCCGTTCAGGGGCGCTCCCGGTTTCGAAGGATGGGCCGCGCGCCGCGCCATGCCTCCGATTGCGACCTTGCTGTTCAGCTTCGGCTGGAACGGATCGCTTACGTCGTATTGGCGGAATTCGCCGGAGCCCCAGCAGGACACGTAGAGATAGCGGTCGTCGAGCGAAAGGTTGATGTCGGTGATGAACGGAGGCACGACGCCAAAACCTTTCAGCATGGGAGGCAACTGTTCCGGGTCAGCCGGCTCGGCGGGAATCTCAATCACTTTCCGGATCTGCCATTCGCCGTTGTCTCCGCCGCCGTTCTTGTGCCAGAGCCAGATCGAGGAAGACAGGTCCTTCAGCGAGACCACCACGCCCGCGAAGCCGTAGGCTTTGGTCGGATTTCTCGCCGGGCGAAGCTCGAAGACGAGTTGCTGTTCGGTCCCCAGGTCCAGGACTTGCTTGTGCCTGCGCTTCTGCAGGTCCCAGACGTGAATCTGGTGTCCGTACTTGCCGCCCAGCAGCAGCTCGGGATTCAGCCCGTCCTCGAACATGTTGGGCGTGCCCCATTCGCTGGTGACCATCGAATCGTGGCCCAGGTGCCAGGCGAAATCGTAGGCCAGGTACTGAGGGCCCCGGTCCATCTCCCAGGATCCGCGCACGTCGAAGCTCTCGCCGTCGAGGACGAAAACTCCGCCCGGTCCGTCCCCGCTCGGTGAACCCAGGCCATTCATGTAGATCCCCTCGGGACCGCAGTGGACCGTGTGAGGACGGCTGTACCCGGTCCGGCTGGTGACCGTCTCCGGATCGATCACTTTCACCAGCTTCGGATTCCTCGGGTCCTCCTTGGTGTCCAGGATGTGAATCCGCGACGACCGCAGCCCCGGCACGATCAGATAGCGCCGCTCCATGTGAGGATGCGGCGAGTAAGGGCACAGGCAGGAACTGCACGCGTTCCACCCGAAGTGGTGCAGTTCGTCGCCGGCGTTCGGCATATCCACGCGCCCCACCATCCGGCCGTACGATTTCGATTCTTCATCGACGTCGACGACGGCCATCGCATCGGGACCTTTCCGCGTGGGGTTCAGCATTGCAACGTATGCCAGCTTCTCGGCTGGCGCTTCCATCGCCATCCTGGGCGAAGGATAAAACGTGGGGTCCGGTTGCCATCTCATGGTTGAAAGTCTCCTTATGTTGTCGAATCGGGTAATTACCGCGAGGTCCCGGGGCACCCGGCATGCGTCTTCCTGGGGCCCCTATCGGCGGTATGATAAACACCTGCAGGCGATCGAAATGGACAGGTGTGATCTCTTCAGATCGATCCGCGACTTGACCTTCCGCCGAAGCTGCGGCAGCAGCTCTCTGTTTCATGCTCCGATTTTGCCTGCCGGCCGGCCAAAGGGATCAAATGTTCCCTTGAGCTTCTCCAAAGTTTTTCCAAAGACGCTATGTTGAACAAAAACAAAGCGATCTTTACGTTCGGCGACTTTCGTCTGGACGTCGGGGAAGCGCGCCTGACATATCGCGGCAGGGTCATCCCACTCGCGCCGAAGGCCTTTTCGATGCTGGTTCTGCTGGTCGAGCACGCTGGAGAACTGATAGAGAAGGAGGACATCCTGCGCGTCCTCTGGCCAGACAGTTTCGTCGAAGAAGCCAACCTGACGGTGCACGTATCGGCTCTTCGCAAGGCACTGGCTACGGAGGACAACGCGCAGTTCATCGAGACCGTCCCGAAACGCGGCTATCGCTTCTCGGCGCCGGTCTCGATCATTGAGCCGGTCTCCGCCCTGGAAACTCCCCCGGATTCCCCTGCCATTGCAGAACAGCCGCATCGTCGTCGGCGACACCCGTGGTTCGCTGTCGCCGGCGTGCTGGTCTTCGCGGCCGTGGTTGGGTGGTGGGGAATGAAAACGGTGGAGAGCAAAACGCCGCCGGCCATCGCGGTGCTGCCTTTCCAGACCCTGTCCCCCTCCACCGACCAGGATCACTGCCTCGGTATCGGGATGGCCGACGCACTGATCAATCGGCTCGCCACGCGGCGCGAGTTCAACGTCCGGACAACCGGACAGGTCCGCGAGTTCGACAAGTCAGGCGTGGACGCCATGGCGGCCGCGAGAGAACTGAAGGCGGAATGGGTGCTCACCGGCAGCCTGCAGCATCTGGACAGGAGCTTGCGGGTAACCGTGCAATTGATCCGGGGCGGGACCGGCAAAACGATCTGGGCCGAAAAGTATGACGAGCCCTTCACGAACATCTTTTCGGTAGAAGATGAGATCTCGGAAAAGCTGGCGCGGACGTTGGCGCCCCGGCTCTCGGGCGGCGCTCAGCAGATTCTGATGCGCCGATCGACCGCAAATCCCGAAGCATTTCGCCTCTATGCCGAGGGCCGCGTGGAGACGGAGCGTTTGGTGTCCGGCAGCGACGCGCGAGCCCGTGACTTGTTCGAGCGCGCCATCCAATTGGACCCCACCTATCCGCAGCCGTACATCGGTCTGGTCGACGTTCTGATGGAGAACTGGTACCAGGAACCGGAACACCAGGCGCAATACGAGACCAGAATACGGGAATGTGTTGCGACCGTGCGTAAGCTGGATCCGGAGTGGCCGGAGTTGTATATGGCCTCAGGTTGGGTCGCCGAGATCCTGGAACGAGACTGGCCCCGCGCCGAGGCCGAGTTCAAACAGGCGCTGGCGATCAACCCCAATCTTGCGGCGGCGCACGCATCATATGGATGGATGCTCAACACCCTCGGACGGCTCACGGAATCGGAGTGGGAACTTCGGCGAGCGTTCGAGCTGAACCCGGTGGGAGATCTTGCCGGCCTGAAGTTGGCATGGGTCATTTATGAGCAGCGCCGTTTTCGCGATGCGTTGAACCTGGCGCAGTCGGTCCGCGCGGAGAATGCGTCGCAACTCTACTCGAGTGCGATCGGGCAGCTTGTTGCCCTCTCTCTGGTGCACCTCGGCCGCAGTGAGGAAGCGGCGCGCGAAACAGATCGCCTCGCACAGCTTTCCGAAGCGCCACGCTCGATCCTGGCCGAACTCTACGCGTTGACAGGCCGCCGGCAGCAGGCACTCGCCATGATTGAACGGAGCAAGTTGAAAGTCCGTGGGCAGGCGAACCCTCTCGCGGTCGCGGAATTAGTGCTGGGCAATAAGGAGGAGGCGCTACGGATTCTCGAATCGGCCGTCGAGCGAAGGGACGGAGTCGTTCTCATGAGCGGGAATGATATCGATCTGGAGCCGTTGTGGGGCGACACACGATTCAGGGCCCTGTTGACCCGAATGGGTCTGCCCCATGCACAGACCGCAGGCCACCAGCCTCCCCAGTGAGAAGTGAAAGGGCGCTGGTCCACAGTGGGCACCGTCTAGCACGGGAGCTCGTTCGCTTGGTTGGGTGATCGGGCGGGGTTCTGCAGACTGCCCACTCGTTCTCTGCGGATCACACGGATGACCTCGACATCCGCCAGTTCGGCTATCAATCCGCCGTAGTCGCCGACAGTTAGTGGAGCGAACCGGATCGGCCCCTCCGAGAGACGCTGGCACGAGCCTTGCCAATTTCTCATTCCCAATGACGCCCCGGGGGCGCTCCTGGCAGCTGTGGGAATTGTCGACAATCGGCTCTGGAATCTTGGCTGGGCTCTGGATTTGCTCGACCAATCAACGAGGATCCACCGAAGGTGCAATTTCTGCTAACTTTTCACGGCTGCTATCGTCTTCCGATAAGAGAACCCGAATGGGCAAAAATAAAACCGATCTGCTCCGCGGCACACTCGACCTGCTGATTCTGAAAGCCCTGTCTCTGGAACCGTTGCATGGGGTTGGCGTCTCCCGGCGCATCACCCAAATCACGCGCGGAGCCTTTCAGGTGAGCTTCGGTTCGCTGTTCCCCTCCCTGCACCGCATGGAGGAAAGGGGATGGGTGGAAGCCGAGTGGCGAACGTCGGAGAACAACCGCCAGGCCAAATACTACCGCCTGACTCCTCCCGGACGGGCGCAGCTCAAGGTCGAAGAACGGGACTGGAACCAGTTGGTGAAGATCATGACGGCGGCGGTGGAGTCCGCC
>DATKKX010000002.1:0-14552 GCA_035542775.1 Phycisphaerae bacterium | reverse complement strand
TGCGATGGGACGAGGAGCTCAACGGCCGTAACTCTGACATCTGGGTCGTCGATACCGCCACCAAGGAACGCAAACGCCTCACCTTTGATCGCGGCGCGGATACCTCACCCAAATGGGGACCAGGCGGTCATTTCGTGTACTACCTCGGCACCCGCAAGCTGGCCGGCGAGAAATCACCCCCGCTGGACGGCAAGCCGCAGGTCTGGCGCGTCGCGCCGGGCACCGGCGGGCCATTCGCCGTCACCCGTGTCAAGGGCGGGATCGGGCAGTTCGAGCTCGCCAAAAGCGGCCGCTCGCTCTACTACACCGTCAAGGACGAGCAGGTCGAGGGCGAATTCAAGGCCCTGCGGAAGAAGTTCAAGCACCTCGAATACGGTCACGGCGTCGTCGAGTACACGCAGATCTGGAAGCTGGACCTGGAGAGCTGGCGTGCGGAAAAGGTCGTCGACCAGAAACGCGTCATCCACAGCTTCACCGTCTCGCCCGACGAAACCCGCATCGCCATGATCACCACGGCGGACGACAAGCCCATGACCAACGAGGGCTGGTCGCGCGTGGATGTCTACGACGTGGCCAAAAAGGAAATCATGGTCCTGACCGGCGACGACTGGCGCAAGGATCAGCCCACTCCCTATGGCTGGGTGGAGGCGCCCGCGTGGTCCGGCGACGGCCAGGTGTTGGCCTTCGCCATCGGGTATGACGGATACCCGTCGGAGTTGTACGTCGCCGAGTGGGGGGGCGATAAAGCCGTCCCTCGCAGGCTCGAACGCCCTGATGCGGTGGATGTGGCCGATGGCAGCCGCCTGCGCTGGCGCGGCGACACGCGGGACCTGTGCTTCGTCGGCGAGTCCCGGGCCCGCAAGCGAGTCTGCGCCATCGCGGACATTCGCGACGGCAAGCAAGGCGAGTTCCGCATCCTCACGCCGGGTGATATCGTCGTCGATACGTTCAGTTTCGACATGGCCGGTGGTGCCGTCGCCGCGGTGACCAGCACGCTGCAACACCCGCCTGAGCTTTACCTCGCGGCCTTCGCTGCTGAGCCCGGCGCCCTGCAGCGCCTGACAACGGTCAACCCGCAAGTGGACACCTGGAAGCTCCCCCAAATCTCGCTGGTGACCTGGAAAGGCGCCAACGGCGACGAGGTCGAAGGCGTCCTCGAGCTCCCGCCGGACTATCAGCCGGGCAAGCCCTTGCCGGCGATCATCGAGGTGCACGGCGGGCCGACGTCGGCGACGCCGTATTGCCTGCAATTCTGGATCTACGGCCGGACGCTGATGCCGGCCAAAGGTTACGCCCTGCTCAGCCCCAACTATCGCGGCTCCACCGGTTACGGCCGCAAGTTCATGACCGATCTGGTTGGCCATGAAAACCAGATTGAGGTCGAGGACATCCTCAAAGGCGTGGATGCAATCGTCGAGCGCGGCATTGCCGATCCGCAGAAGCTCGGCGTGATGGGCTGGAGCAACGGCGGCTTCTTAACCAATGGCCTCATCACGCAGACCGACCGTTTCAAGGCAGCCAGCACCGGCGCCGGCATCCTCGACATGGTCATCCAGTGGGGCTCGGAGGACACGCCCGGCCACGTGGTCAACTATATGCAGGGCTTTCCCTGGCAGAAGCCCGACGCCTATCGCAAGGCCTCGCCGGTCTTCGCCCTGGACAAAGTCCGCACGCCGACTCTGATTCACGTCGGCGGCGCCGATCCACGCTGCCCGCCGGCCCACAGCCGCGGCCTGTATCGAGCCTTGAAGTACTACCTGCACGTGCCGACGGAGTTGGTGGTTTATCCCGGCGAGAGCCACAGCCTCACCAAGTACAAGAACCGCCAGGCCAAGATGGAATGGGACTTGGCATGGTTTGAGCGCCACTTGTTGGGGAAGGAAACCCAGGACAAGAACGACAAAGGCGGGGAGGCGACCAAGGATTGACCTGAAGCCAGAGCTGCGGGCATGAGCGATGCCGGCGCCGCGGCCTGCCCGCTGTGATTCGCCGAGGTGATCGGAGGACGGCAACCAAGGCAACTTTACGTGGGCCAACGAACCATGCACGAATGGATCGCCCTGCCAAAGGTCAAGCCATGTAAGAGAAGCGGCTTCACGCTCCTGGAAGTGCTGGTCGCCGCCTCTGCCATCAGCCTGCTGGTGGCAATTCTGGTGCCGAGTCTCGGTCGTGCCAGGCAGAAAGCTCGTGAGATGACTTGCACGGCCAACCTGCGAACCTGGGGCGAGACCTTCTCGCTCTATGCGGACGCCAACGACTCCACTCTGCCCCACAGCGACGATCGCGCCCGCAATCGAACGCCGTATGTGTACGACCCGAACCACCCCGAGCACGAGTGCTGCTACATCGACCTGCTGCCGCCGCTGCTGCACAGACCGTCTTGGCGCGACATTCCCGATCGCGCTAAGCCTCGCGGCGACATCTGGCAATGCCCCGAGGCCGTGCCTTTGCCTGATTCGGCATATACGCCGCGCTTCAAACCGTCGATCAAGGGCTATCACAGTTACGTGATGAACTCCTATCTGGAGTACGACTTTCCTTTTGGGCAGTCGCCCGAAATGACGCCGTTGCCCAGTTTTCTCCGCTTGGCCCGCTGCGTGGAGCCGGCGAGAACGATTCTGATGTTCGAGCAAACGCTTGATCCGCGCGAAGGCTATGGCCAGGAGGGCGGTTTCACCGAGGCCGGCTGGTTTACCGCCGAGGATGCCCGGGCATTCAGTGAGCGTCACTACCACTCTCGCGGCGGGCTCGGCGGCAACATCATCATGCTTGACGGTCACGGAGACTGGCGCAACAATCTCTGGGATCGGACGCTCGGCAATCCTCGACTGCCCTTGCGGAACGATAGGACGTGGTTTCCGTATTAGGCCCGTGAAACAGGAGGGAAAGAACAACGACTGCTGATCGCCTGTCTCCAAGGGTCCTCGTCGCGGCTGGCGTTCTCGCCGCCCTGGCGCCGGCTTTGCCTGCTTCCGCCGATCTTGTTACAGACACTTATCCAATCCTCGTGGACACCTACGTGGACAGCCGTGATCCCGACTACAACTTCGGCGTCAGCACGACCTGCAAGGTCGTGGTCAACGGCAGTGACGGTTCGCTGGTCCGCTCCTTGTTCAGGCTGCCGGACGACCTGCCGTCGGTACCCCCGGTCGGGCTGGTCTCTGCCAGGGTCTGGTTCTATGTCTGGTCCGATCAAACCGGCGATCGGAACGTCCGGCTGCATCCGCTGACCACGGATTTTGCGGAAGGCTACGGGGACGGGACGCCCGCCGATGACGGTGCCAGCTGGTCCACCTATGACGGCGTGAACCCCTGGACCATCCCCGGCGGCGACTACGACGCAGCCGTGTTCGTCGACGCCGTCAAGGGAACGAACTGGTTCAGTTGGGACATCACCGGCCTCTGGGACAACTCGGACCTGCGTCAGCACGGGGCGATGCTGCGGATGAATGACGAGTCGAATCCCGGCCCCGGTCACATGCCTCGGGCGCCTTTCACCAGCAGCGACGGCCCGCTCAGCCAGCAACCGTACCTCGAAATCACCTACCTGCCGTGCAGCGTGACCGGCCCGCAGGCCCCCGATCGGCCGGCGGCGGACATCAACGGTGACTGCCTCCGCGACGAGGTCGACGTGGCCCTGTTCATCGATGTGCTGCTTGGCTTCCAGACCGATCCTTTCTACGTCGCCAACAGCGACCTTAACGGCGACGGCCTCACCGACGGCCGGGACATGCCGCTCTTCATCGATGCGTTTCTGAGTCGATAACAGTGTATTCCCCCTCCCCAGAGGTGCTTGCCGTTTGCCAGACCCCTGCGAACCGGAGTCCTGGCTGCTGCCCGAGCCTCTTCCGCCCTTGCCCCGCCGGACTTACGATCAATGTCGTTCATGCACGATGCCTGCATCGTGCGTATGACTCCGGCGCCCCGGTAAGGCTGGCAACTCATTGCTTAAAGCCCCAAGGAGTTGCCATCAAGGAACCCAACCGCCATGAGCAACAAGATCATCATCTCCAACGGAACCATCGTCACCCTGGGTAACCCGCTCCGGGTCATCCCCGACGGTGCGGTCCTGATCGCCGGAAACCTCATCGAAAAAGTCGGCCCCCGCGGCGAAATCCGCGCCGACGGTGCCAAGACCATCGATGCCGCCGGCGGGCTCGTCATGCCCGGCTTCATCAACGCCCACATGCACCTCTACAGCACCTTCGCCTGCGGGATCTCCCTGAAGACCCCGCCGCCTTCCAATTTCGTTGAGATCCTCGAACGCCTCTGGTGGAAGCTGGACAAGGCCCTCGCCCTCGAGGACGTCCGCTACAGCGCCGTGGTCGTCCTGGCCCGCTGCCTGAAGGCCGGCACTACGACCATCATTGACCACCACGCTTCGCCCCATGCCGTCCGCGGCAGCCTCGACACCATCGCCAAAGCCTCGCTGGAGGTGGGCGTCCGCTCCTGCCTCTGCTACGAGCTGTCCGACCGCGACGGCCCGGAGATTGCCCAGCAGGGCATCGACGAAAATGTCGCTTTCATCAAGGCCTGCCGCCAGAAGAAGGACCCGATGCTGGCGGGCTTGTTCGGCCTGCACGCCTCAATGACCATCGGCCCCGAGACCATGGCCCGGGCCGTCGAGGCCTCCAAGGGCCTCGGCACGGGCTTCCATGTCCACACCTCCGAGTCGAGGTTCGACCCCGAGGATTCGCTCGCCAAGTACGGCAAGCGCGTGGTGAATCGCCTGGCCGATGCCGGCGTGCTGGGCGACAAGACCATCTGCGCCCACTGCATCCACCTGGACGACGCCGAGGTGGCCCTGCTCCGCGACACGCACACCAACGTGGTTCACAACCCGCAGTCCAACATGAACAACGCCGTCGGCGCCGCCAACGTACTCAAGATGCTCTCCCAGGGCGTGCTGGTCGGGCTTGGCTCGGACGGCATGACCGCCAACATGTTCGACGAGATGCGCTGCGCGAACTTGATCCATAAGCACGTCGCCGCCGATCCGCGAGTCGCCTTCCTGGAGGCCGCGCGGATGCTCATCGAGAACAACGCGGCGATTGCCTCGAAGTACTTCCCGCATCCCGTCGGCGCCCTGGCCCCCGGTCACCTTGCCGACGTGATCGTCCTCGACTACGACCCGCCGACGCCGCTTTCCGCCGACAACTTCCTAGGCCACCTGGTCTTTGGCCTCCCCAACGCCCGCGTCACGACGACGATCGTGGACGGTCGCGTAAGGTTGGAGAGCGGCCGCGTCCTCGGCATCGACGAGCACGAGGTCGCCGCCCGATCGCGCGAACTCGCCGCCGCCATGTGGAAGCGGTTCTGACGAACCCAATCGATCAGAGCCCGAGCAGGAGCGAGCAGCCCGCTCCCATTTCAATCGATGGGTGCAGTGCCGCTCGATTCTCACGGCGGCGCCAGAGAATCCTGAACTCCCGCCGAGCCGGACTCCAGGAAGGCGAGGACCACGCGGTTGAACGTGTCCGGCTGGTCCATCATTGCCTCATGTCCGGCGTCAGGCACCAGGACGAGGCGGGAATCCGGCGCGTGCCGCCGGATGTACATCGCGTCCTCGGGCGGATGAATCTCGTCATACGCGCCCCAGATGAGCAGAAGCGGCACATGCAGATCTCCGAGGCGGGAACGACAGGAGTGGTCAAAGATGCTGCGCAGGGCTCGAGCTGTGGCCCGCCCTTCGGCTGCGAAGCGGAACCCATCCGCCCGAATCGCCATCTGGTAATGGAACATCTCGCGGCGCAACTCCGTGTCCTGCTTGAACATCAGGGCGTAGACGTCCGGCCATCGCCCGCGCACGAAGTCGGTCACCAGCCATTCGTTCCATAACAGCTTGAGGCCGAGAGCCAGCACCAAGTTTGGCGGCGGCCAGGCACCGGTAGACCCCATCATGACGAGCTTGGCCGTGCGATCGGGATGATTGAGAGCCAATAGAAGCCCCAGGTGCCCTCCCATGGAGCCGCCGATGAAGCTGGCCTGCGAAATTCCTTTGGCGTCGAGGAAATCCAGGATGCGGTCGCACATCCAAGGTAGTTCGTAGGAGGCATCCGGTTTGGCGGACTTGCCAAGCCCCGGCAGGTCAACCGCCACAACGTGGTAGTGCTCCGCCAGGGCCGGTATGTTCAACTGCCAGAAGTCGATCGAGGTCGCCAGGCCGGGCAGAATCACAACGGTGGGGCCCTCCCCATACTCCTGGTAGCAGAACTTCAGCCCTTTGACTTCGAGATACTGCTCACCCAACGTGTAGCGGTACTCTGCCAGAAAGCGGTCGTCGCGATACTTGGCCAGGCGGATTGCGGTGCATGATGTACTCACCACAAAGGCTGCGCAGTACACCGCACAGGCCACCAATCCGCCCATCCTCCGGTACGTCACCATTCGACGATCCCTCGGACTCCATGTATCTCAGTCGCGGTGGGGTGCTATTGTGCGCTCGCTCCGGCATTCCTGCCACCGGCTGAAGGAACACCGGCTCAACTGAGCGGAGCCGGCGCGAGCCGACGCCGGCCAGTGATGACCGGGTCACGTCGGCATATCACCCCGATGTGCCCGCCTGGGGCTGTGGGACAGTCCCATGACCGGCCTGCTGCCTGGCTCTCATGACAACTTTGTCATTTCACTGTCATCAAGTAGACATGAGCCGGCCGTATATTCTCCGGCACCAGGCGCGATGGATCACGCCGGGAGCCAACGAACCTTTTGCCCTTTTGGCTCCCCCTCGGCTGATTGGCAACGCCAGCAGGAAGCCGCAGCATGAAGTCCGCTTCCATCACCACGGGCCTGCTCTTCCTGCTGATCTACCTCATTCCCTTGGGCCAGCGGCCGCTGATCGCGCCGGATGAGGCCCGCTACTGCGAGATCCCTCGCGAAATGATCCATTCAGGCGAGTGGATCGTGCCCCACCTGAACGGTCTGCGCTACTTTGAGAAACCTGTCCTCGGGTATTGGGTCATCGCCGCCTCGATGATGGCCTTCGGCGAGAATGCCTTTGCCGCCCGGTTGCCATCCGCCCTGGCAACCGGCATTTCCGCGATTCTGATCGGCCTGCTGGTGCGAAGGGCCGGCGCCCGAAAAACGACTTGTGCCCTGGCGTCCGCCGCCTTCCTGACCAGTATTGGCGTATTCGGCGTCGGTACCTTCAACGTACTGGACAGCATGTTCTCCATGCTTGTTACGGCGAGCGCGGTCTGCAGCTACTGGTGGCATTCGGAAGGGAATCGCCGGACAAGAACGGTCGCC
This sequence comes from Phycisphaerae bacterium, assembly GCA_035542775.1. Classification (GTDB taxonomy): domain Bacteria; phylum Planctomycetota; class Phycisphaerae; order UBA1845; family UTPLA1; genus DATKKX01. Next base: position 7,304 of record DATKKX010000002.1, on the reverse strand, counting down.
CTGGCTTGCCTTGGTGGTCTCGCCGGCCTGGCATTTTTGCTTAAGGGACTTGCGGCCTTTGCCTGTGTGATCCTGATCATGCTCCCGTTCGCGATCTGGCAGCGTCGCGGAAAGGAGTTCATCAGGACAGCCTGGCTGCCGGCCGCTGCCGCCTTGCTCGTATGCCTGCCATGGTGCATCGCGATCGCAATACGCGAACCCGACTTCGCCAGGCGGTTCTTTTGGATAGAGCACTTCCAGAGGTTCACCGGTTCGGCGAATGGGCAGCACAGTTTCCCAATCTGGTATTTCATACCACTTCTCCTTCTTGGAACCTTGCCCTGGAACATCTTTGCGGCAACAACGATCGCCGGCCTCCGCACCATGGATTTGCGAGAGCCTTTCCTTCGCTTCATTGTCTGCTGGGCTGTCTTTCCGTTCCTGTTTTTCTCGCTTTCGCGAGGAAAGCTCGGCACCTACATCCTCCCCTGCTACCCGCCGATCGTCATTCTCGGCGCCATGGGCGTGGCGCGCTACCTCGAAAGCGGCAAAGTGAAAGTGTTCAACGTCGGCCTGATCGTCGCCGCAGCCCTGACAGCGACGGGGCTGCTCTTCGTGCTGATGCTGAGGAAGGCCCATCCATTCGGCCTGGTGTTCTTCGCGCCCACAGAAGCATGGAGAGCAGGGCTGGCTGTGCTGGGTTTGAGTGCTTGGTTTCTGCTTCTGATCATGGCCGTGAAGGTCAAAGAATACCGGTACAAGCTCGCCCTCTTCTGCGAGGCGCCGCTGGTCACGCTCATGCTTGTGCCGCTCATCTTCCCCGCCGCGCACTACGCGGACCGCGCCCCCGGGCATTTCCTTCGCAAGCACAGTGATAGGATCGGCCCCGCCACGGTGTTGGTTTCGGACAGCACCCTGGCGCACGCCGTCTGCTGGTTCTACAAACGGGATGATGTCCGCATCCTCGCCGGCAGGGCGGGCGAATTGGAATATGGGCTGTCGTACAACGATTCCTGCCATCGGCTGCTTGATTTCACTGATTTCCTGGGTCTGGTGAACGCCAAACCAGGATCGCCGCCCGTCATCCTGATCCTCACGACTCCCGTGCGTGACACCTATGTCCGCTACCTTCGCTCCATGAACTGGGCCGACCGGCTGCCGCCCGTCCAATTCGAGGACGCCGAGGACGGCCTATGGATAGCGGAATTCAACGCCTCTCCCAAACAGGCCTCTGCTCGCTCCTCCGCGTCCGCGCCGCCGCTCGGTCGCCAGCCGACGAACCAGTTCTTTTCTGCCCGCCTCGGTCCCCACCTGACGAACTACTCTTCCTCTGCGCCGGCCCGGTCTTCACCTGCCGAACCACTCTTCCTTTGCCCCACAAATTGCGGGAATGAGCTGCAGAGTCCTCGCCGCCATCTGACGTTACCTCCGCCGCGCCGATCGCTAATGCAGAAGGTCGGCGAGCAAGGGCTCAGCACCATGTGCGCGCTCTGTCGAACCGCTAGTTCACTCGAGCGGGAACCATCGTAGCCCCCCCTTCTTTCTTTCTGTCTCCTCTCATATCAAGTCCCATTTGGTGCGGCGCTTGGGGACGACGAGGAAGTTGGGGTTGGGGTTGGAGTCGAAGGTCTGGACGCGGCGGGGAGGAGAGTCCTGAGTGCTGAGTCCTGAGTGCTGAGTGCCGGGGTCAGAGTCCTGAGTGCTGGGTGCTGAGTGCTGAGTGCTGGGGTCAGAGTGCTGAGTGCTGGACTGAGAGTGCTGAGTGCTGAGTCCTGAGTGCTGAGTCGCCGGCGCCGCTGCGTCGCGCGGCTCGTCGTGATCCTCGTCGTCGCGCTTGGCGGGGACGTCGTTGGGCCACGGGGCGTTTTTGTAGGCGTCGCTCTGGAAGTACTCGGCGTCCTTGCGGAGGTCGACCTTGGTGCCGTAGATGTCGCGGAAGGCGCGGGTCATGTTGTCCAGGTACTCCCCAAACTCGTACGGGGTGCCGTCCTTCTTGCGGCCGTAGGGGGCGTCCGGGGTGAACTGGGTGTCATCGTCTCTGGACCTGGCCCGCTTGTCGGCGACGTACTTGGCGGTGTCGGCCCGGATGCCGGCGATCTCGATGTCGGCCCGAATCCGCTCGCGGGCGATGTCCAGCTTGGCCAGGTCGGCGTAGACGCGGACATATTTGACGAGCTGGTCGGGCGACAGGGCCTGGCTGGCGATGTCGCGGAGAAGGCGTTGCAGGATGGCGTAGCCTACGGCGAGGGAGAGTTCGTGGTAGAGCTCTTCGGTGATGGGGCGGGGTTGCGGTTCTGTAGTCATTGAAAGGCCTCCTTGGGAAAGCTGTTAGCTATTAGCTTTTTGCTGTTAGCCATTGTTCGTCAGCACTCGACGTCAGCGGTCGGCGGTCAGCGTTCATGAGCCGGCGGGCGGGGGCGGGGCGGCTGCGGTTCGGCCGGGAATTTTATTTTTTATCTGCCAAGGAGCGCCGAACAGTGCCAAGGCGCGCCAAGGGCCGATGGCATGGGTCCATTGTTCCTGCTCCGCGGTCGTTCTTGTCGCCGCGGTGCACTCGGTATCCGGCTGGCGCCCGAGTCCACAGGCGGCTTGAGCCTGGCGCGAAAAAAAAAACCTGCAATTCCACGCAATACCACGCTATTCCACGCAGCGGGGGCGTTGGGGAGGAAGCCGTCAGCCGTCGGCCATTCCGCCTGGGGCGGATCAGCCGGAGGAGTCGGGGCAGACGGAGACGGCGCTGGGGCGGTTGCGCTGGCGCGGGTCGGCGGAAAAAACGCAACCGGGCGCAACCAGGCGCAACTTTTGATGGTCTGGGGGCGAGAGGCGCGGGGCCGCGGGGGGCGGGTTGGTGTTCCTCGAAGACGATCGTTGGCATGGGGCTCTCGACTTTCTGCTAAACGGCGCGCCAGGTGCAGAGCGGGCGCGGTGGCGCTGGAGCCGCGTCGGGCCATCGTGGAGCGGCCGCGGGCTCGGCGGGGCGAGCGGCAGGTCGCCGTGGGGGAGCACGCGCTTCCCCTCCCTGCCGCGACAACCATTAAGCTTGCTCAGCGTTCCGCGTTTTTTTGACAGGACGGGGGGGAAGGTAGAGATGCCGGTCCGAGAAGCGTCGAAATCGCGGTTTTCGGGGCGGAGAACGAGGTTTGGGGGGTGTTTGGGACATGGCGTGGGAGTAGAAAGACTGAAGATGGAAGAACGAGAGGCGTTTCCGGCGTGAAAAGTAGAGTTCGCGGAGCGTTGGGGAGGGCTCGGCGAAAGATGCGGAGGAAAAGCCGACCACGGAAACGCTGAAAACGCGCAGGGGCGTGGAGCAGCAAGTTCGGCGAGGATGAACTGTGCGAGAGCGCGCGGCTAGGAATGAGCGGAGGGCCCGTCTCTCCCCTGGGGCTTCGGCATCGGCAGAAGTGGGGCGGCAAGAACTCTGCGACGCGATAGGCTCCGCGAGGCCCGTCGATCATGCGGTGTTGGCCGTCGCGAATCTTCATGGGGTCTTCATTGTGGGCGAAGGAGGCGCGGACAAGGCTTGCACGCTCGCTAGGGCGGAGGTACAATGTAATGTGGCACTGTATGGTGTGGATCGCCGGATCAGCGTCCGTCGGGGGATGAGACAGGCGTCGGGAGGGCAGCACATGAAGCGCGAACGCGGCACATCTCGGCGTCAGGGAGGGTCAGTAAGTGTGAGTCGCAGGTGGGGAGCGAACGTTATCGCGCCGGTCTTGGCGGCAGCGATGGTGATCATCGTGGCGGCGCCGGCACATGCCGGAAGCCCCGTCTACTTCATCAACCCGTCGGCGGGGGAGCCAGGGCACTTCGACTGGGCGGCAGGCCCCCTCGGCTCATCGGTCTGGCTCGATGTAACGCAGCCTCCTCAGAGCCAGGATCCTGACACGCCGGGAACACAAAAGGTCCGCCAGGTTCGCCGGACGGACGGCGTGTCCTCCTACCTCAGGGGAGGCGCCCCGGATTTCAACTTGGTTGTTCGGCCGGTGGACAGCACCAACTACATCCTCCGGCAGGTCGAGTGGGAGCCGTTCGTAGGCTTTGTTCCCGATGGCAGCGAGACGTGGAACCGCTGGGGATTCATCGCCATGGCCGACTACACATCGCTGCTCCCGGAGGGCGCGGAGGCCTACCTCGGCTTGCGTTTTGACCCGGGCATGGGTGACGGACTGCACTATGGCTGCATTGGAGTCGTGAGGCGAGGTGCCGCGTTGGACGCCTTCATGTGGGGTTTCGACCTCGATCCGGCGATCCCGGAACCGAGCAGCTTGAGCATGCTAGCGTCGGGTGCAGGAGCGGCTATGGCGCGGAGACGGCGAAAAGGGGGAGTTAGGACGGAAGCGAACTAGCCCGGGAATCCACGAAAAGGAGTTGCGAAATGGTGAGGCACTCAGGTGTCACGGGTGGGTTGTGCGCGCTCTTGATCTCGACGAATGCCCTATTGGCGACAGTGATAGATTCGGGCTATGTGGAAAACACGGGCAACCAGCCGGGGGTTGTTTTCTCGACCACGATCTCAGCGCCATCGGCAGCCTGGATTCAGCTCAACTTCGAGCAGGTGTTGCTTTCGGGCGATGAGGGATCCGGTACGGGATCGTACTTCGTCATGACTTCGACGCTGGATAGCGCCGTTCAGACGATGCACGCTTCACATCTTGTCCAGTGGCTCAACAGGTCGGCGTACTTCAACGGCGACGAAGTCTCGTTTGAATTGATTGCCTACCCCGGCACCGGGCGCAACCGCGTTGTCATCGGCGAACCGACCATCAACGAAGAGGAGACGAGGTCGTCCGATCCGTGTCCGGATCATCGCTTGCTCTCGCAGGACCCGCGTATCGGACGTGTGTGCAGCAATTCTCTCTACGCCTACTGCACGGCCTTCATCATTAATGATCCCGCGCACTCCATGCTTACGGCTGGGCACTGCGCGGGTGGTGGCCTTCAAATAATCGAGTTCAACGTACCGCTCTCGCACCCAGATGGATCGATTGCCCACCCCTCGCCATCCGACCAGTATGCCGTGGACCCTTTTTTCAGTTCGGTCGCACACTGGAAACTATGCTTCCGATTGGGCATACTTCGGATGCTTCGCGAACCCCAGCACGGGGCTCACCCCGTTTCAGGCACAAGGCGAGTGCTTCGTGATGGCGACCACGCTGCCGAACCCTGATGACCGCATCAGGATTACTGGATACGGAATAACAGCATCGCCGGTGTCGAACACCTGGAATCGGGTGCAGAAAACGGATACGGGTACGTTCTCGTTTGTCAGTGGTGCTGCGACGCCCACACCATTGCTCGCCAGCACAGGAATGTACACGAGCTACGGGAATTCAGGCTCGCCGATCTTCAATCATGAGACATGCGAGGTAGTTGGGATGCTCATCAGTGGGGGCTGCGCAAGCGGGACCACTTGGGGCAGCGCGGTCACGAATGCCGATCTGCAAGCGGTCATCGCGAATCCCTGGGGTGCGTGCGTGCCGGACTGCAACCACAACGGCATCCCTGACCGGTGTGACATCGACTGTGGTGATCCGAACGGACCGTGCGACGTGCCCGGCTGCGGTCAGAGTGCCGATTGCAGCGGTAACGGTATCCCCGACGAGTGCGAACCGGACTGCAACAACAACAGCGTGGCCGACTCGTGCGACATCCTGAATCAGACCAGCACCGATTGCGGCGGCAATGGCATCCCCGATGAATGTGAGCCGGACTGCAACGGCAACAGTGAGCCGGACGATTGCGATATCGCCCAAGTAACGAGCTATGACTGCAACTGCAACCGGATCCCAGATGAGTGCGACGTCGACCCCAACGATCCGGACAGCAATGGCTCGGTCAGCCTTGACTGCAACGGCAACCACATCCCAGATGAGTGCGAGGTTGACTGCAACAAGAACGGGGTGCCGGATGACTGCGACATTGCTGACGAGACGAGCCATGACATCGACGGCAACCAGATTCCTGACGAATGTGAGCCGGACTGCAATCACAACGACATCCCGGATGCATGGGACATTTCTCAGGGGACCAGCCAGGACTGCAACAACAATGGCGTGCCCGACGAATGCGAGCGGGATTGCAACGGGAATGGCGTACCGGACGACTGCGACGTTGATTCCGAGGACCCGGACGGCGACAGCTCTGTGAGCTTGGACTGTAACGGCAACGGCATCCCGGATGAGTGCGAGTGCTTCCACGGCGACGTGAACACCGATTATGTCGTCGACGGGATGGACGTGCAGTCTTTTGTCGATTGTCTGCTGACCGGTGGTCAGTCCCCGGGTGTCGACTGCGAGTGTGCAGACGTGGACTGGAACGGCTTCATCGAAGTAGCGGACGCCGCCTGCCTCGTGGAGCTGATGGTGACAGGCTCGACCACGTGCGATATCCAGTGCCCAGGCAGCGGCGGCGGGAGCCCCCGCGATGGCGGGATGGTGCCGGGCTCACCCGGAGACTGCAACTGGAACGGGGTGTACGACGCGGTGGACCTCCTCCTGCGGACCAGTCAGGACTGCAACGGCAACCACATCCCCGACGAGTGCGAGATCGACCAAAACAGCGAGGCCCCGGGCGGCCCGTTCTATTGCGCCAGCGGCTGCAATCCAGACTGCAACGACAACGGTATCCCGGACGAGTGCGAGGCGGACTGCAACGGCAACGGGGTGCCGGACGACTGCGATGTTGCCGACGAGACGAGCGATGATGTGAACGGCAACGGCATCCCCGATGAGTGCGAGCCGGACTGCAATTCCAACGGCATACCGGATGCGTGGGACATCTCGCAGCAAACCAGCGAGGACTGCGACGCCAACGGCGTGCCGGATGAGTGCGAGAGGGACTGCAACGATAACGGGGTGCCCGACGCGTGCGACATCGCCAACCAGACCAGCGAGGACTGCAACGGGAACCTGGTGCCCGACGAATGCGATCTGCTGTTTGCGCCTCCGCGGGGAAGCCTGGACTGCAACGACAACCGTATCCCCGACGAGTGCGACATCGCCAATTGCGGCGACCCCAACGACCCGAACCAGCTCTGGTGTCAGGACTGCAACGCCAACGGCGTGCCCGATGCCTGCGACATCGCCGCCAATGTCAGCCTGGATGAGAACGAGAACGGCATTCCGGATGAATGCGAGGGCGGGCAGAGGGGGATCTTGGGCGGTGAGCTCGAAGATCCGCAGGAGTTGATGGAGGCGTGGGCGGAGTACTTCGACTGGCTGGCCGGGCAGGGGTGGCTGGCGGGCTCGGAGCTGTCGGGTAGCGAGCGGTTCGGGTTGATGGCGGAGAAGATGAAGGAGCTGGGGCTGCCGGTGCGGAATTGGACG
>DATKKX010000001.1:0-8298 GCA_035542775.1 Phycisphaerae bacterium | reverse complement strand
CATTTTTCGGATTCCTCGCCGGACGGGCGCTCGACCAGCTACTTCAATTCCGTCGGGTACTTGTTCGTGGTGAACCTGTAAAGCTTGATGGCCTGGGTCAGGGGTGACATCGGACTCACCACGGCTTTGGCCATTGCGATTTTGGCCTGCTCGTTGGGTTCCTCCTCGCGGCCTTCCTCCTCAGAGCACCATCGCGACCCGGTGGGAGTGAGCATCACCTTCTCGGCCTTGCCCTTCGTGATCTTTGCCTGGTACACGATGATTGTCTTCTTCTCGTACTCGACCTTGGCGTCCTTGCCAGCTTCCTTCTCGGCTGCTGCTTTCACGGCAGCGGGCACCTTGTCAGCGGGGACGACCTCTTCAGTGGCCAGCAGGTCACCGGCCTCGCTCACGACGACTTCCATCTTGCCGTCGGGGGTCTTCCACTCGGCCTCGTAGACCTTCGCTCCCTGCTTGGTACTCTGTTCAAACTCCTCGATTTTCGCGGTTCCGGCGAGCTTTTTGATCAACGTCAGGGCGGGGGGCGGCACTTGGCCTTCCTGGATTTTCTTCTCCTTGTCCCCTTCTTTGGGCTTGTCCTGGGCTGCGGCGATCAGGCCGATGACCAGCACAGCACTCACAGCAGCTCCAATCGCACAGGCCAATCTCCTCGACATTTTTGTTCTCCTGTTCTGGTTTCGAATTGCTGAGATAGCCGTTGCTCAGCGCCGGCATTCGGCAACGGCCTCTCCTTATATGCCCTTGCCCCGGCTGCGCCTCATCAATTTCGGCGTTTTGACGGACGGCGAGTATGTCGTCGCGATCTCGCCACTCGCCTTGGTCGGCGGTCCCTCAGGACCGTTGCAGAGCCAGCGCCATGTACCGCGCGCCGGGGACGGGATTGAAGCGATAGGGCGGGATCTCCTGGAAGCCGAAGGAGCGGTAGAGGTCCTGGGCTCTCTCCATGTTGGGCAGCGTGTCGAGGCACATGCGCTTGTAGCCGAGGGCGACGGCCTGGGCGATGACCTCGGTGACCAGGCGCCGGCCCAGACCCTGACGGCGGAAGGCGGGACGGACGTAAAGGCGCTTCATCTCGCAGTCATCGGCGGTCCAGGCCCGCAGCGCGACGCAGCCGGCATAGACGTCGTCACGGATGGCCAGCAACAGGCGGCCCGACGGAGGGGCGTAGGCGCCGGGCAGCGAGGCCAACTCATCCGCGAAGGCCTGGAAGCTGAGATCAACGCCCAGCAACTGCCGGTACTCGGTGAAGAGCTCGCGCACGGCGGCGATCTGAGCGTCGGTCTCGGCCTGGAGGATTCGTATTTGGGGCGGCGTGTCCATTGGTCCTTGGCCGGCATTATCGCGCGCATGGGCGGCGTGTGGGAATGGTACCCACGGCTCGCGCCGTGGCTACCGGTTTTCGCCGCGCCGGGCTGCGGTTCTTGCTTACACGCAAGTCCGTGAAGAAGCCCAAAAACGCGATTCCATGCCGCTGCCAGCGGCGCACGCAGGGGCAATTCCGGGCGAGTGGCGCAACTGCGGGGGCTCGAAAAAAGTGCAACCAGCCGCAACCAGGCGCAACTTCTTATGGTGATGGGCCGCGGGGAGAATCGTTATGCGGGCGTTCAGGCGGTTGCTCCGGCAGACGGTCGTGCTCATTCGGATCCTCCTTTCCGACCAATTGAGTGCGGACCGGCGTGGGCGCACCGTTGTTGTCTATTCCTAACTATACCCTAATATAATATGTGTGTCAAGCAGAAACGACGAAAAGCCAGGATGGCCACAAGGCGAGACGCCTGTTGGGGGTGGGCTTTACTCGGCGGGCGGGGGGGCTTCGTCGGACGGGGGGTATTCTCCGTCGGCTTGGGATGGGCCTTCGGCGGGAGGCGAGGGGGCTTCGACGGGCTCGACGTTGGGGATGGCCTTCATCCAGTATTCGAAGGCCCGGGTGACGGCGACGCCGAGGATGCTGTTCATGGGGTAGCTGCCGTCGGCGTCATGCTCGCCGGCCTGCACGCCGGTGAGCAGCTCCAGGGCTTCGTGCACGCGGTCCACGGCGTAGACGTGGAACTGGTGGGCGCGGCAGGCGTCGACTACGTCGTCGCGGAGCATCAGGTCGCGGGCATTGGCCTTGGGGATGATGACGCCCTGGCGGCCGGTCAGACCGATGGCCCGGCAGGTATCGAAGAAGCCTTCGGTCTTCTCGTTGACAGCTCCGACGGCGAGGACGTTGCCGACCTGATCGATGGCGCCGGTGATGGCCAGGCCCTGCCGCAAGGGGATGTCCGTGAGGGCGGAGATGAGGCAGCAGATCTCGGCGGTGGAGGCGGAGTCGCCGTCGATTCCGCCGTAGCTCTGCTCGAAGGCCACGGAGGCGTGGAAAGCCAGGGGGTGCTCGGTGCGGAGCAGATATCGCAGCAGGCCGCCGAGGATGTAGAAGCCCTTGGTGTGGATGGCGCCGCTGAGATCGGCTTCGCGCTCGATGTTGATGACGCCCGCGGAGCCGGGGCCGATGGTGGCGGTGATGCGCGAGGGGAAGCCGTAGGTAAGGGGGCCGGCGTGGATGACGGCGAGGCCGTTGACCTGGCCGACGGCGGAGCCGGTGGTGGCGACGCGGATGGTGCCGTCGGCGAGCAACTCGAGGAACCGCTTGGAGGGCAGGTTGGCGCGCTGCTTGGAGCGGCGGATGGCACGGCGGACGTCCTCGCCGGTGACCAGCTTGTGGGCGCTTTTCCGGGCAAGAAAGGCGGCTTCGCGGGCGATGTCGGCGAGGCGGCCGAACCGGGTGGTGAGGCGGTCGCTGCGGCTGGCGATACGAGCGCCGTGCTCGACCAGCTCGGCCACGCCGGTGTTGGCGAAGTGGGGCAGGTTCTCATCGGTGACGATCCGGGCGATGACGCCGCCGTATTGGGCGATGGTTTCGTCATTCCGCTCGATTTCGCTGTCGAAGTCGGCGAGGACCTTGAAAAGGTGAGGGAAGTCCGGGTCGTACTCATCGAGCAGGTAAAAGGTTTCGGAGTCGCCGAGCAGGATGACTTTGACGTTGACATCGATGGGCTCGGGCTTGAGCGACGGGAATCGCCAGGGGAACTCGAGCTCCGGCGGGGTGATCTCCAGCCGCCCGGCACGGAGGGTGCGGACCAGGACTTTCCAGGCGCCGGGTTCACGGAGGATGTCGCGGGCTTCGATGATGAGGTAGCCGCCGTCAGCCCGGAGCAGCGAGCCGGCCCGGATCATGAGGTGGTCGGAGCGGCCGGGATCGTCGCGGTCGAACCGGGTGTCGATGGTGCCGAGCAGGTTGCTCATGGTGGGCGAGTTTTCCATGATGATGGGGCAGGGCTTGTCGCCCGGGTGGGCGAGAATGAGGTTGACGCGATATTGGCGGGTGATGTCTTCGTCTTCCCGCGGCGCTCGGGCATGCTCGGAGGCGACATCGTTGATGACTTCGTCGAGAAAGACCTGCACGGCGGGGTCGGGGAACTCGGTCCGGAGCTTCTGGGCGAAGGCCGTCAGGACGGATCGGGCGGCGCGGCTGCGGAGTGATTTCACCGAATCGGCAAGGCGGCGGCGGATCTCGGAGACCTTCTGCATGACGACCTGGAGCTGCTGCTCGAAGGCGTCGTGCTTTTCGCGGATCTGGGCGTCGAGCTCCTCGCTGACCTTGCCGGCGGAGCGGAGCTGCTCCCATTCTTCCGGCGGAACGGGCTTGTCCTCAAAGAGAGGGAAGAGAGCCGCCTGAGCGACAGGGCCGACCTGAAGACTGACGAGTGCCAGGCCGGCTTCGCGGAGGGCCTTTTCGAAGGGAGTGGTGATGGTCTCGATCTGCGTCTGGGCCTCCTGTTCGAGGGCGGCGCGGCGGGCCTCAAGGCCCTCGGAACTCAGGGCGGTTTCGAGCTCGTCGCGGATGAAGTCGGCCAGCTCATCAACGCGACGGCGGAAGGTCGGTGCCCGACCGCGCGGCAATGCGATGAGGCGCGGCCGATCGGGCTGGGCGAAGTTGTGGACGTAGCAGCAGTCCTTGGCTCGCGGGCAGGCGGGCTGCATCTCCTCGAGGAGGCGGCGGACGAGGGTCATTCGGCCGGTGCCGGTCAGGCCGCGGACGAAGACATTCTGCCCTGGGGCGTAGATCTCCAGGCCGAAGCGGAGGGCCTCGACGGCGGTGTCCTGACCGATGACGCCGTCGATGGGGCGCACGTCCTTGGTGGATTTGAACGGCAAGGTCGCCGGATCGCATCGCCAGCGCAAGGCTTCGGGCGACAGGGAGTGGTAGTGCTGAGCTTTGGCGAGTCCCTCTTGTTCGGTTGCGGGGTGATCGGACATGTGGCGGTCTCCAGGTGACACGGGCGGAGACATTGTGGCCGGGAAGCCGTCAATAAGACAAGGGGTGTAGTCCGCCGAGCGAAACCCCGCAACTGCCTACGGAGCCATCGGAGCGAGGGAGAGAGGCCGCGAATTGCGGTGCTAAAGTCTTGGTGCTGGGCTTGCGTTATGGTATAATGCTGTCCTCGATTGCAGAACCGATCCGGTCCGTTGGAGGCGAGCAACCATGTCCAGCGAGATTTTACGGAGTTGGTGGACGGTTTTTGGATCAGCGCTGATCGTGCCGGCGTTCGTGCCAAGCGGAGCGGCCGACGCCGCGACGTTGTACGTGCCAAGCCAGTACGCGACGATCCAGGCGGCGATTGATGCGGCCCAGGACGGCGACGAGGTGGTCGTGATGAATGGCGTGTACACCGGCGCCGGCAACAAGAACCTGAGCCTCGGCGGCAAGGCCATCACCGTGCGAAGCGTCAGCGGCGACCCGGCGACCTGCATCATCGACTGCCAGGGCAGCGGGCGGGGATTTTACTTTCACAATGGCGAAACGGCCGCCTCGGTCGTTGACGGCTTCACCATCCGCAACGGGAATAACCCTGCCGGCGCCGGCGTGAACTGCTCCGGTTCCGGGCTGACCCTGTCCAATTGCACGATCAGCGGGAATACCGGTTTCGAGGGCGCCGTGTACTGCGGCACCGGCAGCCCGACGCTGACCAACTGCACGATCAGCGGGAACACGGCCTCAGGCCAGAACTGCGGTGCCGGCGTGTACTGCATGGGCAGCCAATGCAGCCCGACGTTCACCAACTGCACGATCAGCGGGAACACGGGCTCCGGTTCCTACAGCGGCGGCGGCGTGGTCAGCGTCAGCTATGCGGTTCCGACGTTTACCAACTGTACGATCGGCTGGAACACGGACACCGGGACGTACTCCGGTGGGGGCGTGTGGTGCAGTTACTCCGAAGCGACCTTCATCAATTGCACGATCTGCGGGAACACCGGCGCGAACGGCGGCGGCGGCTTATCCGGCTGCGAGGCCAGCCCGACGCTGATCAGTTGCAGGCTCGCCGGGAACACGACCTCCGGCTCTTACGGCGGGAGCGGCATATTCTTCATGTGTGGTGGCTCCCCGCTGCTAGTCAATTGCACGTTGAGCGGGAACAGGGCCACCGGCTCGCAATACAGCGGCTGCGTGTACAGCACCGAGTCCAGCCCGATGCTGATCAATTGCACGTTCAGCGGGAACACAGCGTCCGGCTCAGCGTACAGCGGCTGCGTGTACGCCGGGGGTGGATCCCACTCGACGTTGACCAACTGCGTGCTCTGGGGCGACACACCGTGTGAGATGGTCACCGTCGGGGGCGGCGTGACGACGGTCAGCTACTGCGACATACAGGGCGGCCACAGCGGCACGGGCAATATCAACCTCAATCCGCTGTTCATTGATCCTGACGGGCCGGACAACGATCCGAATACCTGGCAGGACAATGATTACCGATTGGTAGCCGGCTCACCATGCATCGACGCGGGCAAGAACTCCGCGGTGCCGAGCGGCATTGTGACGGATTTCAATGGCCTTCCGCGGTTCGTCGATGATCCGGCAACGGCGGACTGCCGGTACGTTCCCGGCACTTGCGGCACGGCGCCGATCGTCGACATGGGGGCATACGAACATCAGGTGGTCATACTCCAAGTACCCAGCGAGTATGCGACGATCCAGGCGGCGATTAACGCCGCGCAGCCCGGCGAGCAGGTGGTCGTGGCGGACGGCGTGTACACCGGCGCCGGCAACAAGGACCTGAACTTCGCGGGCAAGGCGATCGCCGTGCGAAGCGCCAGCGGCGACCCGGCGGCCTGCATCATCGACTGCCAGGGCGGCGGGCGAGGCTTTTACTTTTGGAATGGCGAAACGGCCGCCTCGGTCGTCGACGGCTTTACCATCCGGAACGGGTATGCCGGCAGCAGCGGCGGCGTGTACTGCAACGGTTCCAGCCCGACGGTGACCAATTGTGTGATCAGCGGAAACACTTCCACGACCGGCGGAGGCGGCGTATTCTGCACATCACACGCCAGCCCGACGCTGATGAATTGCACGATCAGCGGAAACACGACCCCCAGCAGTTCCAGTTGCGGCGGGGTGCAGGCCGCCTCTCAGTCCAACCCGACGCTGATCAACTGCGCGATCAGCGGGAACACCGGCGGGCAGGCCGGCATATACTGCAACGGCTTCTGCAGCATGACGCTGACCAACTGCACGATCCGCGGGAACACCGGCGTGAACGGCGGCGGTGTGGCCTGCTACGAGTCCAGTCCGACGCTGGTCAATTGCGAGATCAGTGGGAACACGGCCTCCGGCTCCACCGGAGGCGGTGGAGGCGTGTTCGCCATCTGGGGGTCGAACCCCACGCTGATCAATTGCACGCTCAGCGGAAACAAGGCCTTCGGCGCCGAGGGCAGCAGCGTATGGAGCGGCGGTTCTTCCATCCCGGCGCTGACCAATTGCATCCTCTGGGGCAACGAAACGCCGCACGAGTTCTACGCCTATTCCGGCAGCTTACCGATGGCAAACCACTGCAACGTGCAGGGCGGGTTCGGTGGCATCGGCAACATCGACCTTGACCCGCTCTTCGTCGATCCTGACGGGCCGGACAACGATCCGAATACCTGGCAGGACAATGATTACCGATTGGCCGGCGGATCGCCGTGCATCGACGCGGGCAAGAACTCGGCGGTGCCCAGCGGCATCGTGAAGGATCTGGACGACCATCCGCGGTTCGTCGACGACCCGGACACGGCGGACTGCCCGTACGCTCCGACCACTTGCGGGACGGCGCCGATCGTGGACATGGGGGCGTACGAATATCAGGGCGCGATACCTCGAGGCGACCTGAACTGCGACGGGTTTGTCGATGTGGCTGACATTGCGCCGTTCGTCCTGGTCCTGACGGATCCTGCCGGCTACGCAAGCCAGTACGCCGGCTGCCCGGCCACGCGAGGGGATATGGATAATTCCGGCACGGTCGACGGGGCGGACATTCAGTGGTTCATTGATGCCTTTCTCGCATGGTAGCGCGGCGCCACGGCGGACCTGTTTTTCGCAATTCCGTCGATTGTTTAGAGACTCGCGATCGCGGCGATCACGGGGGATGATCGTTTGCGTAGCGGACCCCCGGACCGAGAAAGCCGTGTAGGTGGACGGCCTGGTCAACGAGACGGCAGTTCGAGTCAAGAACCCGACCCGAGGATTTTGCCGACCAGCCTGGTTGTGGTCGTTCGGGGCACGAGGCGCTGGAGGAAGGTGGTCACTTTGTTGAAGACGCCGGGGACGCAGAAGGCTCTGCCGCGGGCGAGGGCTCGGTAGGCCTTGTCGGCGACATCCTCGGGGTCGGCGGACAGTCGAGTGAATTCTCTCCGGCGCGTTTCGTAGCCGCCGCGGTCGAAGAAGCCGGTTCGGGTCGAGCCGGGACAGAGGCAGGTCACGACGATGCCCTTGTTCCGCAGTTCTTCGCGAAGAGCCAGAGAGAGGCTGAAGACGAAGGATTTGGTGGCGCCGTAGACGGCCATGTGGGGCGTGGGCTGGAAGGCGGCGGTGCTGGCGACGTTCAGGATCCAGCCGGAGCGGCGCGAGATCATCTCCGGCAGGATCAAATGCGTCAGGCGGAGCAGCGAGTTCATGTTGAGCTGCATCATGTGCTCGAGGGCGGCGAGGTCCTTGTGGGCGAGGTCGCCGTACTCGCCGATGCCGGCGTTGTTCACCAGGACGTCCACGCGCCCGGCGGCGAGGAGGGTGTCGGCGTAGATGCGTTCGCAGGCCTTGGGCTCGGTCAGGTCGGCGACGATGACGGCGCTCTGGCCGGCGAAGCCGCCGACGCGCAGATCGTCGGCCAGCTCGGCGAGGCGGTCGGCGCGGCGGGCCACGAGGATGACCTTGGCCTCAGCCCTGGCGAAGCGTCGGGCGAGCGAGGCGCCGATGCCGCTGGAGGCACCGGTGATCAGGACTGT